>NZ_JBDPNJ010000001.1:0-348564 GCF_039770665.1 Paracoccus sp. SSK6 | reverse complement strand
GTTTCCTGATCGACAGCGGCATCGACTGCCTGCAGGGCTATTACTTCGGCGCGCCCACCATCGCGCCGCCCTGGAAGTCCCCGCCCTCGGTCGCGCTGCGATAGATGCGGCTGCACCTTTTGGGGGATGTGCTTGACGCGGCAGCACGAACCCGCATCCTGTCCCCGAGTCGCCAGTCATCTGGCCTTCAAGGGGAAGGGAGCCCGTCATGACCAAAGCCGTAATCGTTTCCGCCGCCCGCACGGCGGTCGGGAGTTTCCTGGGATCGTTCGCCAATACTCCGGCGCATGACCTGGGCGCTGCCGTCCTGAAGGAGGTCGTGGCCCGCGCCGGAATCGACCCAGCCGAGGTTGATGAAACGATCCTGGGCCAGGTGCTGACCGCAGGCCAGGGCCAGAACCCCGCCCGCCAGGCGCATATCAAGGCGGGCCTGCCGCAGGAATCCTCGGCCTGGCTGATCAACCAGGTCTGCGGATCGGGCCTGCGCGCGGTGGCCCTGGCGGCCCAGCAGGTGGTCGCGGGCGATGCCAAGGTGGTGCTGGCGGGCGGCCAGGAAAGCATGTCGATGTCCACCCATGCCGCCTATCTGCGCGCCGGCCAGAAGATGGGCGACATGCAGTTCATCGACACGATGATCCGCGACGGACTGTGGGACGCCTTCAACAACTATCACATGGGCACCACGGCGGAAAACGTGGCCCAGCAATGGCAGATCAGCCGCGACCAGCAGGATGAATTCGCGCTGGGTTCCCAGAACAAGGCCGAGGCCGCGCAGAAGGCGGGCCGCTTCGACGACGAGATCGTGGCCTTCACCGTCAAGACCCGCAAGGGCGACACGGTGGTGGACAAGGACGAATACATCCGCCATGGCGCGACCATCGATGCCATGCAGAAGCTGCGCCCCGCCTTTTCCAAGGACGGCTCGGTCACGGCGGGCAATGCATCGGGCCTGAACGACGGCGCGGCGGCGGTCATGGTGATGAGCGAGGACGAGGCGAACCGCCGCGGCCTGACGCCGCTGGCCCGCATCGCCTCCTATGCCACGGCGGGGCTTGATCCCGCGATCATGGGCACCGGCCCGATCCCGGCCAGCCGCAAGGCCCTGGAAAAGGCGGGCTGGAGCGTCCAGGATCTGGATCTGGTCGAGGCGAACGAGGCCTTTGCCGCCCAGGCCTGCGCCGTGAACAAGGACATGGGCTGGAACCCCGAGATCGTGAACGTGAACGGCGGCGCCATTGCCATCGGCCACCCCATCGGCGCCTCGGGCTGCCGCGTGCTGAACACCCTGCTGTTCGAGATGAAGCGCCGCGATGCGAGGAAGGGCCTTGCCACGCTGTGCATCGGCGGGGGCATGGGCGTCGCCCTTTGTGTCGAACGCTGAGGCAAAATGGCGCGCAATGATGTTGCGCGTTGCAAACATGCCTTGTAGCAATATTTCAGGCACGATCATTCAAGGGGGGATCAATGTCCAAGGTTGCACTTGTCACCGGGGGGTCGCGCGGGATCGGCGCGGCAATTTCCAAGGCGCTTCAAGAGGCTGGCTATACCGTCGCCGCCACCTATGCGGGCAATGACGACGCTGCAAAGGCGTTCACGGAAGAAACCGGGATCAAGACCTATAAATGGTCGGTCGCCGATTACGATGCCTGCGCGGCGGGCATCAGGCAGATCGAGGAAGAGGTCGGCCCCATTGCCGTGCTGGTCAACAACGCGGGCATCACGCGCGACGCGATGTTCCACAAGATGACGCCGCAACAGTGGAAGGAAGTCATCGACACCAACCTGACCGGCGTCTTCAACATGACCCATCCGGTCTGGTCGGGGATGCGCGACCGCAAGTTCGGGCGGATCATCAACATCAGCTCGATCAACGGGCAGAAGGGTCAGGCGGGCCAAGCCAACTATTCGGCGGCCAAGGCGGGCGACCTGGGCTTCACCAAGGCGCTGGCCCAGGAAGGCGCGCGGGCGGGCATCACCGTCAACGCGATCTGCCCCGGCTATATCGCGACCGAGATGGTCAAGGCCATCGACGAGAAGGTGCTGAACGAACGCATTATCCCGCAGATCCCCGTCGGCCGCCTGGGCGAGCCCGAGGAGATCGCGCGGACCGTGGTGTTCCTGGCATCCGATGAGGCGGGCTTTATCACCGGATCGACCATCAGCGCCAATGGGGGCCAGTTCTTCGTCTGACCCTTGCGACAAATGGTTGCGGCCCGCGCTGATCGCGCGGGCCGCTTCAAATCTGTCACCGTTCAACGGTCAGTGGGACAGTCGGGAAATCTCTTCCTTGAGACGAAGTTTCTCGCGCTTCATGGCCTTGATCTGCATATCGCTGGATCCAGGGCTTCTTTGTTCTCTTTCAACGGCCTCGGAAAGCACCTGGTGTTTCTTGCGCAGTTCCTCGACGTGGGAAGCAACCGACATCGCGTCCTCCTGTATAGGTTGAGTCGAACGGAGGGATTGCAGCACAGGCATTCGATTCTGTCACGAGACTTTTGCAAACAGCGGCGTGAGCGGCGAACCCTCGCGCAGCACCTCTGAGGCGGCCTCCGTCAGGTCTTCGCGGTCGCCCGCATGGGCGGTTTCACGGTGCATGACAAAGGGCGCCAGCAGCCGCAGCGGACCCCGCGCGCCCTTTGTGGCCTGGACAATCACGCGCCCGGCCTCGCGCCCCGCGCGGCCTGCCACGGGCAGGATCGTCACGGCCCCGGTCCGCCCCGCCAGCGCGGCCAATATCCCATCCAGCCGGTCGGCCCGCTGGATCAGCGTCACCATGCCGCGGGGCCGCAACCGGCGCAGGCCCGCGTCGATCCAGGTGGCCAAGGGCGTTTCCTCTCGCCGCGCCAGGGCCCGGCCGCCATCGGGCGCCGCCGTGCCGCCCAGGAAATAAGGCGGATTGGCGATGACGTGGTCAAACACCTGTGCCCGCAGGTCGGCGGGCGGGCGGGCCACGTCGCCCGTCACCACCTCCATCGCGATGCCGTTCGCGTCCGCGTTCTGCCGCGCCAGATCGGCATAATCCCCCTGCATTTCCAAGCCGACCAACCGCAGCCCCGGCACGCGCCAGCCCAGGCACAGGCTTGCCACCCCTGCCCCGCAGCCCAGTTCCAGCACCGATTGCCCCGCCACCGCCGGACAGGCCGCCGCCAGCATCACCGCATCGGCGCCCGACCGGAAGCCGCGCCGGGGTTGCGCCACCCGCAACCGGCCGTCCAGGAAGCCATCCTCTGACGCCTCACTCATCCAGGCCGGCATCGCGCAGGATGGCGCGAGCCATGAATTCGTCACGGTCCGCCACCATCAGCCGCTGCGGCAGGATGCCCAGCGATCCTTCCAGCACGCTCATGTGCTGGTCCATGGGAAAGGCGGGGATCCCTTCGTCCTCCAGCAGGCCAAGCGCGCGGGACATGCGGACGGGATCGTTGCTGCGGAACAGTTCTTTCATGGCCGAAACGCTAGGCGGCGGTTGCGCAATTGTCGAGGGCATGGCAAGGGACGGGCGCTGCAAGGGGGTAAGGCCATGGGTGTGCAGGAAAACGTCCAGAAACCGCTGGATCGGCTGTCCGAGGCGCTTGGCGCCGAGATGGAGGCGGTCAATGCCCTCATCCGCGACCGCATGTCCAGCGAAAACGCCCCCCGCATCCCCGAGGTGACGGCCCATCTGATCGAGGCCGGAGGCAAGCGGCTGCGTCCCATGCTGACGCTGGCCGCCGCGCGGATCATGGGATATGGTGGCCCGTTCCACATCCATCTGGCCGCGACGGTGGAGTTCATCCACACGGCGACCTTGCTCCATGACGACGTGGTCGATGAAAGCCGCCAGCGGCGCGGGCGTCCCACGGCGAACCTGCTGTGGGACAACAAGTCCAGCGTGCTGGTGGGCGATTACCTGTTCGCCCGCAGCTTCCAGTTGATGGTCGAACCCGGCAACCTGCGCACGCTGGAGATCCTGTCGAACGCCGCCGCCACCATCGCCGAGGGCGAGGTGCTGCAACTGACTGCCGCCCAGGATCTGCGCACGGACGAGGGGATCTACCTCAAGGTCGTGCGCGGCAAGACCGCCGCGCTGTTCTCCGCCGCGACCGAGGTGGGCGGCGTCATCGCGGGCGCGTCCCCCGATCAGGTACGGGCGCTGTTCGATTACGGCGACGCCCTGGGCATCGCCTTCCAGATCGTGGACGACCTGCTGGATTACGGCGGCGCGACGGAAACCATCGGCAAGAACGTCGGCGACGATTTCCGCGAACGCAAGCTGACCCTGCCCGTCATCAAGGCGGTCGCCAAGGCTGACGCGGAAGAACGCGCCTTCTGGTCGCGCAGCATCGAAAAGGGCGATCAGCGCGATGGCGATCTGGACCACGCCCTGACCCTGCTGGCCCGCCACGGCGCGATGGAGGCCGCGCGCGCAGACGCCCTGCGCTGGTCCGCCACGGCCAAGGCGGCGCTGGCCCAACTGCCCGCCCATCCGATCCGCGACATGCTGTCCGATCTGGCGGATTTCGTGGTCAGCCGCGTCGCCTGATCCGCGCGCGCGCGCGCCCCAGGCAAAATCCACCGCAAGGGTTTGCCAGCCGTGCCATGCCTTTCTTTCGGGCGTGGCCGCTGCATTCCGCCCATGAAACCGGCAATTGCCGTCTGACCCTTTCCTCTGCCTGCCTGACGCCTGTGCAAGCCGCCGGATGCCGCCGCATGAAAAGGGCATCGGCGGCGCGACCGGCGCCGCGTCAAAGGGGAATTGATGATGACAAGGGCTGCTCCCTTTATTGCCAGCGCCGCAATGCTGATCACGGCGCCCGCCTTCGCGCAGGACGCGGTTGCCGCGGCACCCGTGCCGGACAAGGGCGACACGACCTGGATGCTGGTTTCCGCCATCCTGGTGATGATGATGACGCTGCCGGGGCTGGCGCTGTTCTATGGCGGGCTGGTCAGGGCCAAGAACATGCTGTCGGTGCTGATGCAGGTGCTGACGGTGTTCAGCATGGTGGCAATCCTGTGGGTGGCCTTCGGATACTCATTGGCCTTCACCGGCGCGGGCGCGGCCGAGGACGTGACCACCCTGACCCCCTATATCGGCGGCTTGTCCAAGATGTTCCTGGCGGGCGTCACCACCGCCTCCAACGTCGAAGGCTTCAGCGCGGGCGTGGTGATCCCGGAACTGTCCTTCGTGATCTTCCAGATGGCCTTCGCCTGCATCGCATCCGCCCTGATCGTGGGCGCCACGGCGGAACGGCTGAAGTTCAGCGCGATCCTGCTGTTCGTGGTGATCTGGTTCTTCCTGTCTTACCTGCCGATGGCTCATATGGTCTGGTGGTGGGGCGGGCCTTCCGCCTATGACGCGCCCTCAGGGCTGCTGTTCAGCCATGGCGCGCTGGATTTCGCGGGCGGCACCGTGATCCACATCAACGCGGGCGTGGCGGGCCTGGTCGCGGCGATGGTCGCCGGTCCCCGCATCGGCTATCGCAAGGAACTGCTGGCGCCCCACAACCTGACCTTCACGCTGATCGGCGGCTGCCTGCTGTGGATCGGCTGGTTCGGCTTCAACGCCGGGTCGAACCTTGAGGCGAACGGCCTAACCGCGCTGGCGATGATCAACACCGCCGTCGCCACCGCCGCGGGCGTGCTGGCCTGGTCCTTCGGCGAATGGGCCTTTCGCGGCCACCCCAGCCTGCTGGGCGGGATTTCCGGCGCCATCGCGGGCCTGGTGGGCATCACCCCGGCGGCGGGCTTCGTCGGCCCCATGGGCGCCATCGCCATCGGGCTGATCGCGGGCCTGCTGTGCATGTGGTTCGTCGTCAGCATGAAGCCGCGCATGGGCATCGACGACAGCCTGGACGTGTTCGGCATCCATGGCATCGGCGGGATCATCGGCGCGATCCTGACGGGCGTCTTCGCCGCGCCCTCGCTGGGTGGGACGGGCGTCTTCGACTATGGCGCGAATGCGGTGGCGGAATTCTCGATGGCCGGGCAGGTCTGGAACCAGACCCTGGGCGTGGCGATCGCCATCCTCTGGTCGGGCGCCGTGTCCTTTGCCGCCATCCATATCGTCAAGGCGCTGATCGGGCTGCGCGTCACCGACACCGACGAACGCCAGGGCCTGGACATCACCACCCATGGCGAAAGTGCTTACAACTAGGAACCTGCGGCGATGCAAAGGCCCGGCGCGACCCGCCGGGCCTTTTTCATGCACAAATCACGGATTGGTCACCCCAATTCCCCCCCGGCGATTCTTCGTGTAGGGTACGGCACAATTTGGCCGCTGAACGGCCCTGGGCAGATACGCAGGCACCCTGACGCATGAAACGATCGACCGGCACCCCGAAGCGCACGGGCCGCGGCCCTGTTGCCGACAAGCGCAGCCCCGCGCCCCAGCAGAAATCCCCCGTGCGGCGCCACAAGACCCCTGCCCGGCGCGGCAATGTCGTGGTCCGCACGGTCGCGGGCACCGTGGGCCTGATCTGGCGCATCCTCTGGGGATCGGTCTGGCGGCTGGCCATGGTCATGGTCCTGATCGTCGGCGCCGCCACCGCCTATTTCTATGCCAGCCTGCCCGAACCCGAAGCCCTGTTCGACGCCCGCGCGCGCGGATCCGTCACCATGCTGGACAACAACGGCAAGGTTTTCGCCTGGCGGGGCGAGACCTACGGCGCCGTCACCAGCGACAAGATCGCCCCGATCCTGAAGGAAGCCGTGATCGCGACCGAGGATCGCCGCTTCAACTGGCATTTCGGCATCAGCCCGCGCGGCATCGCCAGCGCCATCAAGATCAACATGGCCGAAGGGCGCGGCCCGCTGGAAGGCCATGGCGGGTCCACCATCACCCAGCAGGTCGCGAAACTGCTGTGCCTGGGCGACACATTCGACCCGATCCGCTGGAAGAACGAGGCCGAGTTCGAACAGGACTGCCGCGTCACCTCGCTGTGGCGCAAGGTGAAGGAGGTTCCCTATTCCTTCGCCCTGGAAGCCAAGTATTCCAAGGACGACATCCTCAACATCTACATGAACCGCTCCTACATGGGCGGCGGTGCGCGCGGCTTCGAGGCCGCGAGCCAGCGTTACTTCAACAAGCCCGCATCCGACGTGAACGCGTCCGAGGCCGCGATGCTGGCGGGCCTTCTGCAGGCGCCCAGCTATTTCGCGCCGACCGCCAACCTCAAGCGCGCCCAGGAACGCGCCAATGTGGTCCTGGGCCTGATGGCCGAGGAAGGCTACCTGACCCCCGCCGAGGTTGAGCAGGCCCGCGCCCATCCCGCGCGGCTGTCGCAGGCGGCCGAGGCGCGGGCGGGCGGCTATTTCGCCGACTGGGTGATGGAATCCGGCCCCGGCTTCCTGACCAGCGAAACGACCGAGGACGTGACCATCCGCACCACCTTCGACCCCCGCATCCAGACGGCGGCCGAACGCGCGATGAAGCGGGTCTTCGACGAAAAGGTCAAGGACGGCAGCAAGGCCGAGGCCGCGGTGGTCGTGATGTCCGCCGACGGCGCGGTGCGCGCCATCATCGGCGGGCGCGACCTGACCGTGAACGGCGCCTTCAACCGCGCGGTCCAGGCCAAGCGCCAGACCGGGTCGAGCTTCAAGCCCTTCGTCTATGCCGCCGCCCTGGAAGCGGGCTATGGCCCCGGCGACCGGATCGAGGACGGGCCGCTGACCATCCGCATCCCCGGCGGCAAGCCCTGGTCGCCCCAGAACTATACCCGCCGCTATTACGGCAACGTGACGCTGACGACCGCGCTGAAGCAGTCGCTGAACACCGCCACCATCCGCCTGCAGGAAGCCGTGGGCCGGTCCGAGGTCCGCCGCATCGCCCATGACTTCGGCATCGTCAGCAACCTGACCACCAGCCCGTCCTTGGGCCTTGGCGCGTCCGAGGCCACGCTGATGGAGCTGACCGGCGCCTATGCGGGCATCCGCAACGGCGGCACCTCGGTCGCGCCTTACGGGTTGGTGGAACTGCGCATCGCGGGCGACGACCAGCCGCTGATGGGCCAGTCGGGCGGCATGGGCCAGCGCGTCATCAGCCAGCGCGCGGCGGGCCAGCTGATCTACATGATGGAGCAGGTGATCGCCAGCGGCACGGGCGGGCGCGCCAAGATGGGCTCGCGCCCCGTGGCCGGCAAGACCGGCACCACCAGCAGCTATCGCGACGCCTGGTTCGTGGGCTTTTCCGAACAATACGTGGTCGGCGTCTGGATGGGCTATGACGACAACACGCCCCTGAAGGGCGTCACCGGCGGCGGGTTGCCCGCCGAGATCTGGCAGGCGGTCATGTCCGACATCCACGAGGGTTTGCCCGAACTGCCGCTCTCTACGGTTTCGCCCGACGGCAGCGGCATCCTGTTGTCGAACGAGGGCGCACCGAAGGTCGTGACCTCGGGCTCGGCGGACGATCCCCTGGCGGCGGCATTGGCGGGCGCGGTGAATTCGGCCAATCCGGCGGGTGGGCAGGTGACAGCACCGCAGACCCCAGGTGACAGCAGCACGGCAAGTTCGGATGACGCGTTGAGCCGGGCGTTGAACGGGATCCTGGGGGGGAATTGACGCGGACCGAGCGTCCAGAAAGACAAAGGCCCGGCAATTTGCCGGGCCTTTTGCGTGACCGGGATCAAGTCATCCCGCCGCCTGCAGATCCGCCGTCAGCGCCGCCAGGTCGCCGCGCCGGGCGGTCAGCATGGCGGCGATTTCGGCGCGTTCGCTGGCCAGCATGTTCACGCCCTCGATGATGATGTTGAAGAACCTGTCGCGGCCCGACTTGTTGGACACATGCCATTCGACTTCCATGGGGGCGCGGCCGTTCAGATAGGCGGTCGAGGTGACGGCATAGAAGCTTTTGAGCGGGCGGGCGCCCGTCACCTCGATCTTCGATCCGATGAACTCGCGGAAGCGCTTGCCGTATTTGCGGCCGATATAGCCCTGGAAGGCCCGGGTATAGGCGGCAAGCGCCGCCGGATCGGCCTGACGCGCGGCGGGGCCAAGCGCGGACCGGGCGATCACGTCCACATCAGCATAGCGCACGAAGATCGCCTCGAAGTCGCGATACATCCGGGCAGGCGGCTGGCCCGAGTTGATGACCTGATAGACCTCGCCCAGGGCGGTGCTGATCAGCGCGCTGGCCTGGTCGGCGTCCAGCGTCCAGCCGCGGGCGGGCGCCAGCGACAGCGCGGCCGCGCCCCCCAGCAGGGCCAGGAAGCCGCGCCGGTCATTCGGCATAAGGGTCGATGGCATCGGCTGCGGCAGCGTCGGCATAGGGGTCAATGGCGGTCCCTCCCTGGTTCAACTCGTGGCGGCGGTGCATCAGATAGATCAGCCGCAGTTGCGCATAGCTATCCGCACTCTCCTGCAGGACGCTATCCACGGTGTCGCCGAAACGCGCCCGATCACCGGCTTTTGAGGCCGCGCGTAGGCCAAAAGCCGCCCATGCCGCATCCCGGTTCAGAAGGTGGTTCAGCGGGTCGATCACCAGATCGACGGCCTTGCCCGCCGCGTCCCGCTGGGTAGAGGGGCCAAGCACCGGCAGTTCCAGATAGGCGCCTTCGGGCAGTCCCCAGACGGCCAGCGTTTCCCCGAAATCGGTGTCATGCTCGGGCAGGCCGAAGTCGCGGCCCGCCGGATCCAGCAACCCGCCGATTCCCAGCGTCGTGTTGACAGCAAAGCGGAAAAAATTCTTGATCGCAGGTTCGGGGCGGCCTTGCAGCAGGCTGTTCGCGACCTTTCCCGGCAGCGACAGGTTGGCCCCGGCATTGATGACCAGGTCCATCACGCCCGGCCGGTCCGACCCGTCGTCCCCGCCCGCAGCCAGCCTGGCGGCAGGCCCGATGACCCGGCGATCCAGGGCCTTGTTGAAGGCATGGACACGGCGATTCTGAGCCTCGAAGGGGTCGTTGACATGGATGCCGTCCTGCATCACAGGCTTCGATCCGCAACCGGCAAGGGCCATGCACAGGGCCAGCGGGGCGGCAAGGAAAAAGGGACGCAAAGGATCTCCTAACCTTTTTCAGGTAGTGCGGGTATAGGACCGTGCGGGATTCGGCGGGTGGCACCCGCATACTGGTGCGCAGGACCACGGGCAAGCGGCCCAAGGCAAGGATGGACAAGATGGGCAAACCGCCTGTGATCGGAAATGGCGCGCAGGAATTGCGCAGGGCACGCGCGGCGGGGCTGCCGCTGCTTGCCGCCGTGGGGCTGTTTTCCGCTGTCGTAAACCTGCTGATGCTGACCGGGCCGTTGTTCATGCTGCAGGTCTATGACCGGGTGCTGGCCTCGCGTTCGGTGGAAACGCTGACGGCGCTGTTCGTGCTGGTGGTGTTCCTGTTCCTGCTGATGGGTTTTCTGGATTTCGTCCGCAGCCGCGTGATGGGGCGCATCGCCGCCCGCTTCCAGGACCGGATGGAGGGGCGGGTCTTTACCGCCGCGCTGCGCGAGGGGGCGATCTCGGGCGATGAATCGGCGGCGGCGGCCAGCGGGATGCGCGATCTCGACTCGGTCCAGCGGCTGATCGCCTCGCCGGTGCTGCTGGCGGCGTTCGACCTGCCCTGGGCGCCGCTGTTCCTGGCGGCGGTCTATATCTTCCATCCGCTGCTGGGCGTGGTGGCGACGATCGGGGGCGCGATCCTTGTGGTCACGACCATGGCCAACCGCGCGCTGACCAGGGCGCCCCTGCAGCAGGCCAACATCGCCTCGGCGCAGGCGCAGCGCATGGCGGACCTGTACCGCGACGAAGGCGAGGTGATCGGTGCCCTGGGGATGCGCAGCGCCACCTATGCCCGCTGGCGCAAGGCGCGGGCCGAGGCGCAGGAGCAGGCGGTACGCGGCGCCGACCTGTCGTCGGGCTTCACCGTCTTTTCCAAAAGCTTCCGGCTGTTCCTGCAAAGCGCGATGCTGGCCACCGGCGCCTGGCTGGTGCTGCGGCAGGCAGTGACGCCGGGCGCGATGATCGCCAGTTCCATCATGATGGGCCGCGCCCTTGCGCCGGTCGAACAACTGGTGGCGGGCTGGCCCGCCGTGCAGGCCGCACAGGATGCCTGGGACCGTCTGGCCCGCCTTCTGTCGCGCCAGCCCGCGCAGGTCAGCCATACCCCCCTGCCCCGCCCCGAGGCCACGGTCGAGGTGCGCAACCTGTCGGTCGCCCCTCCGGGCCAGAATGTCGCCATCGTGCGCGGGGTGTCCTTCGGGGTGGCGCCGGGGCAGGCGCTTGGCGTGATCGGGCCTTCGGGCGCGGGCAAATCGACGCTGGCCCGCGCGCTGATCGGCGCCTGGCCGGTGGGCGCGGGGTCGATCCGCCTGGGCGGGGCGACGCTGGACCAGTATGACCCGGATGTGCTGGGCACCATGATTGGATACCTGCCCCAGCAGGTGACGCTGTTCGACGGCACCATCGCCGAAAACATCGCCCGCCTGTCGCCTGAGATGGATCCGGCCCGCGTGGTGCGCGCGGCGCAGGCGGCGGCGGCGCACCAGATGATCCTGGATCTGCCGCAGGGCTATGACACGCGCATCAGCCAGGCAAGCGGGCGGCTGTCGGGCGGGCAGATCCAGCGGATCGGGCTGGCCCGCGCCCTCTATCCCGATCCGGTACTGCTGGTTCTGGACGAGCCGAACTCGAACCTCGACAACGAGGGGTCGATGGCGCTGAACGCGGCGATCCGGCGCGTGAAGGCGCAGAACGGCTGCGTCGTCATCATGGCGCACCGGCCGGCGGCGATCAACGAATGCGACCTTCTGCTGGTCATGGAACAGGGCATCCGCCGCGCCTTCGGACCGCGCGACAAGGTGCTGCAAGAGATGGTGCAGAACTCGCAACAGATCCTGAAGTCCCAGGAAACCGGCCGCACGGGGGGCGTATCATGAGCGACGAATCGAAAAAGCCCGAGGATGGCGAGAGCCCTGCCCCGCGCCCTTCGGGTGTCCAGACGGGGATCCTGTCCAGCCGCATCGGCGCCCCGGCCGAAGGGCCGATCCCCGGCCCCGCACCGCGTCCCGCCGCCGCAGCCCCGGCCCAGCCGGTGCCTCCGGTCCAGCCCCCCTTGCCGCCCGCGCCGCCGAAACCCATCGCGCCGCCCGATCCGGGCCGCTGGTCGGTGCGCGGGGCAATGATCGCCGGCCTGCTGTCCATTATCGTGCTTCTGGGGGGCTTCACCCTCTGGGCGATGCAAAGCCGCATCGCGGGCGCCGTGGTCGCCAGCGGCCAGGTCGAGGTGGAACAGCAGCGCCAGATTGTCCAGCACCCGGACGGCGGCGTGGTCGAGGAGATCCTGGTCAAGGACGGCCAGACGGTCGAGGCGGGCCAGACCCTGATCCGGCTGGACGGCAGCCTGTTGCGCACCGAACACGCCATCGTCGAAGGGCAGTATTTCGAGATCCTTGCCCGGCGCGGCAGGCTGGAGGCCGAGCGCGGCGATGCCGAGACGATGGAGATCCCGCAGGAACTGCTGACCGCAGCCGAGGGAAACGCGGAACTGCAAGCCCTGATCGAAGGCCAGCGCAGCCTGTTCGAGACGCGGCGCGACACCCTGCGCCAGTCCGTCGAGCAACTGGAAAAGCAGTCCGAGCAGGTCCGCCAGCAGGTCGAGGGCATCGACGCGCAGATCGTTGCGCTTGACCGCCAACGCGACCTGATCGGCGAGGAGCTGGAGGACCAGCAATCCCTGCTGGATCGGGGGCTTGCGCAGGCATCCCGCGTGCTGGCCTTGCAGCGGGAAGCCGCCAGCCTCGACGGTCAGTTGGGCGAGCTGAAGGCCAGCCGCGCGGCGGCCGAGACGCGCCAGACGGAACTGGACATCCAGCGCCTGCGCCTTGGCGCCGAACGCCGCGAGGAGGCCGAAACCGAGTTGCGCGACCTGGGTTACCGCGAACTGGAACTGGCCGAACGCCGCCGGGGCCTGACCGAGCAGATCAACCGTCTGGAGATCCGGGCGCCTGCGGCGGGCGTCATCTACAACCTGCAGGTGACAACGCCCCGGTCGGTGATCCGCCCCGCCGAACCTGTGCTGTATGTCATCCCGCAGGACCGTCCGCTGGTGATCGGCGCGCGCCTTGCCACGATCAACGTCGATGAGGTCCAGGTGGGCCAGCCGGTGGTGCTGCGGTTTTCGGCCTTTTCCTCGCGTACGACGCCGGAAATCGACGGGGTGCTGGGCCGGGTGTCGGCGGATGCGCTGATCGACGAGGCGACGCGGATGCCATACTATCGCGCCGAAGTGACCATCCCGACGGACCAGTTGGCCAAGCTGGGCGACCTGGCCCTGATCCCCGGCATGCCGGTCGAGGTCTATATCCAGACCGGCGAGCGCAGCCCGATGGCCTATCTGATCAAGCCGCTCGCAGATTACTTCAACCGCGCGTTCCGGGAAAGCTGACGCCGTGGGGGCTTCGCGCCCCCATTCGGGCCTACCGGCCCCTTCCTCGCTGAAAAAGGTCCACTGGACCTTTTTCCGGGCGCTCGGAAGCCCCGCGGGATATTTGTGCGAAGATGAACAGCCGGGTGGCTACCGCTTGCGCCGCCGCTTGGTCGCGCGCTTGATTTCCGCAAGCCGCGACGTGGTGGACATGCGGCGGGGGCTGCGCCCGCGCTTGCCCTTGTGCGGGCCGCGCGGCAGGGGTTGGCCGTCCAGTTCCAGCAGATCCAGCGTCAGACCGCCGGTCATCGGGATCGCCTCGGCCAGCCGCACGGTGACGCGCTGGCCAAGGCCGATCTCCAGCCCCGTATCGCTGCCGACCAGCATCTGGGCATCGGGATCGAAGTGGAAATACTCCTGTCCGATGGCACGGATCGGCAGCAGCCCGTCGGCGCCGGTCTCATCCAGCTTGACGAAGGCGCCGAATTTCTGGACGCCGCTGATCCGGCCCGTCATCTCGGTCCCCACTCGTTCCGACAGGAAGGCCGCCAAGTAGCGGTCGGTCGTGTCGCGTTCGGCGGCCATGCTGCGGCGTTCGGTTTCGCTGATATGGGTCGCGGTTTCCGCCAGACGGTCCATGTCCTGCGGCGACAGCCCGTCCTTGCCCCAACCATGTCCCGAAATCAGCGCGCGATGCACGATCAGGTCGGAGTAGCGCCGGATGGGCGAGGTGAAATGCGCATAGCTTTTCAGCGCCAGCCCGAAATGCCCAAAATTTTCCGGGTGGTAATAGGCCTGCGTCATCGACCGCAGCGTGCTGATGTTGATCAGTTCGTCGAAATCCGTGCCCTCGGACTGGGCTAGCAGGCGGTTCAGGTGGCTGGTATGCAGCACCTGCCCCTTGGCCAGCGTGAAGCCCGAGGCCTGGGCCACCTCGCGCAGCGCGTCGATCTTTTCCAGGCTCGGTTCCTCGTGGACGCGGAACAGAAGCGGACGCTGGCGGCGGGTCAGCTCCTCGGCGGCGGCGACATTGGCCAGGACCATGAACTCCTCGATCAGCTTGTGCGCGTCGAAGCGTTCGCGGAAGTTGACCGACTTGACGCGCCCGTCCGGGGTCAGTTCGATCCGGCGTTCCGGCAGGTCTAGATCCAGCGGCTGGCGGCGGGCGCGCGCTTCCTTGAGCAACCCATAGGCGTGCCACAGAGGACGGATCACGCTGTCCATCAGCGGCTCGGTCTGCGCGTCGGGCTTGCCATCCGCCGCCGCCTGCGCCTGTTCATAGGCCAGCGAGGCGCGGCTGTTCATCATGCCGCGATGGAAGTTGTGGCTGATCTTGTTGCCCTGCGAATCCAGCCGCATGCGCACCGCGATCACCGGACGGTCCACGCCTTCGTGCAGCGAACACAGGTCGGCCGACAGCGCCTCGGGCAGCATGGGAACCACGCGGTCAGGGAAATAGGTGGAGTTGCCGCGCAGCCAGGCCTCGCGGTCCAACGCAGAACCGGGGGTGACGTAATGGGCGACATCGGCGATGGCGACCCAGATGGTCGCGCCGCCGTCGTCCTCGACATGGGCGGCGACCGCATCGTCATGGTCGCGCGCGTCCGAGGGGTCGATGGTGACCAGGGCCAAGTCGCGCAGATCCTCGCGGCCCTTCATGGTGGCGGGCTTGGCGCCCTCGGCCTCCTCGATCACGGCATCGGGGAAATCGTCGGGGATGCCGTGCTGGTGGATAGCGATCAGGCTGACGGCGCGGGGGGCGGACGGATCGCCCAGCCGCTCGATGATTCGCGCAGTGGGCAGGCCCATGCGGCCCTTGGGACCGATTTGTTCGGCCTGCACCAGTTCACCGTTCTGCGCGCCCTGCGTCCCGTCGGGGCGGACCCGCCATTCCTTGTCCTGCCCCTTGTCGATGGGGACGATCCGGCCCCCTTCGGCTTCCTTGCGGAAGATGCCGGTGATGCGGTGCGGCGCGGCGGTGATGCGGCGGATCAGGCGGGCCTGGTACTGGTGATCCTCGCCATGAACCTCAACCAACCGGCCCAGGAAGCGGTCGCCGCGCCCAAGCGCCGGGTCGGTTTCGCGCGGCGCATAAAGGATGCGCGGCATCGGGCCGTCGCCATGCCATTCCATCGGCCGGGCAAACAGGTCGCCCGACCCGTCGGGCGGCAGCAGTTCCAGCACCGTCACCGGCGGCAGGCGTTCGGCGTCCAGGTAATGGCGGCGGCGGCGTTCAAGCTGGCCCTCGCCCTCAAGCTCCTTCAGCAGGCGCTTCAACTCGATCCGCAGGGCGCCCTTGATGCCGAAAGCCTTGGCGATGTCGCGCTTGGAATTGGCGTCGGGGTTTTCCGCGACCCATTCCATGATCTGTTCCTTGCTGGGAAGCTGGGCCATCTGCCGATCCTTCAAAACTCGCGGGTCATGTCACGATGCGGGATCCCCGCATCATCGTAAACCGGGCCATGCGCCACAAAGCCCAGCTTTTCATAAAACCCGATGGCATGGGTCTGCGCGCCCAGCCTGGCGCGCGTGATGCCCGGCTGGTCGCGCAGCACATCAAGCGCCGCGCGGATCAGCGCCGCGCCAAGCCCGGTGCCGCGCGCCTGAGCCAGCACGCAGACGCGGCCGATCTTGCCGGTGTCGCCCATGAGCAGGATCCGCGCGCTGCCGACCGGCTGGCCGTCCTGGCTGGCCAGCAGGTGAATCGCCTGGTCGTCCTTGCCGTCCATCTCCTCGGCCTCGGACACGCCCTGTTCCTCGATGAACACGGCGCGGCGCAGGGCGTGGCAGGCGGCAAGATCGGTGGTCCGTTCGATCTTCATTCGAAATATTTTTCCAGAATCCGTTGGTAGATGGTCTTGAGCTGCCGGACCTGCGCCACGGGCACGCGCTCGTCCACTTGGTGCATATAGGCGCCGACAAGGCCGAATTCGACCACCGGGCAGTGGTTCTTGATGAAGCGCGCGTCCGAGGTGCCGCCGCTGGTGGACAGGACCGGCTGGCGGTTGGTTTCCTGCGTGACCACGCTGCGGACCAGATCGACGAAGGGGCCGGGCTGGGTCAGGAAGGCCTCGCCCGAAACCTGGGTGCTGATGGTCAGCGCCACGCCGGTGGCCGCACTGACGCGGGCCGCCCGCGCCGTCAGGTCGGCTTCAAGGCTGGCGGCCGTATGCAGGTCGTTGAAGCGGATGTTCACCACCGCCCGCGCCGCTTCCGGGATCACGTTGGACGCCGGATTGCCGCAGTCGATGCTGGTGATCTGCAAGCCCGTCGGGTCGAAATGATCGGTTCCCGCGTCCAGCGGCGTGGCGATGAGGTCGTTCAGGTATGCCGTCAGCGCGTGCAGCGGATTCTTCGCCTTGTGCGGATAGGCCGCGTGGCCCTGCACCCCCTTGGCGGTGATGGTGAAGGTCGCCGATCCGCGACGGCCGATCTTCATCATCTCGCCCATGATCTCGGGGTTCGACGGCTCGCCCACGATGCAGGCGTCCATGCGCTCGCCATGGGCCTCCATCCAGTCCAGGATGGCGATGGTGCCGTCGCGCGACGGGCCTTCCTCGTCCCCGGTGATGGTCAGGATCACGGCGCCGTCTGGGGGCGTGTCGCGCACGAAATCGATGGCGGCGGCGACAAAGGCCGCGACGCCCGACTTCATGTCGGTGGCGCCCCGGCCCCAGATGATGCCGTCTTCCACATGGCCGCTGAAGGGCGGATGCGTCCAGGAGCCCAGATCGCCGGGCGGCACCACGTCGGTATGGCCGTTGAAGCCGAAGCTGCGCGCCCCCTTGGCGCCCCAGCGGGCGAACAGGTTGGGGGTGCCGCCCCTGTCCACGCGATGGACCTCGAATCCGGCATCCGTCAGCAGGCCGCCCAGCAGGACCAGGGCGCCGCCTTCCTCGGGCGTGACGGAGGGGCAGCGGATCAGGCGGGCGGTCAGGTCGGCGGCATCGATCATGTCATATCCAATCGGAAAGGGCGCGGCGGACAAGGTTCAAGCCGGTGACGACAAGCAGGATCAGGGTCCAGCGGCGGAAGACGGCGGCATCCATGCGGTCCTGCAAGGCAAAGCCCGCCAGCATCCCGCCAAAGGCCGGGATGCACAGGACCGCCGACAGCGGGATCGTCTGCGCGTTCAGGATGCCGGATGCCAGATGCGCTACCGTCAGCCCGGCGGCGCCCAGCAGGAAGACGACGCCCTGGACGCGGATCTGTTCGCGCTTCTCGGCGCCAAGGGACAGCAGCAGCACGATCAGCGGCGGTCCCCAGATGCCGGAAATGCCGCCGTACAGCCCGCCGATGATGCCGGTCGCGATCTCGGCCCGGCGGCGGTGGTGGATGGGCAGCGCCAGCGGCCTGCCCGCCAGTTGCCACAGGGCGAAGCCCAGGATCGGCAGGCCCAGCAGCGCATACATCAGCCCCTGCGGGATCTGCCGGGCCAGTCCCGCGGACAGGGTCATGGCCGCCAGCACCATGGCGATGTGCCAGCGATAGCTGCGGATCGACTGGACCGCCGCCGCCGGGCCTTGCCGCAGCGCCTGATGGATATTCGTGGTCAGCACCGGCAGGATCAGCGCGGCCAGGGCCACTTGCGGCGGCAGAAGGGATGCAAAGGCCGAGGCCATGATCAGCGGCATGGCAAAGCCGATGGTCCCCTTCACGAAGCCCGCAAAACCCGTGACGGCGAAAATTGTCCAGAATTGCCAAGGATCCAGTCCAAACATGCCGCGCAAGCTAGCGGGGCAAAGGCGGAATGGAAATGCCAGATGCGCCGGACATTTTCGTTCACTTAATGCTTGCATTGCGCATAATTGTTGCGCTGCGCTTGCGAAGGCGCTACCCATGCTGCAACGCCGCAAGGAGCCTGATCCATGAAAGACATGCCGCACCAGCTTGATACTGTCCTGTCCGAACTGGCCGACCTGCAAGCCCGCGCCACGCAGGCCTTGCGCGCCATGGTCTCGACCAACGGCAAGATCGACGCCGAGGCCCTGGAGCGGCACCAGCACGCGGCCCATGCCCTGTCCTGGCTGGCCACTTACGTCGAATCGCTGCGCCAGCTTGCCGCCTGGTCGGGCCGCGTGGGTGGAGAGATCGAAAGCCTCATCACGCAGATCGGTTTCGGCGAATACCTGACCCAGATCGCGGGCGGCATTCCGATGAGCCAAACGGAATTTGCCCGCCTGTCCGACCTGGGCCTGGACTGGCAGCCGTCCGACGTGGCCCGCGCCCTGATGACGGGCAACACGCCGGATGCCCGCGCCCGGCTGGCCGCGCTGATGGCGGATGCCAGGGGCAGCGCCACCTTTGGCACAACGGGACTGGATGAGGATCTGGAGATGATCCGCGACCAATTCCGCCGCTGGGCCGACGACAAGGTGGTCCCGCATGCCCATGGCTGGCACCTGAAGGACGAACTGATCCCGATGGAGATCATCCAGGAATTGGCCGAACTTGGCGTCTTCGGCCTGACCATCCCCGAGGAGTTCGGCGGCCTGGGCCTGTCCAAGGCCGCGATGGTCGTCGTCAGCGAGGAACTGTCGCGCGGCTATATCGGCGTGGGCTCTCTGGGCACCCGCAGCGAGATCGCCGCCGAACTGATCCTGGGCGGCGGCACCGATGACCAGAAGGCCCACTGGCTGCCCCGCCTTGCGTTGGGGGAAATCCTGCCCACGGCGGTCTTCACCGAACCCAACACCGGCAGCGACCTGGGCAGCCTTCGGACCCGCGCGGTCAAGGACGGCGACACCTGGACCATCACCGGCAACAAGACCTGGATCACCCATGCCGCGCGCACCCATGTGATGACGCTGCTGGCCCGCACCGATCCCGACACCACCGACTATCGCGGCTTGTCGATGTTCCTGGCCGAAAAGACGCCCGGCACGGATGAGGCCCCCTTCCCCACCCCCGGCATGACCGGGGGCGAGATCGAGGTGCTGGGCTATCGCGGCATGAAGGAATACGAGCTTGGCTTCGACGGCTTCACAGTCCGCGCGGAAAACCTGCTGGGCGGCGTCACCGGCCAAGGCTTCAAGCAGCTGATGCAGACGTTTGAATCCGCGCGCATCCAGACCGCCGCCCGCGCCATCGGCGTGGCGCAGAACGCCCTGGAACTGGGGTTGCAATACGCCCTTGACCGCAAGCAGTTCGGCAAGCCGCTGGTGGCCTTCCCCCGCGTGGCCGACAAGCTGGCGATGATGGCGGTGGAGATCATGATCGCGCGGCAGCTGACCTATTTCAGCGCTTGGGAAAAGGATCACGGCCGCCGCTGCGACCTGGAGGCCGGGATGGCCAAGCTGCTGGGCGCGCGCGTGGCCTGGGCCAGCGCGGACAATGCCCTGCAAATCCACGGCGGCAACGGCTTTGCGCTGGAATACCCCGTCAGCCGTGTGTTGTGCGATGCACGCATCCTGAATATTTTTGAGGGCGCCGCCGAGATTCAGGCCCAAGTGATCGCCCGGCGCCTGTTAGGCTGATCCGATTTCGTCTAGGGTGCTGCAACCAAAGCGGTTTTGCCGCATTCCCATTCGACGTTCGCCTGAAGGAGTCCCACCATGCCCCGCCTTGCCCGTTTCGGCACATTCGGCGCGCTGACCGCCGCAGCCCTTGCCCTTGCCGCCTGCGAACCCACGCCGCCCGTGGATCCCGCAAACGACCGGGGCTTCATTCCGGGCGGCGACTATGCACTGGTGGGCATGGACGGCGCGACCGTGCCGCTGCGCAACATGACCCTGACCATCGCCGAAGGCAGCATCTCGGGGCGCGGGCCCTGCAACGGCTATGGCGCCAGGAACAACGCGGAACTGCCGCTGGTGGCCTTGTCGCCCCTGCAGACCACCGGCGTCGCCTGCGGCAAGAACACCACCATCGAAAACCGCTTCTTCCAGGTTCTGCAGTCGGCGACCGAGATGGAATATTACGGCGGCGTGCTAAAGGTGAAATCGCCCCAGACCTGGCTGATCTTCGAACGCGGCGTGACCGCGACGCAGACCCAGGTCAGCGCGGTCGATCAGGCCCGCGCGGGCCAGTAAGGGCGGGTCAGCAGCCCGTCTTCGGCTGGTTGCGCACCAGCCGGTCCACAAGACGCTGGCGGGCCACCGGAACCGGACGGCCCACCAGTTCCCCGGCGATCCGGGTCGCCAGGAAATGCCCGGTGATCGCCAGCCCCTCGGCCAGGCCTTGGGCGCGATTGTCGCCCGCCCCGCCCAGGATCCCCGGCAGGGGCAGCAGGCGGTCCGCCCATTCCCCCGCCCCTTCGCGACTGACGGCCCGGCCCGATTTCGGGCTGACATAGGCCAGCCCCTCCCGCGCGCCCGTCACCGCGCAGGTTGACAGGTCAAGGCCGAAGCCCATCTCCTCCAGCAGGCGGATTTCCCAGCGCAGGTAATCGGCGCCCCAGTCCGCGCCGGTTTCCATCAGGTCCAGCAGGCGTTCGGTATCGGCGACCAAGGCCGGGTGCGGGTCGCGTTCGGGCAGCGCGAAGACCAGCAGCGAACAGACCGCGTTCAGCCCCGCAAGCGCCAGCGGATCGGCCATCAGCCCCGACCGCAGCCGCACCGGTTCGACCGAAAAGGTGCCAAGCTGGTCGTCCCGCCGCGCCCGCCAGCGCAGGTCCAGCCGGGTGCCCGGTTGCAGCATCGCCGCCCGCCGCTGCGAGGCGCCGCCGGGCACCAGCCCGGAATGGCGCCCGTGCCCGTCGGTCAGCACGTCCAGGATCACCGCCGTCTCGCCATGGGCGCGGCGGGCCAGGACCGTGCCTTCGGCCTGCCACTCCATCAGGCACCGGGCAGGGTCAGCGACCCGTCAGGTTCAAGCGGCCAGAACGGGTTAGTGGCGATTTCCCAGACATGCCCGTCGGGGTCGGCGAAATAGCCGGAATAGCCGCCCCAGAAGACCTTTTCCGGCTGCTTCAGGACCATGGCCCCGGCATCGACCGCCGCCTGGAAGACCGCATCGGTTTCCGCGTCCTCCGCGCAGTTCTGCGCCAGCGTCACCGCACCCGTTCCCAAGGCCGCGCCGGGCCGTCCCTGATCGGCGGCCAGATCGTCCAACCCGAACAGCGCCAGCACGGCGCCGTTCATCTGGTAGAAGGTCACGCCCGGCTGCGAGGCGGGATGCGGCACCCATCCCCAGGCTTCGTAAAAGCGGCGCGCGCGGTCCATGTCGGCCACGCCCAGCGTGACAAGCGTGATGCGTTGGCGGGACAGGGACATGGCACCTCCGATAACCCGGCCAGATTGGCACGGGTCCGGGGCGCTGCCAAGCCTATGGGGTGGCGCGGCTGGTGGAGGGTCCGCGCAGCATCGACAGGGTATAGATCACCAGGGCCGCCCAGATCATCGGGAAGGCGATCATCTGCGCGGTGCCGAAGGGCTCGCCAAAGACCAGCACGGCGGTCAGGAAGATCATCGTCGGCGCGATATATTGCAGGATGCCGATGGTGGACAGGCGCAATTCCTTGGCGGCGGTGGCATAGCACAGCAGCGGCACGGCCGTGACCAGCCCGCAGGCGAACAGGAACACCGTGTCCTTGATGTTGCCCGCCGCGAAATGCGATTGCCCGCTGGCCGTCAGCCAGACGACATAGGCCAGCGCCGGGGGTGTCAGCAGCAGCACCTCCAGCGTGAAACCCTGCGTCGGGCCAAGCGGCAGGCTTTTCTTGCAATAGGCATAGATGCCCCAAGACAGCGTCAGCCCGATCGCCTCCAGCGGCAGGCGGCCAAGCTGCACCGTCAGCACCACGACCGCCAGCGCGGCAAGGGCGATGGCCGCCAGTTGCGCCCGGTTCAGCCGTTCGCGCAGCAGCGTCGCCCCCATGGCCACGCTGAACAGCGGGTTGATGTAGTATCCCAGCGCCGCATCCAGCGCGTGGCCGTTGCCCACCGCCCAGACATAGATCATCCAGTTCACGGAAATCAGCGCCGCCGTCAGCATCGCCATGCCCAGAAGGCGCGGCTGGCGCAGGGCGGCGCCCACCTCGGCCCAGCGGCGCTGCCACAGCAGGACGGCCAGGGCGATAGGCAGCGACCACAGCACGCGATGGGCGATCACCTCGGACGGGGGGACATGGGCCAGCTGCTTCATGAACAGCGGCAGAAAGCCCCACATGACATAAGTGGCGATGGCCAGCATCAGGCCGCGCGGGGAATCACCGGATGAAGGCGGGTTGCTCATGCGCTGTGCATAGGCTGCAAATCAGGCGGGCGCCAGATGGATCACGCCAGACCCGGTTCGTCCAGCAGCGTGCGCCCGTCGCGGCTTTCGATTTCGATCACCCACAGGTCGGGATCGAAGCCGCGCTGCCGGGCAATGGCCTGGTCAATCTCCAGTTCAAGGCCAACGGCCAGCACCTGCCAGGGGCGGCTGTCGGTGTCGAAGTCCCATTCGCGTCCGTAAAGCCGCGCGGTGCCGTCCAAATGCGCGCATTTCACCAGCACCGCGCCCGCCGTGTCGTCCCCGCGCGCCGTCACATAGGCGGGGATGTTCGCCAGCCCCAGACGTGCCAGATAGGCCGAAACCCAGATGCCGGTCGCAAGCCTGGGTTCAGGCATCGCCGTCGCGGAAATCGAGGCCCATCTCGTTGTATCGTTCGGCCTCGTCCAGCCAGTTCTCACGGACCTTGACCTGCAGGAACAGATGGACGCGGCGGCCCATGAATTCCTCCAGTTCGGCGCGGGCAGCCTGGCCCACGGCCTTGATCGTCTCGCCGCCCTTGCCCAGGACGATGCCCTTGTGGCCGGGGCGCGCGACATAGACGACCTGATCCACCTTGGCGGATCCGTCCTTGCGTTCCTCCCAGGCCTCGGTCTCGACCGTCAGCTGGTAGGGGATTTCCTCGTGCAGGCGCAGGGTCAGCTTTTCGCGGGTGATTTCCGCCGCGATCATGCGCATCGGCAGGTCGGCGATCTGGTCCTCGGGATACAGCCAGGGGCCTTCGGGCAGCGTCGCGGCCAGCCAGGCGCGCAGGTCGTCGCAGCCATAACCCTTCTCCGCCGAGATCATGAAGGTGTTGGCGAAGGAATAGGCGGCGTTCAGTTCCGCCGACAGGGCCAGCAGCGTTTCCGCCTTCACCCGGTCGATCTTGTTGATGACCAGGGCCACGGGCGTCTTGCTGTCCAGGCCCTTCAGCGAATCGATGATGGCTGTCACGCCATCGGTCATGCCGCGATGCGCCTCGACCAGCAGAAGGATGATGTCGGCGTCCGATGCCCCGCCCCAGGCGGCGGCGACCATCGAACGGTCCAGGCGGCGGCGCGGGCGGAAGATGCCGGGGGTGTCCACGAAGACGATCTGCGCCGCGTCATGGATGGCGATGCCGCGGATGCGGGCGCGCGTGGTCTGGACCTTGTGGGTGACGATGCTGACCTTGGCACCGACCATCTGGTTCAGCAGCGTCGATTTCCCGGCATTGGGTTCGCCGATCAGCGCGACGAAGCCCGCGCGGGTGGATGTTGTCTCGGTCATTCGCGGCCCTCCAGCCGGTCCAGCAGCGCCTGGGCCGCCGCCTGTTCGATGCTGCGCTTGGTGCCCGCGCCCCTGGCCTGCGCCTGTTGCCCGTCGGCCAGCCGCGCGGTGATCAGGAAGACGGGCGCGTGGTCGGGGCCGCTGCGTTCGGTCTGTTCATAGGAGGGCGGCGGCATTCCATTGGCCTGCGCCCATTCCTGCAAGGCGGTCTTGGCGTCGCGGGGATCGTCCTCCAGCGTCTCCAGCCGGTCGGCCCAGAGCCGCAGCACGATCCGGCGCGCGGCGTCAAAGCCCGCATCCAGATAGACGGCGGCCAGCACGGCCTCCATCGCGTCGGCCAGCAGGGCTTCCTTGCGGCGTCCGCCCGACATCATCTCGGACCGGCCGAGCTTCAGCACCTCGCCCAGACCGATCTCGCGGGCGATGGCGGCGCAGGTCTCGCCCCGGACAAGCGCGTTGTAGCGGGGGGCAAGCTGACCTTCGCTGGCGGATTTGTCGGCGTCGAACAGCGCCTCGGCCATGACAAGGCCCAGGACGCGGTCGCCCAGGAATTCAAGCCGCTGGTTGTCGGGACGCGTCGCGCTGGCGATGGATCCATGCGTCAGAGCGCGCACCAGCAGTTCGGGCCGCGCGAAGTCGTGTCCCAGCCGCGCCATGAAGGCGCGGATGTCAGCGCCCGGTTTCACTCCACCGCCTTGAAGAAGCGGTCGGCCCGCCAGGTCCAGAAATAGAGAAGCGACCGTCCGGCCGAGGAGAACATGATCCGGTCCGCGCGGCCGATCAGGTATTCGGCGGGGACGAAGCCCAGGCCGCCGATTTCCTGCGGAAAGCGCGAATCTTCCGAATTGTCGCGGTTGTCGCCCATGAAGAAATACTGCCCCTCGGGGACGGTGAATTTCGGCGTGTCATCCGCGAAGGCGCCGTCCTGGATGTTCAGGATATTGTGGCTGACACCGTTCGGCAGCGTTTCGGTGAAGCGCTGGCTGATGCAGTCGGCGCCTTTCGGGACCGGGTCGTTCACGCAGCGCGGGATCAGGCCCTGGGGGCCCTGCTGTTCCTTGACCTCGACGAACTCTCCCGCGGGCGTGATCGGCACTTCCTGATCGTTGATGAACAGGCGGCCATTGCGCATCTGGACCGTGTCGCCGGGCAGGCCGATCAGCCGCTTGATGAAATCGACGCCGCGCGTCGGATGGCGGAACACGACCACGTCGCCGCGCTCGGGTTCCGATCCCAGGATCCGGCCGCTGATGGGGCACATCGCGAAGGGGCAGGAATATTGCGAATAGCCATAGGCCATCTTGTTGACGAACAGGAAGTCGCCGATCAGCAGCGTGTCCTTCATGGACCCGGACGGGATCCAGAAGGGCTGGAAGAACAGCGTGCGGAAGATGCCCGCGATGACCAGGGCCCAGAAGATGGTCTTCACCGTCTCCCATAGGCCTTCCTTCTTCTTGCCCGCCGTGCTGTCGGCCATGATGTCGTCCCTTATCAAGCGCGGGCGCATGGCCGCATTGGCGCGTTCATGGTCCCCGGCGGGGGGCAAAGTCAAGATTGCGGCGCGTCCGGCAGGGCCTCGATCACCACGAAAGCCTGCGCCCAGGGGTGATCGTCGGTCAAGGTGACGTGAACGATGGCGTGGTGGCCGGGCGGCGTCATCCGCGCCAGCCGGTCGGCGGCCCAGCCGGTCAGTTCCATCACCGGCTGGCCCGAGGGCAGGTTGCTGACCGCCATGTCGCGCCAGCTGATGCCCATGGCAAGCCCGGTGCCAAGCGCCTTGGAGCACGCCTCCTTGGCGGCCCAGCGTTTCGCCAGCGTCCCCGCCTCATCCTTGCGGCGCGCGGCCTTGGCCAGTTCGGTGGGCGTGAAGACGCGATGGCGGAAGCGGTCGCCGAAACGGTCCAGCGTGCCCGCGATGCGGTCGATATTCGCAAGGTCGGTGCCGATGCCGAGGATCATGCGCCTGGCCCCGGCAGGGTCATGGGTATTTGGGCAAAGAAGAAGCGGCAGGTCATTTCGCGCCCTGCACCGTGATGTCGCCGGTCTGCTGGTTGATGGTCAGAGACAGTTGATACCAACCGGCTTCGGGATCCTCGGGCAGGTAGTGCTGCGCGGGCAGCGTCAGCGTCAGGCCACGCGCAGGGTCATAGCTGGTCTGACGCTTGGCAAAGTCCAGGTCGTAGAAGCCGATCCCGTCCGCACCGATGACGCGGCATTGCCGGAAGCCCAGTTCGTCTCGCGGGGGGCTGATGACGACCAGCTTCCATGCGCCGCCCGCGGGTTCGACCATATCCAGCCGCGCCAGGCGGATGTCGCCATTGGCATAGGTCGCGATGTTCTGCTCCCACGGTTCGGCAATGGCATCGACACGTTCCGCATCGCCGCAGGGCTTCACGTCGATCTGCTGAGCCTGGGCCTGACCGGAAAGCAGGACAAGGGCGGCAAGAAGGCGGATCATGTCCGCGCCTCGTCCATCTTGCGGCGCATTTCGCGGATTGCCTCGCCCAAGCCGATGAAGACCGACTCGGCGATCAGGAAATGCCCAATGTTCAGCTCCTTGACCTGCGGGATGGCGGCGATGGGGCCTACCGTGTCGAAGGTCAGGCCGTGGCCCGCGTGGACCTCCAGCCCCAGGCTGTGGGCCAGGGCCGCGCCCTCAACCAAGCCCGCCAGTTCGGCGTCGCGTTCCGCAAAGCGGCCCTCGGTGTCCAGGTCGCAATAGGCGCCGGTGTGCAGTTCGACGACCGCCGCGCCGATGCGGGCGGCGGCCTCAATCTGCGCGGGGTCGTGGCCGATGAACAGCGACACGCGGCAGCCCGCGTCGCGCAAGGGGGCGATGTAGTCGGCCAGCATCGCCTCGTTCCCGGCAACATCAAGGCCGCCTTCGGTGGTGCGCTCTTCCCGCTTTTCGGGGACGAGGCAGACGGCATGGGGGCGGTGGCGCAGGGCGATGGCCTGCATCTCCGCCGTCGCAGCCATCTCCAGATTCAGGGGCAGCCGCAGGTTCGCCATCAGCGCGTCGATGTCGGCGTCGCTGATATGGCGGCGGTCTTCGCGCAGATGGGCGGTGATTCCGTCGGCGCCCGCTTCTTCCGCGATGCGGGCAGCGCGCAGGGGGTCGGGCCAGGGCGTGCCGCGCGCGTTGCGGATGGTTGCGACGTGATCGATGTTGACGCCAAGACGCAGCATGAAGTCCCCCTTGCGGTTTGCGACACCTTAGCGGGGGGCAAGCGGCGGTGCCAGTTCCGTCGCGACCGCCCACCAGCCATGCTGTTTCAACGCATCGGCGGCAATGCGGGCGCGGTCGGGACGGTCGTAAAGCCCGAAGCAGGTCGCGCCCGACCCTGACATGCGCGCGAAGGCTGCCCCCGTGGCGCGCAGGGCCTCCAGCACCTGCCCAATCACGGGGGCGATGGTCAGCGCGGGAGCTTCCAGATCGTTGCGCGTGCCTGCCAGCCAATCCGCAAGATCGGCCAGACCGGCAAAGCGCGGGATGGGGGGCAGACCAGGATTGTCGCGCCGATCCATCGCCGCAAAGACCTGCGGCGTGGAAACCGCGATGCCCGGATTGGCCAGCACCAGCGGGATGGCGGGTAGCGGCGGCAGTGGGGTGACGATCTCACCCACCCCCTCCATCCGCGCGAGGCTTGCTCCCAGGCAGACCGGCACATCGGCGCCCAGCCGTTCGGTGCCTGCGGGCAGCGCATGACCCATCCGGGCCAGCCCGCGCAGCACCGCCGCCGCGTCGGCCGACCCGCCGCCGATGCCCGAGGCCACCGGCAGGTTCTTGGTCAAGGTGATCGCGGCCCCTGCCCCCGCCAGCCGGGCCGCGCGCAGGCACAGGTTGTCGTCGCTGACCGGCAGGCCCGCTGCGAACGGCCCCTCGACCCGCAGGGACAGCGGGCCGGGTTCCATCGTCACCACATCGCCCACGCCCGCAAAGGCCACCAGCGAATCCAGCAGGTGATAGCCGTCGGGACGGTGTCCGGTGACATGCAGCGCAAGGTTCAGCTTGGCTGGCGCGGGCTCGACAATCGCGGGCATCGCTAGTTCGCGGCGGCCTGCGGGGTTGGCTCGGGGGTTTCAGCCGTGCCCGCCGCCGCTTCCTCGGCCAGGACGGCGTCGAGGCCCCGCTCCAGCTTGGCGCGGATGCGGTCGAGATCCACGTCCTCGGTTTCGGTCGGGTCCAGCGACAGGGCGCGTTGCCACTGGATCTCGGCCTCGCGGTGGCGGCCGACCTTCCAGTAGATGTCGCCCAGGTGGTCGTTGACCAGCGGATCCTGCGACATGGTCAGGATGGCGGCCTCCATCGGCGCGACCGCTTCGTCATAGCGGCCAAGCCGGTAATAGGCCCAAGCCAGCGAATCGAGGATATAGCCATCGTCGGGCGACAGCTCGACCGCCTTCTGGATCAGCCCCAAGGCGCGGTCCAGGTTCTGGTTCCGGTCGATCCAGCTGTAGCCCAGGTAATTCAGCAGGCTGGCCTGGTCCGGGCGGATCTCGATGGCGGCCAGGAAATCGGCCTCGGCCTTGTCGAACTGCTGCGACCGTTCCAGCGCGATGCCGCGCGCGTAAAGCGGGAACCAGCGGGCCTCAGCGGGCGCATCCTCCAACAGGGCCAGGGCCTTGTCATAGGCGGGCACGGCCTGGGCGAATTTTTCCTGCTGGCGCAGCAGGTCGCCAAGCGCGATCCAGGCCTGCGGCAAGTCCGGATAGGCGGCGGTCAGCGACAGGGCGGCCTTGCCCGCCTCGTCGGTGCGGCCCGCGCGCGACAGGCTGTCGATGCGCGACAGTTCGGCGGCGGGACGCATCTGGCCCATGCGGCGCAGGGCGTCGAATTCGGGTTCGGCCAGGTCGAACTGCTGGCGCTCCTGCAGGATCTGGGCGACCATCAGGCGCGCCTCGGCGGTGTCGGGCGACAGCCAGGCGGCCAGCCGGGCATGGATCAGCGACAGCGGTTCGGGATCCGGGCTGGAGGCCAGGGCCGAGGCGAAGGTCAGGAAGACCTGCGCGATCCCGTCGGCGGGCGTCCTGACCACGTCGAAGGCCACCGGCTGGCCGGTCTTCAGCCTGTCGCGCAGCGCCAGAAGCTGCGGCTCGGCCTCGATGCCGGGTATCGCCTCGATCATGGCGACGGCCTCGTCCCGGCGTTCCAGCTGGGCGAGGATCTGGGCGCGGGCGGCAAAGCCCAGGATATGCGCGCCGGTGGTTTCATCGGCCAGCAGCGCCTCGGCCCCTTCGTAATCGCCGACCAGGGCGCGGGCCAGGGCCAGGTGATAGTTCACCATCGGCGCGACGCCCGGCAGCCTGGTCAGGCGTTCGAATTCGGCCAGGGCCTCGGACGCCTTGCCCGCCCCCAGAAGGCCCCAGCCCCGCAGCATCCCGGCCAGCAGGTCGGCTTCGGAACTGGCGTCGGTGGGCGTGCCGACATCGGCCAGAAGCCCGGCCCAGTCGCCCCCATGGACCAGATCGGCGCGATGAATCAGGCGCGACAGTTCGGTCGGCTCGCCATCGCCGCCGATGCGGTTGGCAAGCTGGACGGCGCGGTCGATTTCCCCGGCGGATACAAGCGCGACCAGGGCGCTGTCCTGCAGGAAGCGGTCGCCGGGATCATGGGCGACGGCCTGCACGAAGAACCGCGCGGCAGCCTGGAAGTCGTTTTCCACCGTCGCCATGCGCGCGGCCAGGAAGGGCCCGGCAAGACCGAAGGTCAGCGGCGCGGGATCGGATTTCGGCGCGGGGGCGCTGGCGGGGGCATCGCCGTCGGGGCGCGGTTCGGGCCGGTCCTGGGCCTGGACGGGCAGCGACAGCGCCGTCAGAAAGGCAGCGATCAGGGCCAGATTCGGGCGGGTCAGGGTCAATGGGGCCATCCCGGAGATCACAAATGCGTTCCGCCGACCCTAACGCGGTGCCAGGGGCGGGGCAACGCCCGCCCCCATCCCCCCGATCACATATTCGGGTAGTTTGGCCCGTCGCCGCCCTGTGGGGTGGTCCAGGTGATGTTCTGGGAGGGATCCTTGATGTCGCAGGTCTTGCAGTGGACGCAGTTCTGGAAGTTGATCACGAAGCGCGGCCCGCTTGCCTCCTCGACCACCTCGTAGACGCCGGCCGGGCAGTAGCGCTGCGCGGGCTCGGCGTATTCGGGCAGGTTGACGCGGATCGGGATCGTGGGATCGGTCAGCTTCAGGTGGCAGGGCTGGCTTTCCTCGTGGTTGGTGAAGGAAAAGGCCACGTTGGTCAGCCGGTCGAAGCTCAGCTTGCCGTCGGGTTTCGGATAGTCGATGGGCTGGAAGTCACGCGCCTTGCCGGTGGCTTCCGCGTCCGTCTTGCCGTGCTTCCAGGTGCGCAGGATGTTGCGCCCCGTCAGCCCGGCCCCCCACATGTCCATGCCGCCGAGGACCAGCGACGGCCAGAGCCCATAGCGCGACCAGGCGGGCTTGACGTTGCGCACCTTGCGCAGATCCTGGCCGATGGCGCCCGTGCGCACCGCCTGATCGTAATCCGTCAGCCGGTCGCCCTCGCGCCCCGCGGCAATCGCCCTGGCCGCCGCCTCCGCCGCCTCGATGCCCGAGAGCATGGCGTTGTGGTTGCCCTTGATGCGCGGCACGTTGACCATGCCCGCCGAGCAGCCCAGCAGCACGCCGCCGTCGAAGCTGAGTTCCGGCAGCGACTGCCAGCCGCCCTCGCTGATCGCGCGGGCGCCATAGGAGATGCGCTTGCCTCCCTCCAGCAGGTCGGCCACCATCGGGTGGTGCTTGAAGCGCTGGAACTCCATGTAGGGATAAAGATAGGGGTTTTCGTAGTTCAGGTGCACCACGAAGCCCAGCATCACCAGGTTGTCCTCGTAGTGATAGATGAAGCTGCCGCCGCCGGCGTTCTTGCCCAGCGGCCAGCCCATGGTGTGGACGACCCGGCCCTTCTGGAACTTCGAAGGATCGACCTCCCAAATCTCCTTCATGCCGAGGCCGTATTTCTGCGGCTCGTGGCCCTCCGACAGGCCCAGCTTGTTGATGATGACCTTGGCCAGGCTGCCGCGCACGCCCTCGCCGATGAAGACATACTTGCCGTGCAGTTCCATGCCGGGCTCGTAATGCGGCCCCGGGGTGCCGTCCGCTTGCAGCCCCATCTCGCCCGCGACCACGCCCTTCACGCGGTCGCCGTCCCAGACCACCTGGCTGGCCGCCATGCCGGGAAAGATCTCGACGCCCAGGGCTTCCGCCTGCTCGGCCAGCCAGCGGCAGACGCTGCCCATGGAGACGATGTAGTTGCCATGGTTGTTCATCAGCCGCGGCATCGGCCAGTTGGGCACCCGCACCGCGCCCGCCGCGCCCAGGACATAGAAGTTGTCGTCGGTGACTTCGGTGCGGATCGGGGCGCCCCGCTCCTTCCAGTCGGGGATCAGCCGGTTCAGTCCCACCGGGTCCAGCACCGCCCCCGACAGGATATGCGCGCCGACCTCGGAGCCTTTCTCCAGCACCACCACCGACAGATCAGGGTCGATCTGCTTCAGACGGATCGCCGCAGACAAACCCGACGGCCCCGCCCCGACAATGACCACGTCATACTCCATCGACTCGCGGTCAGGCTGCATGCTGTCGGTCATGGCTGGGGTTCCTCCTGGCTCTCTTCGGTCTTGCATGTAGCGTTTCTGCCGCATCGCGGCAATCCTGACGCGACGGCCAAAAACTGCCGTTGGGGCCTCGCGCGGGCTTGCAAAGATGCGGCAATTCGGGGCACGGTGCCGACAACAAGGCTTGCGCCCCTGCCATTCCGAATGGCGGGGGCGTTGCCTTAGCATTTGGACGGCAACCGCATCCCGCAAAGGATTGCATCCCGCAGAGGATTGGGCAGCGATGGACAAGATTCCGATGACCCGCGGCGGCTATGCCGCGCTTGAACGCGAACTGGGCGACCTGAAGTCGAAGGAACGCCCCGCGATCATCCGTCAGATCGCCGAGGCGCGCGAACATGGCGACCTGTCGGAAAACGCCGAATACCATGCCGCCCGCGAAAAGCAGGGCTTCATCGAGGGGCGTATCAAGGAACTGGAATCGATCCTGTCGCGGGCCGAGCAGATCGACCCGTCGAAGCTGTCGGGTTCCGTCAAGTTCGGCGCCGTCGTCAACCTGGTGGACGAGGATACCGACGAGGAACGCACCTACCAGATCGTGGGCGAGGCCGAGGCCGACATCGAACGCGGGCTGCTGAACATCCGCTCGCCCTTGGCCAAGGCCTTGATCGGCAAGGACGTGGGCGACAGCGTCGAGGTCACGACGCCCGGCGGCCAGCGCAGCTACGAGATCCTCGCGATCCGGTACGAATAAGCCGATGTCCCTGGTTGCACGGATCGCCACCCTGGCGCAGCGCGACGCCATCACCGCGACGGGCATTGTCCTGGGCGCCGTCTGGCTGCTCCTGGTGGCCCTGTTCTGGCTGCTGGCGCCGGGGGGCGACGGCAGCGGGGGCGGCATCGCGCGCCTGACGGTCATCATGGGCACGATCCTGCCCCTGGCGCTGATCTGGCTGGCGGTCAGGACCGCCCGCGCCATCGCCGTCCTGCGGGCCGAGGCCGACGACCTGCGCCAGCGCCTGGCCCAGTTGCGCGACATGGCCGCGACCCGTGGCGCCCCGCCCCGCGCGGTGCCCGATCCCGAAGCCTTCGGCGAACCGGATCCGCTGCCGCGCGTCCCTGCCCCGACCCCGGCGCCCCGTCCCACGCCGCGCCCCGTGGCCGAAAACCGGCCGCAGGCGGTGCGCGCAGAACCTTCGGAGCCCGTCGATGCCGACACGCTGATCCGGGCGCTGAACTTTCCCGACGGTCCCGACGATTCGCTGGCCATCGCCGCCCTGCGCCACGCGCTGCAGGACAACGATCACGCCCGCGTGCTGCGCGCGGCGCAGGATGTGGTGACGCTGCTGGCCGGGCAGGATCTGTACATGGACGACCTGCCGCCCGAGCCCGCCTCCCCCGCCGTCTGGCGCCGCTTTGCGGAAGGGGCGCGCGGCAGCGCCGTGGCGGCCCTGGGCGGCATCCAGGATCCGGTCGCGCTGGAGATCACCTCGGCCCTGCTGGACCGGGACGAGATCTTCCGCGACACCGCCCATCATTTCCTGCGCCATTTCGACGCCATGCTGTCCCGGCAGGTGCCGGGGATGGACGATGCCCAGATCGCCGTGCTTGCCGAAACGCGGTCGGCCCGCGCCTTCATGCTGCTGGGCCGGATCGCCGGAACCTTCGGCTGATCACACGGGGCGGCGCAGGATCGCCACCGGCCCCGTCCAGGGCCAGCCATAGGGCCCGCGCCCGATCTCGGCAAAGCCGGTCGCGGCATGGAAGGCCATTGCGGGACGGTTTCTCAGCGCGACCTCGGCCCGCAGGCCGGGGCGGCCGGCCCTGCGCGCGACATCCGAAGCAGCTTCCAGCAGCGCCCGGCCCGTGCCCCGGCGCGGGCCATCCACCACGATCCCGTCGATCACCAGGTCAAGGGTTTCCGGCGCGGGCCGGAACAGCAGCCGCGCCAGCAGCGGCATCTCGGCCAGCAGCCCGCCGTGATGGTCGCGAAAGCCCGCCACGCCCGCCAGACGGCCATCGCTTCGGATCGCGGCAATGCCGTGGCAGGGGCGGATGGGGGGTGCCCTGCCTGCGGCGAAGGGCGCGAAGGCGCCCCACCACATCCGGGCGGCGTCGCGCAGGTGCCGGTCGGGAATGGGGGTCGTGATCTGCACCCGGCCTTGCCTTATCCTTGCGCGTCGTGCAACGAAGGTGCCGCGTTCCGATCCCAAGCGAAAGCCCCATGGCCCCCACTCCTCCGTTCCGCCCCGATGCTCGGCAGTCCCTTGCCGATGACGGCGCGACCGCCACCGTCCGCGAGGCATTCTGGCGCGGCGCCGTCAAGTCGCTGCCCTTCCTGATCGTGATGATCCCCTTTGCGCTGCTGTTCGGCGTCGTCGCGACCGAGGCCGGGATGGACGTGGCCCAGGTTCTGGGATTCTCGGTGCTGGTGCTGGCGGGCGCGTCGCAGTTCACGGCGGTCCAGCTTTTGTCCGACCACGCGCCGGTGATCATCGTGATCCTGTCCTGCCTGGCGGTGAACCTGCGCATGGCGATGTATTCGGCCTCGCTCGTGCCCTGGCTGCGCGATGCGACGGCCGGGCAGAAGGCCTGGGTCGCCTATGCCCTGGTCGATCAAAGCTATGCCCTGTCGATCCAGGAATACGAGGCCAATCCCCGCATGGACCTGCGCCACCGGCTTGCCTTCTTCGCGGGCATCGTGATGGTGGTCTGCCTGCCCTGGATGTTCTTTTCCTGGCTGGGGGCGACGGTGGGCCGGGCGATCCCCGAAGGCATCGCGCTGGATTTCGCCATGCCGATCACCTTCCTGGCGATGATCGCGCCCATGCTGCGCACGCCTGCGCACCTGGCCGCCTGCTTTGTCGCGGTCGCCGGATCGCTGGTCTTGGCGGGCCTGCCGTCCGGTCTGGGGCTGCTGATCGCCTCCCCCCTGGGCATGGCCGCCGGCGCGGCGGTCGAGGTCTGGTCGCATAAAAGGGCGCAGGCATGACGAACGGCATATCCGACCTGACGATCTGGCTGGTGATCGTGGTGCTGGGCATCGGCACCTTCCTGATCCGCTGGTCCTTCCTGGGCACGCTGGGCGACCGGCAACTGCCGGGCTGGGTGCTGCGGATGCTGCGCTATACGCCGGTGGCGGTGCTGCCCGCGCTTGTGGCGCCCCTGGTCGTCTGGCCCGCCGCGGCCGGCGGTCAGCCCGATCCGGCCCGGATGGCCGCCGCCACGGTCACGGTGGCGGTCGGCCTGTGGACGAAGAACATGATCGTGGCGATCCTTGCCGGGGCGATCACGCTCTACGGCCTGCTTTACATGTTGTAGCCGACGATCTTGCCGTCCTTCTGGCGCAGCAGCACGTCGTGGTTGTTGGCCGGGTCACCGTCCATGTGGCGCTTGGACTGCACGTTCGGCAACGTCAGGAACCAGTTGCGCAGCTTCAGCGGGCTGAAGCCGGTGGGCGCGCCTTCGAAGCCCGGCACGCGGCGCAGGGCCTGCCCGGTGTTCACCGCGCAATAGCTTTTTGGGGATGCGCCCTGCGATTCCACCGCGCGGATCGCGGCATCGGCGACCTCGCGGCTGACGAAGACGGTATCCTCGGCCACCCAATAGGTGCTGCGGGCGTGATAATCGATGTAGAAGTGCTTGAAGTTGTCGGTGATGCCGTAGAGCACGTCGTTGCGTTCGGGGATGCGCGGGTGTTCCCAGCTTCCCGCCGGGTCATAGATCACCCGCTGGCTGCCGTTGATCATCAGCCCCGAATGCCCGCCTTCGCCGCGCGGGATGCCGATCACCGTCAGAAGCGTGATCGAGGGCGGCTCGCTTGACACGAAGCGCGCGGCGCGCACCTCCTCGTCCGAATCCCAGACCTTCTGGGCGCAGGCGGCAAGGGCGGCAGGCAGCGCCGCCGCCAGGAAGACCCGTCTTTTCATGGAAATCCTGCCCGATCGATCAGCTGTTGACCAGGGCCATGAAGATCAGGGCCAGGATCGACAGGATCGCGACCCAAGTGGCGAACCTGAGGAAACCCGCGAAGGTCCGCTGCTGTTCGGTGATGTCCATGGTGCCGATCTTGTGTTCGGTGATCTCGTGGTGATGGGTGGCCATAGGCTGGTCTCCTGTCCGGTTTCCCCTTGCGATAACGGATCCCGCCTGCCCTGTCACGCCCCCCACAGCACCGCGCCATCACTCTCGCCGATTTCGGTCACGATGCCCTGTCGGCGCAGGTGGTTCACATGGGCGACCGCCTCGACCAGGGCCAGCCCGAATTCGCCCGCGCCGATGCGGCGCTTGAACAGGATGTCGAAGCAGCCGACAGCGGTGCGCGGGCTTTCCCGCAGCGCCGCGACCATCCGGTCCAGGGCGTTGCCGTGGTTGTCGATCAACTGGCGCAGCCGCGTGGGCAGGCCGGTGAAGGGCAGCTTGTGGCCGGGCAGGACAAGGTGGCGCGGTTCCGCCAGACCGGCCATCCGGGTGCAGCTTTCCAGCCATTCGCCGACCGGATCGGCCTCGGGTTCCGTGGCATAGACCCCCAGGTTCGGCGAAATCGAGGGCAGCAACTGGTCGCCCCCGATCACCAGATCGTCATCCAGCGACCAGAAGGTCGCGTGGCAGGGGGCATGGCCGTGGCCCATGGCGACGCGCCAGCGTCGGTTGCCAAACTCCACCTGCTGGCCATCGACCAGCCGCGTGAAGCCCAGCGGCAGCGGATGGACCACATCGGCAAAGTTGAAGGGCCGTTCCGCCGCGCGCTTTTCCAGCAGGTCCGCAGGCATTCCCGCCCGGCGCCAGAAGGCCAGCGATTCGGGGCTGGCGCGGTCCTGCCGGTCCAGAACCAGCATCCGCGCGGTCAGCCAGGCGGTGCGGCTCATCAGCAGTTCGGCCCCGTCGCGGGCCATGAACCAGCCCGCCAGCCCGATATGGTCGGGGTGGTGATGGGTGCCGATCACCCGCCGGACCGGCCTGCCCGCCAAGGGTCCGGCCAGCAGCGCCACCCATGCCTCGCGGCTGGCGGGCGTGTCGAAGCCGGTATCGACCAGCGTCCAGCCGTCTCCCTCCTCCAGCGCATAGACATTGACGTGATCCAGCGCCATCGGCAGGGGCAGGCGCATCCACAACACGCCCGGCGCGACCGTCACCGCCTGGCCCGCTTCGGGCGGCGTCTCGAACGGATAGGCGATCACGCGGCCAGATCGCCCGCAAGGGCCGCGTCGCTGATGCCCGACAGGTCGTCCAGACCCGCCACGGCCTCGGCCAGATCGGACACATGGCGCGGCAGGACGCGGGCCATGAAGACGCGGGCCAGGGCCTCCTGCGCCTCGCCCCCGGCCTGCGCGGCACGCAGGTGGTAGAGCCCCCCCAGAACCCGCGCGAAAGCGGTGAGATAGGGCACCGCCCCCGCAAAGCGCACCGGCAGGTCACGCTCCAGCAGCGCATAGGTCGCCTCGCGCAGCGTCTCGGACGCCTGCCACAACTGGTTCGCCATTTGCGGATAATCGGCCTGCGCCAGCTTGGCGCCGTCCGCGACCTCATCCAGCAGGCGCAGGGCGGCATCGCCCCCATCGGACAGCTTGCGGCCCACCAGATCCATGGCCTGGATGCCGTTGGTGCCTTCATAGATCCGCGTGATGCGCACGTCGCGCAGATACTGGGCGGCGCCGGTTTCCTCGACATAGCCCATGCCGCCATGGACCTGCACGCCCATGTCCGCGACCCGGCAGCCGACATCGGTGCCGTAAGCCTTGGCGATCGGCGTCAGGAAGGCCGCGCGGGCGGCATGGACGGGATCGTTCGTGGCGCGCTCCAGGTCGATGGCCGTGGCGCAGGCAAGGCCGATGGCGCGGGCGGCAAAGATCTCGGCCCGCGCGGTGGCCAGCATCCGGCGCACGTCGGGGTGGTTGATGATCGGCCCCATCTGGTTGCGGTCGGTCGCATAGGCCACGGCCTGCTGCAACGCCGCCTCGGCCACGCCGACGCCCTGCATCCCCACGCCAAGGCGGGCGACGTTCATCATGGTGAACATCGCGGCCATGCCCTTGTGCGGCTCGCCCACCAGCCAGCCCGTCGCGCCCTCGAAGCTCATCACGCAGGTGGGGCTGCCGTGGATGCCCATCTTTTCCTCCAGGCTGACGACCTTGAGGCTGTTGGCGACACCCGGCCTGCCATCCGCATCGGGGATGAACTTCGGCACCATGAACAGGCTGATGCCCTTGGTCCCCTTCGGCGCATCCGGCAGGCGCGCCAGCACCAGGTGGCAGACGTTTTCCGTCACGTCGCTGTCTCCCCAGGTGATGAAGATCTTCTGCCCCGTCACGCGATAGGTGCCGTCGCCATCCGGTTCGGCCTTGGTGGTCAGCGCGCCCACGTCGCTGCCCGCGCCAGGTTCGGTCAGGTTCATCGTCCCCGACCATTCGCCGGAGATCAGCCTGGGCAGATACAGCGCCTTCAGGTCGTCGCTGGCGTGATGCTCCAGCGCCTCGATCTGGCCCTGGGTCAGCAGGGGGTTCAACTGCAAGGCCAGGCAGGCGCCCGACATCATCTCGGCCACGGCCATGTTCAGCGCCTGCGGCAGGCCCATGCCGCCATGGTCGGGGTTGGCCGCCAACCCGATCCAGCCGCCCTCGGCAATGGCGCGGAACCCTTCGGCATAGCCCGGAGAGGACCGGACGCGGCCATTCTCCAGCACCGCAGGATGTTCATCGCCATTGCGGTTCAGGGGGGCCAGGACATTGGTCGCAAGCTTCCCCGCCTCGGTCAGGATGGCGGATGCGGTTTCCGGCGTCGCCTCGGCAAAGAGGCCGGTGGCGGCAAGGTCGCGGAACGGCACGACATGGTTCAGGATGAAGTCGATCTGCGCGACCGGCGCCTTGTAGCTCATCTGGTCTCCCTCCCCTTCGCGCCTTGGCAATCGGGCCCGACGCGACTATCAGAACTGCTGTTCCGGGCCATCTTAGGGGGCCGGGACCAAGGCTCAACCGAAACCCGGCGTCACGGATGCAGACCGAACACCTGTTGGCAGACCAGATGGGCCTGGCCCGCGCGGCGATCCTGCTGTCGGCGGGCGAAGTCGTGGCGATCCCGACCGAAACCGTCTATGGCCTGGCGGGCGATGCGCGCAATGGCGCGGCGGTGGCGCGGATTTATGAAGCCAAGGGACGGCCCAGCTTCAACCCGCTGATCGTGCATGTTCCCGACGCGGACACCGCCCACGGCATCGCCGATTTCCCGCCCGAGGCCGAGACGCTGGCCGCGGCCTTCTGGCCCGGCGCGCTGACGCTGGTGCTGCCGCTGCGCCCGGATGCCGGCATCGCCTCGCTGGTGACGGCGGGGCTGTCCAGCATCGCGATTCGCGTGCCCGCCCATCCCATCGCGCAGGCATTGCTGCGGCTGACCGGGCCGCTTGCCGCGCCCTCGGCCAATGCCTCGGGCCGGATCAGCCCGACAAGCGCGGATCACGTGCTGGACCCCGACGGGGGACTGGATGGCCGCATTGCCGCCGTGCTGGATGCAGGCCCCTGCCCTGTGGGCGTTGAGTCCACCATCGTCGGCTGGCCCCATGGCCGCGCCACCCTGCTGCGCCCAGGCGGCATCCCGGCCGAAACCATTTCCGACCGCTTGGGCCACCCGCTTGCGGATCACCAACCCGACCCGTCCACTCCGAACGCGCCGGGGCAACTGACCAGCCATTATGCCCCGCAGGCGACGCTGCGCCTGAACGCGGCCATCCCCGCGCCGGGCGAGACGCATATCCCCTTCGCCGCCCCCGGCCCCTTCACCCTGTCTGAGTCCGGCGACCTGACGCAGGCCGCCGCCCGCCTGTTCGACACCCTGCGCCGCGCCGACCGCGAAGGCCGTCCCATCGCCGTGGCCCCGATCCCCGACCACGGCCTCGGCGCCGCGATCAACGACCGCCTGCGCCGCGCCGCCGCTCCCCGAAGCTGACGGCCGCATCTTCTGTGCACAAATATCCTGGATGAGGAGCACCCAAAAAAGGTCCAGTGGACCTTTTTCAGCGACGAACCGAAGGACGGGGGCAGCGCCCCCTGCCCGGTCACAACCCCAGCGACCCATAGACATTCGCGATCCGCCGGATCGCCACGACGTAAGCCGCAGTACGCATGTCATCGACGCGCGGGTTCGACACCCAGACCTCCTTCATCTTCTTGAAGGCCTCGCGCATGGTGTCGTCCAGGCCGGACCGGACCAGATCCAGTTCGTCCGCGCCGTGCAGGAAGGCCTCCTTGAAGCCTCGGGCCAGCTCGAAATTCGTGCCCGTGTCGGCCGAGATCCGCTCCAGCTCCTCGATCAGCAGCCGGGCGCGGGCTTCCTCGTGGCGGCGCTCCAGGCGGCCAAGGCTGATCTGCGACAGGTTCTTGACCCATTCGAAATAGCTGACCGTGACGCCGCCCGCATTGGCATACATGTCGGGGATGATGACCACGCCGTTCCGCTGGAGGATCTCGTCGGCATCGGCGGTGACGGGACCGTTCGCGGCCTCGATGATCAGCTTTGCCCGGATTCGCTCGGCATTGCCGGCATGGATCACGCTTTCGACCGCCGCCGGGATCAGGATGTCGCAGTCATCCTCCAGCGCCGCCAAGCCATTCGCGTCGTAGTCGCCGCCCGCGAAGCCCTTGATGCCGCCGGTTGACCGGATATGACCGCGCAGGGCGTCGATGTTGATGCCCTGCGGGTTGCGGATCGCCCCGTCGCGTTCGATCACGACCGTGACCAGCGCCCCATCCTCGGCCGACAGGAACTGCGCCGCGTGATAGCCCACATTGCCCAGGCCCTGCACGATCACCCGCTTGCCCGCAAGCCCGCCTTCCAGGCCTGCCTTCTTCATCACATCGGCATGGCGGAAGAACTCGCGCAACGCGTACTGCACGCCCCGGCCCGTGGCCTCGACCCGGCCCTCGATGCCGCCCGCATGGCGCGGCTTGCCGGTGACGCAGGCCTTGGCGTTGATGTCGTCGGGATGCAGCCGCTTGTAGGCATCGGCCATCCAGGCCATCTCGCGTTCCCCGGTGCCCATGTCGGGCGCGGGCACGTTCTGGCTGGGCGAGATCAGGTTGCGCCGCGACAACTCATAGGTGAAGCGCCGGGTGATGCGCTCCAGCTCATCCTCATCCCAGGCGCGGGGGTCGATGCACAGGCCGCCCTTCGATCCGCCGAACGGCACCTCGACCAGGGCGCATTTATAGGTCATCAGCGCCGCCAGCGCCTCGACCTCGTCCTGGGTCACGTCCAGCGAATAGCGGATGCCGCCCTTCACGGGCTCCATATGTTCGGAATGGACGGACCGATAGCCGGTGAAGGTGTGGATCTGCCCGCGCAGCCGCACCCCGAAGCGCACCGTATAGGTCGAGTTGCAGACCCGGATCTTCTCCTCCAGCCCCGGCTGAAGATCCATCAGGCTTGCGGCATGGGTGAACATCCGGTCGACCGAGTCGCGGAAGGAAGGGTGGGGGATCGTCATCGGCTGCTCCTGACATTGGTGCCGGTTGGTGACGGTGGAAAGGCTATGCCAGCCGGACGGCGGGTGCCAAGGCCGATCTGAACAAAAATAAGGCATTTGCGTTAACACGAGGCGAATTGCCGTGATGCGCTTGCGCCACGATCACCCAGGGCATCGAGCCAGTTGACACAATCAGGGATTGAACCCTCTGGCCGACCTGCTAACCAGAGGGTGGTTTTGGAATGAAAGATGAAGACGCCTCAATCGGTTAGCCAGGGTCGCAAATTCAGGCAGGTGGTCAGGGGCGCCGCTGCCATTTTCCTTCGCGATGGCTATGCCGGGGCCAGCGTCGATGACATCGCACGGGCAGCCCAGGTGTCCAAGGCGACGCTTTACAGCTATTTCCCCGACAAGACGCTGATGTTCCACGAAGCCATGCGGGCCGAGGTGGCAAGGCTCGACTTCGTTCTTGACATCGACCCGTCCCTGGAACCCGTCCAGGGCATCCCCCGGATCACCGCACAGGTCGCCGCCTGGCTGGTCGAACCGGCGCAGATCGCCCTTTACCGCATCCATGTGGCCGAGGCCGCGCGCTTCGCGGACCTGTCCGCCAGCTTCCACGAGGCGCTGACGCGGATGCTGCGCGGCCGCATCCGCCCCTGCCTGGACCGCTGGATGGCCAGCGGCCTGCTGCTGATCGACGATACCGACACCGCCGCCGGACAGCTTGTCGCCCTGGCGGGCATGGGCCTGCAGGAACCCGCGCTGCTGGGGCGGTCCCAGGCCGCGACCCAAGCTGCCGTCCAGACCTCGGCAGCCGATGCCGCCGCGCTGTTCCTGCGCGCCCATGCGCCGCAGCCGCATCGCGCCCTGCGGCGCAGCATCGGCACGCGATGATGCAATCGTGACAATCGCAGCGTCTTTGCAACCCGTTGTCCCGGCTGTATCATCCTTGCCACAAGCCCGCGACAGACGGGCACCCCGAGGGAATCATTGACGATCATGAAGACGATTCTGCTGACATGTCTGGCCGCGGCGCTGCTTTCCGGCTGCATGGCGCCAGCCCCGGTGCCCGTGCCGGTGCCGGTACCCGCCCCCGTGGCCTATGCCCCGCCCGCGCCGGCACCCGTGGCGGGCGTCTCCGGGCTAACGGAACGCAAGCCCGACCTGTGCGGCGCCAGCAAGAACTATGCCTCGGCCATCGGCCAGCCGGGCAGCGTCATCCCGACGCTGGGCGTGACCAACGATTACCGGGTCGTCGAATATCGCGGGATCGAGCCGCAGGATTATGTTCCCAGCCGCGTCGTCTTCCGTCTGGATGCGGCGGGCACCATCACCAATGTCGATTGCGGATGACCATCATGAAAGCCACATCGCTTGCTCTTGCCCTGACCACAGTCGCCGCCCTTGCCGCCTGTGAACCGATGCCCGCAGAACCCCTGCCCGACGCGGTCCCGGACGCCTGCCGCGCCTCGGCCCATCAGGGGCTCGTGGGCCAGCCGGTCGCGGTCCTGGGGGCCATGACCTTCCCCATCGGCACCCGCCAGATCGGCCCGGACGATGCCGTCACCGCGGACTTCCGCCCGGACCGGCTGAACATCGAATACGGCCGCACCGGCCGGATCGAGAAGGTGAGCTGCTACTGATCCCGAAGGGGATGGCGCCCGCCCCCTTTTCGGCATTGCCATGCGGGCGGCGGGCTGTCACCATCCTGTTTTATGATGAACGCCAGCCCGCCGTTTCATGCCGACCCGGACCGCGTTGTCTTCGACCGGGCGGAACTGTCCCTGATCCTGTCGGTCTATGGCCGCTTCGTCGCGGCGGGGGAATGGCGCGATTACGCCATGTCCTTCCTGCGCGACGCCGCCGTCTTCAGCGTCTTCCGCCGCGCGACCGAACATCCGCTGTACCGGATAGAGAAGCGCCCCCGGCTGCGCGCGGCCCAGGGCGCCTATTCGGTGATCGGCATGGACGGGCGGATCCTGAAGCGCGGGCATGATCTGGCGCAGGTGCTGCGCGTCTTCGACAAGGCACTGATCCGCGCGGTGGACTAGGTGCCGCGCGGCTTGGCCCGCGTGGTGGGATCAGCCTCGCGCGGATCCTCGGGCCAGGGATGGCGGGGATAGCGCCCGCGCATGTCCTTCCTGACATCGGCATAGCTTGACGCCCAGAACCCCGGCAGATCCGTCGTCACCTGCACGGGCTTGCCGCCTGGTGACAACAGGCTGATCCGCAAGGGCCGCCCGCCCACGACCGGATGGCGCGTCACGCCGAACAGTTCCTGCAAGCGCAGCTCGATCGAGGGCTGTTCGTGGTCATAATCGATCGGCACCTTGCGGCCCAGGGGCGTGACGAAATGCGCCGGAACCTCGCGGTCCAGCCGCTGCTGGCCGTCCCAGCCGATGCGCGCCTTCAGCGGCTCGGTCAAATCCAGCGCCCGCAGATCGGCCAGCGTCCGGGCGCGCCCCAGCCAGGGCAGCAGCCAGTCTGCATCCTCCAGCAGACTGGCATCATCAACCGGCCCCATATCCGGCAACAACGCGATCCGCGCCCGCAACCGGGCCGCAGCCGGAGTCCAGGGCAGCCCGTCCAGCCGCAGTCCTTCCAGCGCCGCCCGCGCAATGGCTTCGGGCGGCACGTCCGGCCAGGCGCGATCCGACAGCACCAGCGCGCCCAGCCGTTCCTGCACCCGCGCCAGCACCCGCCCCTCGCGCCGCGACCATTCGCATATCTCCACCGTCTCGATCCGGTCGCCATGCAGGGCGCGCAGGTCGGCCTCGTCCAGCCGGGCGGCCATGCGGATCCGCGCCTCCCGCTGGTCGCCGTCCAGATCGACCGCGACGACCAGCCGCTGCCCGGCCATGGGATCGCCCGCCTCCATCACGGCGCCCTTGCCGCCCGACAGGACATATCGCGGATCATCCCCCTTGCGTCGCAGCCCGATCCGGTCGGGATAGGCCAGAGAAACCATGCCCCCCAATTCTTCTTTGCCCAAATACCCGGGGGTCCGGGGGGGCAGCGCCCCCCCGCGATCGCGGGACGCAACCAGCCGCCGCAGCCGCGCTGCCTCGTCCCGAATCTGCTGGACCACCGCCCGGTTCGCCTCATGGGGATACCGCGCCGCAAAGCCCTTGGGATCGCGCACCGCCGCCAGCCGAAGCGCCAGATCCACCGGCGTGCCGCGCAGGGGATCGCGGCCCGACAGCAGCGCCGCGACATCCGCCGCCCCCTGGCCCGCGCGCAGCAGCATATGCGCCAGCCTGGGATGCAACGGCAGCCGCGCCAAGCTACGCCCGTGATCGGTGATGCGGCCTCCGGCGTCCAGCGCCTCCAGCCCCCGCAGCAGGGCGCGCGCCTCGGCCAAGGCACCCTCGGGCGGGGGCGTCAGGAAGGCCAGGTCGCCCGGCTCGGACCCCCAGGCCGCCAGTTCCAGCGCAAGGCCCGCCAGATCGGCGACAGCGATCTCGGGCGGGGCGAAGGCGGGCAGCGCGCCTTCCTCGGCCCGCGCCCACATTCGATAGCAGATGCCCGGCGCCACGCGGCCCGCGCGGCCCCGGCGCTGATCGGCCTCGGCCCGGCTGACGCGTTCCGTCACCAGCCGCGACATGCCGGACCCCGGGTCAACCCTTGCCCGCCGCGCGCGGCCCGCATCGACCACCACGCGCACCGCAGGGATGGTCAAGGATGTCTCGGCAATCGCCGTCGCCAGAACGATCCGCCGCCGCGTGCCGGGTTCAGACAACGCCGCCCGCTGCTGCGCCACGGGCAGCGCACCATAAAGCGGCAGCACCTCGCAAGCATCGCCAAGCTGCGCCATGACCCGCCGAATCTCGCCCTCGCCCGGCAGGAAGGCCAGGATCGTGCCGCCGGTTTCGCGCGTCTCGGCTTCGGCCAGCGCGATCAGCCGCGCGGCTTCATCCACCAGCCGCGCACCAGCCGGCAGGGGCCGCGGCAGCCAGCGCGTCTCGACCGGATAGGCGCGGCCCTCGGACCGGATCACCGGCGCGTCGTCCAGAAGCCGCCCCACCGGTTCGGCGTCCAGCGTGGCCGACATGACCAGCACCGCCAGATCCTCGCGCAGGGCACCCCGCGCCTCCCATACCAGCGCCAGACCCAGGTCGGCGTTCAGGCTGCGTTCGTGGAATTCGTCGAAGATCACGCAGCCGATCCCGTCCAGGCTGGGGTCGGACTGGATCATCCGCGTCAGGATGCCCTCGGTCACGACCTCGATCCGGCTGCCCGCGACCGATTCGCCGCGCATCCGGTATCCGACGCGCCCGCCCACGGTCTCGCCCAACTGCTCCGCCAGACGCTCGGCGGCGGCGCGGGCAGCCAGGCGGCGCGGCTCCAGCATGACGATCCGGCCCGCGACCCGGTCCAGCAGCGCCAGCGGCACGCGCGTCGTCTTGCCCGCGCCGGGAGGCGCGACCAGCACGGCGCGGCCCTGCGCGGCAAGCGCGTCGCACAGGGCGGGAAGAACATCGTCGATAGGCAACCGATTGGGCATGGCCGCGTTATGTCGCAACGGCGGGCCAAGCGGAACCCCGGCCCGCCGCCCTATGCAAACCCATCCCCGGATCCTATCTTCCGGCAAAGACAACGGAAAAACGGCAGGCGGAATGGGTATCGGCAGCGATCTTCTGGCAGGCATCGGCCTGGGCGATCCGGTGATCCGGCTGGGCGTCACCGGCCTGAGCCGGGCGGGCAAGACGGTCTTCATCACCTCGCTGGTGGCAAACCTGATGGACCGGGGGCGGATGCACGCCCTGCGCGCCGCCGCCGATGGCAGCCTCAAGACCGCCTGGCTGCAGCCGCAGCCCGACGACACCGTGCCGCGCTTTGACTTCGAGCGTCACCTGGTCGCCCTGACCGGCCCCGAACCGCATTGGCCGGAAGGGACGCGCCATGTCAGCCAGTTGCGCCTGTCGCTGCGGCTGGACAGCCGGGGCCTGTTGGGTGGGCTGACCGGCCCGCGCACCCTGCACCTGGACATCGTGGATTATCCCGGCGAATGGCTGCTGGACCTGCGCCTGATGGAAAAGGATTTTTCCGAGTGGTCGGCCGAGGTTCTGGACCGGATGCAGGGCCGCCCCGGTGCCGCCGACTATCAGGCGGCGCTGAACGGCCTTGACGGCGACCGCTTCGACGAACCGACCGCGCAGCGGCTGGCCGAGACCTATACCGCGCATCTTCACGCCGCGCGCGAGGCCGGCTGGTCCGACTGCACCCCCGGCCGCTTCCTGATCCCCGGAGAGATGGAAGGATCCCCCGCCCTGACCTTCGCGCCCCTGCCCGCGCCCTTTGCAGACGGACGGCTTCACAAGGAATTCCGCCGCCGCTTCGACGCCTACAAGTCGCGCGTGGTCAAGCCCTTCTTCCGCGAGCATTTCGCCCGGATCGACCGGCAGGTGGTGCTGGTGGACGTCCTTGGCGCGATCCACCAAGGCCCCCGCGCGGTCGAGGACATGCGCCGCGCCATGGCCGATGTGCTGACCGCCTTCCGCCCCGGCCGCGCGGGCTGGCTGGCGCAGTTGCTGGGCACGCGGCGCGTGGAGCGCATCCTGTTCACCGCGACCAAGGCCGACCACCTGCACCATGTCCAGCACAACCGCCTGACCGCGATCCTGTCGGCCATGCTGCGCGAGGCGCGCGACCGCGCCGATTTCAGCGGCGCCCGGACCGAGGCCATGTCCATCGCAGCCCTCCGCGCCACGACCGAGGATGTGATCCGCCAGGACGGCACGGAACTGCCCGCCGTGCGCGGGCGGCTGCTGGACGGGCGGCAGGCGGCCTTCTATCCGGGCGAACTGCCAGCCGATCCCGCCGCCCTGCTGCATCCCGCGCGCGACGGGGCGGAACGCTGGCTGGACGCGGATTACGCCATCATGAACTTCGCCCCCGCCCCCATGACCGCGCGGCCCGGCGACGGCCCGCCCCATATCCGGCTGGACCGCGCCGCCGAATTCCTGATCGGAGACCGGCTGTGAGCGACACACCCCGCCCTCGCGGCCCCGTGCTGATCGAACTCGACGCGCCCGAGCCGACTGAAGCCCGCCCCGCCCCTGCCGAGGAGGTGCGGGTCGAAGCCCCCAACCCCGCCGACGCCCCGCCCATCGACGAGGCCTCGCCCCTGCTGCCCCGCCCCCGCACGATGGAGATGGTGACGCGCCTGGTCGGGCGCCCGCCGTCCAGGCTGACGCGCTTCTTCATCAATTCGGGCGTGGCGCTGTTCACGTTCCTGTTGTCCATCGCCGCGCTGAACTTCATCAACGACCTGCTGACCCGCTATCCGGTGCTGGGCTGGATCGGGATAGCGCTTTTCGCGCTGTTCACGATGGCGGCGCTTGGCACGGCCTGGCGCGAATACAGGGCTTGGGCGCGGTTCGCGCGCATCGATGCGATCCAGCGGCAGGCGGGCGCGGCCCTGGCCGATGACAGCATGGACAAGGCGCGCGCGGTCGCAGACCAGATGCTGGCGCTGTATGCCAAGCGCCCGGAACTGGACTGGCACCGCAAGCGGCTGGAGGGCAACCGGGGCGACGCCTTTGACGCCCGCACCCTGCTGACCATGGCGGAAACCGAACTGCTGGCGCAGCTTGACCAGGATGCCCGCCGGGAAATCGAGGCTGCCGCCCGCACCGTCGCCGCCGCCACCGCGCTGATTCCGCTGGCGCTTGCCGATGTCGCCGCCGCCCTGGCCGCGAACCTGCGGATGATCCGGCGCATGGCCGAGATCTATGGCGGCCGCGCGGGGGCCGTCGGCGGCTGGCGTCTGGCGCGCACGGTGATGACGCATCTGGTGGCGACCGGCGCGGTCGCGGCGGGCGACGACCTGATCCACACCGTCGCGGGCGGCGGAGTTCTGGCAAGGCTCAGCAAGCGCTTCGGCGAGGGCGTCGTCAACGGCGCCCTGACCGCCCGCGTCGGCATCGCCGCGATGGAGGTCTGCCGTCCCCTGCCCTTCATTGCCCAGCCTCGCCCCAAGGTGGGCAACCTGGTCACGCGGGGCCTGCGCGGGCTGTTCGGACCGGACGAAGATCGCTAGAACGGTCCCGACCGGACAGGAGGGCCGCATGACGCTATTTCTGGGGATCGACGGGGGCGGCACGGGATGCCGCGCGGCCTTGGCGGATGCGGATGGCCGGATCATCGGCCAGGGCCGGGGCGGGCCCGCCAATATCAATACCGATGTGGAAGGCGCGGCGGTCCACATCATGACCGCCGTGGCCGAGGCGGTGGAAGGGTCGGGCGCCGATCCCCGCGACCTGATCGCCACGCTGGGCCTTGCGGGGGGCACGATAACCGCCGCGACCGAACGGCTGGCGCAGCTTCTGCCCTTTGCCCGGATGCAGATCGTCAATGACGGCGTGACCGCCGCGCGCGGCGCCCTGGGCACACAGGACGGCATCCTGGCCGCCATGGGCACCGGATCGGTCTTTGCCGTGCAGCGCGGCGGCGATCTGCGCCAGGTCGGCGGACGCGGCTTTCGCATGGGCGACGAAGGGTCGGGCGCGGTCCTGGGCCGGTCGCTCCTGTCGCTGGCCATCCGGGCCGAGGACGGATTCGCCGACATGACCCCCCTGCTGCAGCAGTTGCTGGAGGAATTCGGCGGGATCGAGGGGATCATCCGTTTCGCCAACCAGGCGGCTCCGGCGGATTTCGCCCGGCTGGCCCCGCGCATTGTCGCGGGCGACGACCCGGCGGCGCGGCAGGTCTTTGACGCGGCAGTGGCCGAAATCCGCCATATCCTGACGGTGCTGCAAGCCGACGCCCCGCTGCCCGTGGTTTTCGTCGGCGGGCTTGGCCCGGCCTATGCGGCGCGGCTGGCGGAATGGCCGCAGCGCCCTGCCCTTGGAGCAAGCGTCGATGGCGCGCTGCTGATGGCGCGGCAGATGGCCGGGGCGGCGTAGGGGGCGCACCGCGCCTGCCGCGACGGGCGCTTGTCATGGCAAGCGGAACCCGCAGGCCGGGTCGTGTTGCCAAACGAAAACGGCGCGCTGCGGAAGGCAGGCGCGCCGATCTGTTTCTGCGGACAAGGGATGGCCCTGCGATCCATCCAGATCGCAGGCCAGCCGCTCACTCGGGGATGACGCGCACCGCGCCGCGCGCGGCACTGGTGGTCAGCGCGGCATAGGCGCGCAGCGCGGTCGAGACCTTACGCTGGCGGGGCTTCGCGGGCTTCCAGCCCTCGGCCTCGCGCTGCGCCCGGCGGGCGGCCAGGGTGGCGTCGTCCACCTCCAGGTGGATCACCCGGTTCGGGATGTCGATGCGGATCGTGTCGCCCTGTTCGACCAGGCCGATGGTGCCGCCTTCCGCCGCCTCGGGCGAGACATGGCCGATCGACAGCCCCGACGAGCCGCCCGAGAAGCGCCCGTCCGTCACCAGCGCACAGGCCTTCCCCAGCCCTTTCGACTTCAGGTAGCTGGTCGGATACAGCATTTCCTGCATCCCCGGCCCGCCGCGCGGCCCTTCGTAACGGATCAGCACGATCTCACCCGGCACGACCTTGCCGGTCAGGATGCCCGACACGGCGTCGTCCTGGCTTTCGAAGATATGCGCGGTGCCGGTGAAGGTCAGGATCGAGTCGTCCACGCCCGCCGTCTTCACGATGCAGCCGTCCTCGGCCAGGTTGCCATACAGAACCGCCAAGCCGCCGTCCTGCGAAAACGCGTGTTCGGCGGTGCGGATCACGCCCCCCTTGCGGTCCGTATCGACCGAATCATAGCGCCGGTCCTGAGAGAACGCGACCTGCGTCGGCACGCCGCCGGGCGCCGCGCGATAGAAGTCGTGGACGGACGCCGCATCGGTGCGCATCACGTCCCAGCGGTCCAGCGCCTCGGCCAGCGAACCGGCATGGACGCTGCCGACATTCGTGTGCAGCAGCCCGGCGCGGTCCAGCTCGCCCAGGATGCCCATGATGCCGCCCGCGCGGTGGACATCCTCCATATGCACGTCGTCCTTGGCGGGGGCGACCTTGCACAGCACCGGCACGCGGCGCGACAGGCGGTCGATGTCGGACATGGTGAAATCCACTCCGCCCTCATGCGCCGCCGCCAGCAGGTGCAGGACGGTGTTCGTTGACCCGCCCATGGCGATGTCCAGCGTCATCGCGTTTTCGAAGGCTTCAAAGGTGGCGATGGAGCGGGGCAGAACGCTGGCGTCGTCGCCTTCGTAATAACGCCGGGCCAGATCGACGATCAGGTGGCCCGCCTCGACGAACAGGCGCTTGCGGTCGGCATGGGTCGCCAGCGTGGATCCGTTGCCCGGCAGCGCAAGGCCAAGCGCCTCGGTCAGGCAGTTCATGGAATTGGCGGTGAACATGCCGGAACACGACCCGCAGGTCGGGCAGGCAGACCGTTCGATGGTTTCCACATCGGCATCCGACACCGTGTCGTCGGCGGCGGCGACCATGGCGTCCACCAGATCCAGCGCCTTGACCTTGCCGCTTTCCAGGATGACCTTGCCGGCCTCCATCGGCCCGCCGGACACGAAGACGACCGGAATGTTCAGCCGCAGCGCGGCCATCAGCATCCCCGGCGTGATCTTGTCGCAATTGGAAATGCAGACCATCGCGTCGGCGCAATGGGCGTTGACCATGTACTCCACGCTGTCGGCGATGATCTCTCGCGAGGGAAGCGAATAGAGCATCCCATCATGGCCCATGGCGATGCCGTCATCGACCGCGATGGTGTTGAATTCCTTGGCGATGCCGCCCGCGGCCTCGACCTCGCGCGCGACAAGCTGGCCCAGATCCTTCAGGTGGACATGGCCGGGCACGAACTGGGTGAAGCTGTTGACGATGGCGATGATCGGCTTGCCGAAGTCGCTGTCCTTCACCCCGGTCGCCCGCCACAGGCCGCGCGCGCCCGCCATGTTGCGGCCGTGGGTGGTGGTGCGGGAACGATAGGCGGGCATGGCTGAGACTCCTTTGGCTGGCGCGCGGTTTTAACACCCTTGGCGGCGGAAGGAAATTGCCGAATTCGCGCGTTTTCGGTTCGTTTCGGCCGTCACGAGGCCAGTTTCATCGTGACGATGCCCGCGACGATCAGGATGGCCGCCAGCAGGCGAAGCGGTGTGACCGGCTCTCCGAACAGGGCGATGCCGATCAGGAAGGCCCCCACGGCGCCGATGCCGACCCAGACGGTATAGGATGTGCCCAGCGGCAGCACCCGCATCGCGACGGCCAGCAGCCAGAATGACGCGATCATGGCCACGACCATGATGCCGGTGGGAAGAATGCGCGTGAAGCCCGCGGATTGCTTCATCGCGGTTGCCCAGACGATTTCCAGAAGACCGGCGAGAACGAGATAGAACCAGGCCATGACGAACCTCCATCCTGCCGGGTCGTCCCGGCGCATCCGCCCGTGATGGGGAGGTCGTCCTCTGGCCCCTAGATACGGATCATCGTCCTGCTGTTCAAGGCGGCGGTGACGAACATGCAGGGATTCGGCCTGTCGGCGACGCTGGGGGCCAGGGTGATTTTCCGAAAGCTGCTTGGCGAAGGCCATCGCCTTCGCCCCGTGACTCCATAGCCACCAACGCCGCCGGGCTTCAAAAGCCCGGCCAGCGCCCGCCCCGCCCCCGGCGGGCGCTGGCCTCTCGTGGTCGCGGAATGGCAATGTCTCTGGCGGCAATGTCGCGCGCGGGCGGGGGAAACGCGGTGCGTTTCCTGGTCCCGCCCGATCGCCCTTACCGCATCCCCAACCCCGCGCGCATCATCAGACGGCGCACGGGGGCGATGCCGTAAAGCCCGCCAAGCGCCGCCGCGCGCAGGTCGCGCAGGGGGCGGATGCCGGCCTGGCTGGCGCGGTTCAGCGCGTCGATGCCCAGCAGGCGCACATAGGCCTCGGGGCGGCGGGCGCGGTCATAGGCGGCAAGGCTGTCCGGGTTGCCGGGATCGTCGCCCGACAGGTCCAGCAGGGCCGAGAGATCCGCCAGGCTCATGTTCAACCCCTGCGCGCCGATGGGGGGGACGACATGCGCGGCCTCGGCGATCAGCGCCGTGCGGGTGCCGGTGAAGCGGTCCGCGATCTGGCTGATGATCGGCCATTGCGTCAGGCGCGTGACCAGGGACAGGCGCCCCAGCACCCCGGCGGATCGGGCGTTCAGTTCCGCCTCGAAGGCGTCGGGCGGCAGGGCGGCAAGGCGCGCGACCTCTCGCCCGTTTTCCATCCAGACCACGGCGGAACAGGGCTTTCCGTCCCGGTCGGGCAAGGGCACCAGCGTGAACGGCCCGCCGGATCGGTGGATCTCGGTCGAGACATTGCCATGCGGCACCTCATGCGTCACCGCAAAGGCCAGCGCCTTCTGGCCGTATCGAAAGGTCCGTACCCCGATGCCAAGCGCCTGGCGCACCGGCGAATCGCGCCCGTCCGCACCGACCAGCAGCCGGGCCTGGACGCGGCGTCCGTCGCTCAGCGTGACGATGGCGCACGAATCGCGGGCCAGCACCGCCGCCGTGCCGGTGCCGGGCTGGAAACGGACATTCTCCATCCCGGCCAGGCGCGCCGAAATCTCTCGCCGCAGCAGCCAGTTCGGCAGGTTCCAGCCGAAAGGCTGATCGCCGATCTCGGACGCGTCGAAATCGCGGACCAGCCGGGCCACGGGCTGCGCCCCGCCCGCATCGACGATGCGCATGACCTGCAGCGGCGTGGCATGGGGCAGCAGGCGGTCCCACAGCCCGATCCGCCGCAGCAGCGCAATCGAAGGCGTCAGGAAGGCGGTGGTGCGCAGGTCGGCGCCTTCGGCCCCTTCCTCGGTCACCGGGGGGGCCGGATCGACGCAAAGGGTCGAAAACCCCTGCGCCCCGAAAGCCGCCGCCGCGATCAGCCCGGCGATGCCGCCGCCGGACACCAGGATGTCGATGCGTTCAGGGTCGCCCGCGATCATGTGCCGCGGCCTAGTTCCCGGCCGTGAACATCAGCATGACCGTGAAAACGACCACGGTCAGGATCACGCCAAGCAGGCCAAGAACGGCGAGGCCGAACTGGAAAACGGCCAGGACAACGATCGCGACAACGACCAGCAGCAGGGCAAGGATGCGGAAAGTCGAACGATTTCCGCTTTTGTCGGCGGTATGGGTCATGGGAAAACCTGTGGTTTGCGCGCGTCCGGCCAGCATTGTGGCGCAATCAGTCCTTGCCCGCAATGCGACGCAGGAACGCAGTCAGGTCGTGGATGTGGTGATCGACATGATCGGGCACCTCGCCCGCCATCATGTCCGGCCCGTGCCGCCCCGGCCCGACCAGGATCGTGCGCATCCCCAGCTGGTGCGGGACCAGCAGGTTGCGGGGGTCGTCCTCGAAAAAGGCCGCGCGGGTGGGGTCGATGCGGGCGTATCCGATCACCGCCTCGAACGCTTCGGGCGCGGGCTTGGGATGGAAATGCGTCTCGGCGATGCCATAGATCGCCTCGAACAGGGGCGCGGGCAGGTTGTCATCGACAAGGCCCAACCCGCGCGCCCGCAGCACCTTCACCGCATAGGCGGCGTCGGCATTGGTGTGGACCAGCTTGCGCCCCGGCAGCGCGGCGATGGCCGCCGCCAGATCGGGCGCGGGCAGCAGGGGCGCGAAGTCGATGTCGTGGACATCCTCCAGATAGGCGATGGGGTCGATGGCATGTTCCGCCATCAGCCCCGCTAGCGTGGTGCCGTGCCGCATCCACCAGTCGCGCCGCAACTGGTCGGCGGCATCGCGTTCCACCGACAGGGTGCGCATGACGTAATCCGTCATCCGCGATTCGATCTGCGGGAACAGCGCCATCTCGGGCGGGTACAAGGTGTTGTCCAGATCGAAGATCCAGGTATCGACATGCGCGAAATCCATGGCCTGTGCCTAGCCCGGCAAAGGCGCGCTTGCAATCGGGCGGCGCGCGGCCAATCGTGCGGCCATGAAGGACGCATATTCCCTGATCCTGGCCGCGATCGAAGCCGGCACCTATCGCCCCGGCGACCGGCTGGTCGAATCGGAACTGGCCGAACGCTTCGGCGTCAGCCGCACCCCGGTGCGCGAAGCCCTGCAGCGGCTGGAAACCCAGGCCATGCTGGTCCGCGACGGGCGCAGCCTGATCGTCGCATCGCTGGACCACAACCAGCTGGCCGAGCTTTACACGGTGCGCGCGGAACTGGAGGCCCTGGCCGCCCGCCTGGCCGCCCGCCACGCCACGCCCGAGGAGGTGCGCGTCCTGGCCCAGATGGTGGCCGAGGACCAGCGGGCCGTCCGCGACCCCGAGGCCCTGGCCCGCGCCAACAAGCGTTTCCACCACCAGATCCACCTGGCCTCGCACAACCGCTATCTGATCCAGCAGCTTGACCTGGTGCATCGGACCATGGCGCTGATGGCCAAGACCTCGCTTGCCGCAGAAGGACGGGGCGAAACCGCGCTTGCCGAACACAAGCGCATCGTGGACGCCATCGCCGCGGGCGACGGGGCAGCGGCGGACAAGGCGCTGCGGCAGCATATCTCGATGGCCTGGGAAACGCGGCTGAAGCTGGAGGCGGCGGTGGATCGTGACTGATGCCCCCCGCCTGATCCAGACCGAGGCCGATCTGGCCGAGGGCATGGCGCATCTGGCAGCCGTCTGCCCGGTCTGGGCGCGCGTCGCGCCGCAGATCGGCCCCCTGCCCCTGCGGCGGCGGACGGACGGGTTCGAGGCCATCGCATCGGCCATCGTCGCGCAGCAGATCTCGGTCGCGGCGGCGGATTCGATCTGGGCGCGCATGAAGGCGGCGGGGCTGGTGACCGAAACCGCCATCGCGGCGGCGGACGAGGACGCCCTGCGCGCGGCGGGATTGTCGCGGCCCAAGGCGCGCTATCTGAAGGGCATCGCGGCGGCGGGGCTGGATTGGGACGGGTTGCGTGTCCTGCCCGACGACGACGTGATCGCGGCCCTGGTGGCGCTGCCGGGCATCGGCGTCTGGACGGCGGAAATCTATCTGAAATTCGCGCTTGGCCGGGCGGATGTGTTTGCGGCGGGCGACCTGGCGCTGCAGGAGGCCGCGCGGATCATGTATGGCTTGGACGCCCGCCCCACCCCTGCCGCCCTGCGCGGAATGGCCGAACCCTGGCGCCCCTGGCGCGCGGTTGCGGCGCGGGGGCTCTGGGCCTATTACCGCCTGGCCAAAGGCCGCGAGGGAGTGACATGACCGTTCTGAAATCCGCCCGCAAGGGCCCCGCCAAGGCCGATGCGGTCGTGGTCTTCCTGCACGGCTATGGCGCGGACGGGGCCGATCTGCTGGGCCTGGCCGATCCCCTGTCGCCGCATCTGCCCGGCGTGGCCTTTTACGCCCCCGACGCGCCGGAACGCAGCATCAACAACCCCTTCGGCTACCAGTGGTTTCCGATCCCCTGGCTGGACGGCTCGACCGAGGCGCAGGCGAAGGAGGCCATGGCCCGCTCCATCGGCTTGCTGAACGACTGGCTGGACAAGGTTCTGGCGGACGAAGGGCTGACGGCCGACCGGATGCTGGTCGTGGGCTTTTCGCAAGGCACGATGATGGCGCTGCATGTGCTGCCCCGTCGCGCTGAGCCCGTGGCGGGCATCATCGGCTTTTCGGGCCGCCTGCTGGCGCCCGAACTGCTGGCGGCCGAGGCGAAGGTGAAGCCGCCGGTCCTGCTGCTGCATGGCGACCAGGATCCCATGGTGCCGTTCCAGGACATGACTTTGGCGGGCGAGGCGCTGGAGAAGGCGGGCTTCACCGTCTATGGCCATGTGATGAAGGGCACCGGACACGGGATTTCGCCGGACGGCCTGTCGGTGGCGCTGAGCTTCCTGAAGGATCGGTTGAGGAAGTAAAGCCGGGGGTTTCACACCCCCGGACCCCCGTGGGATATTTGGGCACAGAAGATCAGGCCCAGATCGCGGGATCGGCCAGTTCGACGGAATTGCCCGCCGGATCGCGGAGATAGATCGACCGGGCGCCGTTCGGCCAGTGGAAATCCGCCTCGATGGCGATGCCTTGGGTGGTCAGGTGGTCGCGCCAGGCGTCAAGCTGGTCGGGGGCGACAGCCAGGCAGAAATGGCCCGGTCCGCGTGCGCCATGCGGGGGCACCGGCAGCCTGGCATCGGGTTTCGGCGGCTGTTCGGTGGCGGCGGGGTTGAAGACCAGCAGCACCTGCGCGGGCGCCACCCGAAAGAACAGGTGTCGCCCTGGCACGCATTGGAACGGCTCCAGCCCCATCACGTCGCGCCAGAAGATTAGCGCGGCGTCAAGATCCTCGGCGTAAAGCGCGGATTCCAGCGTGCCGAGAACAGGGGGCGTCCGGTCGGTCATGGGATGCAGCCTGCCATCTGTGTGGCCCTGGGGCAACCGTCACGGCCTTGTCATCGACATCGGCTATCCCATCGGCGGACCGGATAGATCCGGGGGCTTGCCAGATGCCGGACGCGATATATAGTCGGGGTCACGGATCTGACGGGCGCCCCCGGTCACCCCATGGGGGCAGACGGGAAGGCCATATGCTTGACGACCGACATCAAACGGACTTTCGGACCCAGTTCGTGCGCGAGCCTGCAAGCCTGCGCCATTATCCCGCCCTGGTCCTGAACGCGGATTACCGGCCGCTGTCCTATTACCCGCTGTCGCTCTGGCCTTGGCAAGAGGCGATCAAGGCCGCCTTCCTGGACCGCGTGGACATCATCGCCGAATACGAGGAGGTGGTGCGAAGTCAGCGCCAGGCGTTCAAGCTGCCCTCGGTCGTGGTCCTGAAGGATTACGTCAAACCCCAGAAGCGCGTGGCATTCACGCGCTTCAATCTTTTTCTGCGGGACGAATTCTGCTGCCAGTATTGCGGCGCCAGGGGCGACCTGACCTTCGACCATGTGGTGCCCCGGTCGCGCGGCGGCGTCACAAGCTGGGACAACGTGGTCGCCGCCTGTTCGCCCTGCAACCTGCGCAAGGCCAATCGCAGCCTGCGCCATTCGGGGATGAGCCTGCGCCGCAAGCCGCGCCAACCCTCGCCCGAGGAGATGCATGCGGCGGGCCGGCGCTTTCCGCCGAATCACCTGCACAAAAGCTGGATGGACTTCCTCTACTGGGACGCTGAACTGGAAAGCTGAGGGGCCGGGCGCCCCTTTTTCAGGCGTCGTGGTCGTGCCGGTCGCCCTGGGACAGGTGCAGGGCGGCGGCGGCCGACAGCGTGACCATCGCCAGCACCACCACGGGCGCACCGGCGGCAAAGGCCGCCCACAGCGTCAGCGCGGCGACAAGGACGACTGCGGCGATCAGGACCAGAAAATGCGGCAAGGGCATGGCATGGCGTCTCCTTCCCTTCAATATGGGATGAAGAATCGGCTTTGAAAAGGCGATGCGGAAAATGCGCGCGAAAATGTCGCGCGCATCCGGGCGGTCAGATCAGGCCCGCATGTTCCAGGGCCGCGTCGATCAGGCGGCGGGTCGGATCGGTCAGCGGCACCAGCGGCAGGCGGACCCGTTCGTCGCAAAGCCCCAGCCGCGACATCGCGTATTTCGCGCCGACCAGGCCCGGCTCCACGAAGATCGCGACGTGCAACGGCATCAGCCGGTCCTGGTACTCCAATGCCTTGGCGTAATCGCCCGCCAGCGTCGCCTCCTGGAACTCGGCGCACAGCTTCGGCGCCACGTTCGCCGTAACGCTGATGCAGCCCACGCCGCCATGGGCGTTGAAGCCCAGCGCGGTCGCGTCCTCGCCCGACAGTTGCATGAAATCCGCCCCGCAGGTGATGCGCTGCTGGCTTACCCGCTCCAGCTTGCCGGTGGCGTCCTTGACGCCGATGATGGTGGGCAGCTTGGCCAGTTCGCCCATGGTTTCGGGCATCATGTCCACGACCGAGCGGCCGGGGATGTTGTAGATGACGATGGGCAGGTCGGACGCCTCGGCCAGGGCGGTGAAATGCGCGATCAGGCCCGCCTGGGTAGGCTTGTTGTAATAGGGGGTCACGACCAGGGCTGCGTCGGCGCCCACCTCGGCCGCGTGGCGGATCAGGCCGATGCCTTCGCGGGTGCTGTTCGATCCCGCGCCCGCGATGACCGGGATGCGGCCATCCACGGCGCGCACCACCTCCTCGATCACCAGGCGGTGTTCGTCATGGGTCAGCGTCGGGCTTTCGCCGGTGGTGCCGACGGGGACAAGGCCGTGGCTGCCTTGCTCGACATGCCAGTCCACCAGCTTCTTCAGCGTGTCCAGGTCCAGTTCGCCGTCCTTGGTGAACGGCGTGACCAATGCGGGCAGGGATCCCTTGAACATGACACGCTTCCTTGCAGATGATATGGATTGCGCGCCTGATTAACGGGGCGGACGGAACTTGCCAAGGTTGTGAATTGCGTCCCGGCGATGCGGCGGCGACACAGGGTGGTGATGCGACTTCTGCGCGACATGCTGGCCGTGGGGCTGCTGGCCCTTGCCCCTTTGGCCCCCGCGCGGGCCGAGGATGCGGGCGCGATGGCGCTGGCCCTGTCGGCGGCGGAAGCGCGCGATTGGGTGACGGCCCGCGACGCCGCCCGCCGGTCCGGCCCGATGGCCGAGGCCCTGGTCGGCTGGCAGGCCCTGCGCGCAGGCCACGGGGCCATCGGCGACTACATCGCCTTCGCCCGCACCCATGGCGACTGGCCGGGGCTGGCCCTGCTGCGGGAACGGGGCGATGCGAAGCTGCGCCCCGACCTGCCCCCGCAGGACATCCGCGACTGGTTCGGCGACCGCCTGCCCGGCACGCTGGTGGCCGAAAACGCCTATCTGGCGGTGGTGGATACCGAGTCCGCCAAGGCCGAGCGCGCCCGCTTCTGGACCACCGTCCCGCTGACCGCGCCCGAGGAAACCGCCTTCCTGGCCGCCCATGGCGCCGAACTGGCGCCCCTGATGACCGCGCGGGCCGTGGCGATGCTGGACCGCCGGGAATGGGCGCAGGCCGAACGCCTGCTGCCGAAACTGCCGGAGGCCGACCGCCCCCTGCTGGCCGCGCGCATCGCCTTGCAGGCGGGGCGGGCGGGCGTGGACGACCTGATCCTGGCCCTGCCCCCTGCCGCCCGCACCGATCCCGGCCTGACGCTGGACCGCTTTCTGTGGCGGGTCCGCGCCAAGCAGCACGAAGGCGCGCAGGCCTTGATGCTGGAGGCCTCGACCACTGCCGACACCCTGCGCGATCCGGCGGCCTGGGCGCCCATGCGCGTGGATTACGCGCGCATGGCGATGCGCAATGGCGACTGGGCGCGGGCCGAGGCCCTGGCCCGGCCGCATTTCCTGCCGCCGGACAACCGCCATTACGCGGATCTGGAATGGCTGACGGGCTTTGCCGCGTTGAAGCAGGGCGCGGCGGACCGGGCGCTGGCGCATTTCCTGCATCTGGAAACGGTGGTCGGCAGCCAGATCAGCAAATCCCGCGCCTTCTACTGGCAGGGCCGTGCCCGCCAGGCGCTTGGCGACAAGGCGGCGGATGCCGCCTTTGCGCAGGCGGCGGCCATGCCCGGCACCTATTACGGCCAGCTTGCCGCCGAACAGGTCGGCGCGACGATGCCCGCCGACTACGCCACCCCCGGCCCCCTGCCCGACTGGCGCCGGTCCCCCTTGGGCGGCAGCGGCGTCTTCCAGGCCGGGCTGTGGCTTCTGGCGACGGGCCGCCCGGACGAGGCGCAGCGGTTCTTCCTGCATCTGTCGGAAACCGCCGATCCGCAGGACAGCCTGCGCATGTCCCGCCTGATGGCCGAGGCCGGGATGCCCTGGCACGCCCTGCGCCTGTCGAAACGCGCCGCCGACAAGGGCGTCATCCATCCCGCCGCGCATTTCCCCCTGACCGGGCTGGAGCGGACCGATTTCAGCGTCCCGACCGAACTGGCCCTGTCCATCGCCCGGCAGGAATCCGAATTCAACCCTGCCGCCCGCAGCCCGGTCGGCGCGCGCGGGCTGATGCAGGTGATGCCCGACACCGCCCGACAGATGGCGCGCGAGATCCGCGAGCCCTTCGACGTGGCGCGCCTGACGACGGACGGGGCCTATAACGCCCGGCTGGGTGCCGCCTATCTGGCGGGGCTGCGCAACCGCTTCGGAGCCTCCACCGCGCTGACGGCTTCGGGCTACAACGCGGGGCCGGGACGCCCGGCCCGTTGGCTGCGCGACTTCGGCGACCTGCGCCGCGATGCCGATCCGGTGGACTGGGTGGAACTGATTCCCTTCGACGAAACGCGCAACTATGTCATGCGCGTGACCGAGGCGATGCCCGTCTATCGCGCCCGCATCCTGGGCCGCCCCGCGCCCATCGTGCCCACCTGGGATCTGACCGGCGGCGGGCTGATGCCGCCTCCCGTGGCGCGGCTGACCCTGGCCCTGTCGGCGCGGCCCGTGGCAAAGCCCTTCATCGGACCAAGGCTGCCGGAAGGGTGGAAGCCGGTGGCGGTCGAGGCAGCGGCCCGAGACTGAAAACCGGCCCACCGGAAGGGCGACACGCGCAAGCGGTGTACGGCCTGTGTACGCCCTGTGAATCCCCGGCGGACGCCCGGTGCGGCGCAAGATCCAGCTTTTGCTGGCCCATCCGCCGCCCGCCGCCCGATCCGTTGCGCCCCGCGCCCATGCAACGCGCGGCGCTGTTGCGTCATCCCTGACGGACCCTCGCGCGCCACAGCGTGAACAGCCCCGCCGCCACGACGATCGCCGCGCCGATGACGATGTTCATGTGCAGCACCTCGCCAAAGACCAGGACGCCGATCACGCTGACCCAGGCCAGTTGCGTATAGGCGAAGGGCTGCAGGGCGGATGCCTCGGCCAGTTCATAGGCGCGGATCAGCAGGTAATGCGACAACAGCCCGCAGACGCACAGCAGCCCCATCCAGATCCAGTCGGTCGGGGCCAGCCATTCCCACTGGCCGATGCCCAGCACGGTGACGGTCGCCGCCCCCGCGATGCCCGTCCAGAAGAAGCTGACGGTCGCCGGATCGTCGCGCGACACATGCCGCGTCAACAGCCCGTAGAGCGCGAACAGCAGCGCCGAGACAAAGGCCAGGACCGAGCCAAGGTTCAGCACCGCGCTGCCCGGCTGCAGGATGATCAGGATGCCAACAAAGCCCACGCCGATGGCCGTCCACCGCCGCCAGCCGACCTTCTCGCCCAGGATCGGGCCGGACAACGCGGCGACCAGCAACGGATAGGCGGTGAAGATCGCGTGCGTGCCGACCAGGCCAAGGCGCACGAAGGCCTCGACCATCAGGGTGGTTTCCAGGACCAGGATCGCGCCGCGCAAAAGTTGCGTCTTGGGGCGTTTGGTGCGGATGGCGCGGCGCAGCCCGCCCGGCTGGCGCGCCACCATGGCGATGACGAACAGCGCAAAGACCCAGTATCGCAGCATGACCACCAGCACGGGCGGATATTCCGACCCCAGCATCCGCGAAAAGGCGTCCTGCAGCGCGAAGATGAAGCTGGTCGCGCACATCAGCAGGATCGCAAGCCCGGTCCGGTCCGGCACCGCGCCAGTCCTGGCCGGCACCGGCGGCGCCGCGGAGGCGGTGGCCGCCGAGGCGGCATAGGGCGGGTGGTTCTGGTCTTTTGACATGGCGCGGTCCTTGGCTGGCCCCGCCATGCGCCCGTCCTGCCGCAAGGTCAAGGCAAGCCCGCCTTGCGCATCGTGCAATCCCGCAGGATTGCACGCCGCCCCTCAGTCGCGGGTGCGGATGATCTTGGCCAACGGCTCGAAGATCTGCGTGTTCGCGGCGATCAGGCGGCCCGACTCCAGCGGGTCGTCACCGTCGCGGATGCCTTCGACAAAGCCGCCCGCCTCGCGCACCATCAGGATGCCCGCCGCCACGTCCCAGGGCTTGTTGCCGCGTTCCCAATAGCCGTCGTAACGCCCCGCCGCGACCCAGGCGAGATCCAGCGCCGCCGATCCCAGCCTGCGGACCCCCGCCGTCAGCGGCATCAGCCGCGCCAGATCCTGAAGCGCGGCGGGTAGCGGACCCCGGCCCGCGAAGGGGATGCCCGTGGCAAACAGCGATTCGTCCAGCCGCCGGCGCCCCGACACGCGCAGCCGCTGGTCGTTCATGAAGGCGCCGCCGCCCTTCTCGGCCACGAACAACTCGTCCTTGGCGGCATCGAAGATGACGGCGGCGACGATCTCGCCCTTGTGCTCCAGCGCGATGCTGACGGCCCAGTGCGGCAGCCCGTGCAGGAAGTTGGTGGTGCCGTCCAGGGGATCGACGATCCAGCGGCGGGTGGGGTCTTCACCCGCTTCCTCGCCGGTTTCCTCGCCCAGCCAGCCATAGTTCGGGCGCGCGCCGCGCAGTTCTTCCTTGATGATCCGCTCGGCTTCCTGGTCGGCCTTGCTGACGAAGTCGCCCGCGCCCTTGACGCTGACCTGAAGGTTCTCGACCTCGCGGAAATCCTTGACGAGGCTGCGCCCGGCCTTGCGGGCGGCCTTGATCATGACGTTCAGATTGGCGCTTGCCATGGGATGCTCCGGGAATGGGGTTGGAGGCGTCATAGGGGGAAGCGGGGGAAATGTGAAGCATCCCACCACACCGCACCACGGGCGGGATCAGGAAATGCGTGCGTTTCCCCCGCCCGCGTGTGACGGCGCCACCAGAGACGGTGCCATCCCGCGACCCAGTAGGCCGGCGGTTTGGGTAGATAGGACAACGCATGGCGAAGGCGATGGCCTTCGCCAGTCTAAGCCGCCGCCCCCCGCAGCATCCGCAACGGCTCGGTCCGCGACAGCCGCAGCACATGAGCCATGTAGGGTTGCGCCAGATCCTCGGTCCGCACCGCCGCGTAGAGCCGCCGGATGATCCCGCCGCGCGTCAGGGGCAGCATGGCGATTTCCGTATTGGCGGATTCGCGGCGCAGCACCCAGTCGGGCATCACCGCCATGCCACGCCCCGATGCGACCAGCATCAGCGCCACGGCGGTCAGTTCGACGGTGCGGCTCTGGGCGGGCTCCACCCCCGCAGGGGTCAGGAACTGGCTGAACACATCCAGCCGCGCCCGGTCCATGGGATAGGTGATGAGGGTTTCCCCGGCCAGATCGGCGGGATCGGCATAGCCTTTTTCCACCAGCGGATGACCCGCCGGCACCACCAGCGTCGGCGAATAATCGAACAGCGGCTGGAAGATCACGCCTGCCATCTCCTCGGGGTCCGAGGAGATAACCAGATCGACCTCTTGCCGCGTCAGCGCGGGCAGCGCGCCGAAGGCCAGCCGCTGGCGGATGTCCAGGTCCACCTCGGGCCAGGAACGGCGGAAGATGTCCAGGACCGGCAGCAGCCAGTCGAAACAGGCGTGGCATTCCATGGCGATGTGCAACCGCCCGATGCGGCCCGCCTCGACGCCCTTGAACTCGGCCTCGGTGGCCTGGACCAGCGGCAGAACCTGCTCGGCCAGCCGCAGCAGGCGCATCCCGGCGGGGGACAGGCGCATCGGCTTGGCGCGGCGGACGAACAGATCGACGCCTGCCTGCTCCTCCAGTGCCTTGACCTGATGGGACAGGGCGGACTGCGTGATGTTCAGCACCTCGGCCGCGCGGGCGAGGCCCCCCTGTTCATGGATGGCGCGGACAGTGCGCAAGTGACGCAGTTCCAGATGCATGGTGAGACAGGCTCATGTTGATCTTGAGGATTATGAATTTGTCTCACGGCCCCGCCCATGGCACAAGCGCCCAAAGCAAAGGAAACAGCCATGTCCCGCCCGCAGATCAGTTTCGAGTTCTTTCCGCCGAAGACGCTGGATGCGTCCTTCCGGCTGTGGGAAACCGCGCGGGCCTTGGCGCCACTGGCGCCGGACTTCGTGTCCGTCACCTATGGCGCGGGCGGCACGACCCGCAAGCTGACGCATGAGGCGGTGACGACCATCCACCGCCATTACGGCATCCCCGTCGCCGCGCACCTGACCTGCGTGGAAGCCACGCGGGCCGAGACCATGGAGATCGTGCAATCCTATGCCGATGCCGGGATCCGCGAGATCGTGGCCCTGCGCGGCGATGCGCCGAAAGGCCAGGACCGCTTCACCCCGCATCCCGAAGGCTTTGCCAACACGGTCGAGCTGATCGAGGCGATTGCCGCGCGCGGCGACATGACCATCCGCGTCGGCGCCTATCCCGAGCCGCACCCGGACAGCAGCGGCACGGATGCGGACGTCGCCTGGCTGAAGCGCAAGATCGACGCGGGCGCGACCAGTGCCATCACGCAGTTCTTCTTCGACGCCGACACCTTCTTCCGCTTCCGCGACAAATGCGCGGCGGCGGGCATCGACGCGCCGATCATCCCCGGCATCCTGCCGATCCAGGGTTGGGCAGGCGCCAAGCGGTTCGCAGCCACCTGCGGGACCAGTGTGCCCGCCTGGGCCGAGGAGGCGTTTTCCAAGGCCGCAGCCGAAGGCCCGGTGGCGGAGCGCGCGCTGTCGGAACGGACCTGCGTGACGCTGTGCCGCGATCTGCTGGAGGGCGGCGTGGAGCGGCTGCATTTCTATACGCTGAACCGGCCCGATCTGACATTGGCGGTTTGCGGGGCGCTTGGGGTCGAGCCGGTACGCGGCCTGGGCGCGGTGGCTTAAGCCGGGGGCGCTTCGCCCCAGTCTGCCGCAAGGCGGCAGGCGTTCGCCGCTGAAAAAGGTCCACTGGCCCTTTTTTCGGGCGCGTCTCTCCCCCTGTGGGATATTCAAGCCAAGGTGAAAGGTTTTATTCGAAGCCCATCACCGTGGCGAAGGTCATGGCGCCGAAGCCGTTGAAGCGGGTGTTGATCACCACCGAATAGGCGCCCGCGCCCTTGAAGACGATGTAATCGTCCTCGGCCACGTCGTCGGGCAGGGCCAGTTCGCCCGGCAGGCGGTCCACCGAATCGCAGGTCGGGCCGAAGATCACGCGGCCGGACCGTTCGCCGGTGCGGGGCTTGCCTTGCGGCGTCAGAACCTCGATCCGGTCAAGGTTGCCGATGACCGGCAGTTCCGCCAGCCCGCCATAGACCCCGTCGTTCAGGAATACATTGGTCCCGTCGCGCAGGCCCTTGACGCGGGTGATCAGCGCATAGGCATCGCCGCAAAGGCCCCGGCCCGGTTCGCAGACCAGGGCGGGGGCGTCATCGCCAAAGCACTCTGCCACCGTATCGGCGATTTTCGTGAAGATCGACTGCAGGTCAGGCTCGACTCCCGCCACTCGATGCGAGGGGAAGCCGCCGCCGACGTTCAGCCGATGCGCCCTGACGCCCGCCCTGTCGCAGATCTCGCGCGCCACGCGGATATAGCTTTCCCAGGCAATCGGGTCCGTGCATTGCGTGCCCGGATGGAAGGTCAGCGAGGGCACATAGCCCCGTTCCGCCACCAGCCGCAGCAGGTCCACCGCCAGATCCGGCGTTGCCCCGAACTTTGACCCGAAGTCATAGGCCGCGCCCAGGACCGGCAGCTTGAAGCGGGGCGAGATCTCGATCCCTTTTCCGCCCACTTGGGTCGGCAGCTGTTCGAACAGCTTGTCCAGCTCGCTGCGGCTGTCCACCGACCAGGCAAGGATGCCTTCGCGCAGGCCATGGGCAATCTCTCGCCGGGAACGCACCGGGTTGTGGTAATGGCGCGCGGCGCGGGGGGCCAGGCGGCCGATCAGGTCGATCTCGAAAGGGGATGCCACGTCGAAGCCCCGGATCCCGGCGGTCACAAGGTTCTGGATCACCGCCTCGTCCGGATTCGACTTCACGGCATAGGTGACAAGCCCCGGAAAGCCGCTGATGAATTGCCGCGCCCGGTCCTGCAGCACCGTCGGCGCGAAGGCCATCACTGGATGGTCGGGTTGAAGATGGCGGATGAGATCGGCCGGATTGTCCCAAACGGTCTTCTGCGTCCCCATTCTGCGGGATCCTTTCGCGCGTTCGATCAGGTCACGGGCCATGGCTGCCCTGTTTCAGGGTGAAGCCTTCCCGCACCGATTACACCGGAGAAAAGCATGGATTTGCTGTCCATGCTGGTTATTATGACGAAGTTCCTGGCGTCTTGACGAAGCGAAGGGTGTGCCGGTGGATGACCTGAACCGCAATATCGTGGCGCTGCTGTCGCAGGATGCCCGCATGTCTGTCGCGGTTCTGGCGCGGCGGCTTAAGGTGGCGCGGTCCACCCTGCAGGCGCGGCTGGAACGGCTGGAAGCCTCGGGCACGATCGCCGGCTATACCCTGCGCCTGGGCGAGAGTGCGAAGGCGGGCCGTATTCGCGCCACCGTCATGCTGGCGATCGAGCCGCGCAGCCAACCCGCCATCCTGTCGCGGCTGAAGACGATGGCGCAGGTCGAACGCATCCACACCACCAGCGGGCGGATCGACCTGCTGGTGCAGATCGTCAGCGCATCGACCGCCGAACTGGACGAAACGCTGGACCGCATCGGCGCCATCGGCGGTATCCGGTCCTGCGAAAGCCTGATCCATCTGACGACCAAGCTGGACCGAGCCGTCTGACGGGGCTGTCTAACGCAGCCGGAACAGGTCTACGAAATCCTGCGCGGCCTGGGCATCCCCCGCCAGCCCGACCGCCCCGTCCCGCGCCAGATCGGCCAGGGGCACCGGGCCATAGACCGCGCGCGCCAGGCTGTTGCCGCTGCCCGACAGCACGAAATCCGCTGCCGGATCAGCCCCCGCCTGGGGCCGCAAGACACCGTCGCCGGTCAGCTGCAAGGTGAAATCCTCGTCCCCCATCCGCATCCCCGCAAGGGCGCGATGCCCCTCGGCAGGCCCGATCATCGCCGTCATCGAGATGACCAATGCTGACGGACTGATGAAGCGGCGCGGATCGTGGCCCGGATGCAGCGCCCCCCAGCGGCACATGGCCTGCAGCACCGGCAACAGCCCCTGGCCCGACGGGGTCAGGCTGTAATGTCCAGCGTCATACGCGACCACCCCTGCCCCGGCCAGTTGCAGCAGCCGCTGCGTCAGCACCGCCGCCGTCACGCCGGGCAGGCCGTGGCGGATCGCCTGGAACCGCTTGGGCGCCAGCATCAGTTCGCGCACCACCAGCAGCGCCCAACGGTCGCCGACGATGTTCAGCGCATGGGCGGCAAGGCATCCCTCATCATAGCGGATGCGCGGATTCTGGCGGGCCTCGTTCATCGTCCGATCATATCAGTTGCTTTTTCATACTGCAACGCGCACCCTTTCTTTTGTCACCTAAGGGAGGGGATTCTCATGACCTATATTTCCGGTTTCGTCGCGGCCGTTCCGGCGGCCAACAAGAATGCGTTCATCGCCCATGCCAAGGCTGGTTGGCCCTGGTTCCAGAAGCGCGGCGCGCGGCGCATGGTCGAATGCCTGGGAACGGACGTGAAGCCCGGCAAGCAGACCGACTTCTATCGCGCGACGCAGGCGAAAGAGGGTGAGGTGCCGCTGTTTTCCTGGGTCGAATGGCCGGACCGCGCCACGGCCGATGCCGCCTGGGCCAGCATGGAAAGCGACCCGGACCTGCCCCAGATGCCGGAAATGCCCTTCGACGGCGCCCGCATGTTCTGGGGCGGCTTCGCGCCGATTGTCGAAGAAGGCGAAAGCAAGCCCGGCAGCTATGTGCAGGGCTTCGTGCTGGCGGCACCTGCCGACAGGAAGCAGGCCTATATCGACATGGCCAACAGCGCGACGGACATGTTCCGGCGCATGGGCGCGACCTATCAGGTCGAATGCTGGGGCGAGGACGTGCCCCATGGCAAGCAGACCGATTTCTATCGCGCCACGGATGCGAAGGACGGCGAGGTGCCGCTGTTTTCCTGGATCGAATGGCCCGACCGCGCAACCTGCGACGACGCCGCCCGCCAGATGGAAGCCGAGATGGCCGGGATGGAGATGCCCGAGATGCCCTTCGACGGGATGCGCATGTTCTGGGGCGGCTTCACGCCCGTTTTCGACAGCAAGACGGCGTAAGGGGCGATCATGGCCAAGGTTCACGGGCGTCCCGTCTGGTTCGAGCTTGCGACAAGCAAGGACAACCTGGACGCCGCGGGCGATTTCTACGCACGGGTGATTGGCTGGCAGATCGGCGACAGCGGGATGGAGGGCTTCGCCTATCGCCTCGCCAGCGCCGATGGCGGCATGGTGGCGGGGTTGATGGAGATGCCGGGCGACATGGCAGGGATGCCGCCTGCCTGGACGATCTATCTGGGGGTCGATGATGCCGACCGCGCGGCCTCCGACATCAAGGCGGCAGGCGGCCGGGTGTTCCGCGAACCGGCCGACATTCCCGGCACCGGGCGCTTTGCCGTCGCCGCCGACCCGCAGGGCGCGCCCTTCGGCATCCTTGCGCCGCTGCCGATGGAGGACGGCGCGGGCGGCGATGCCTTCGACCAGAGACGGGCCGGGCATGGCAACTGGATCGAGTTGATGTCCACCAACCCAGGGGCGGGCTTCGACTTCTACGCGGGCCTGTTCGGCTGGCGGAAATCGACCGCGATGGACATGGGGGCCATGGGCACCTATCAGCTGTTCAGCCATGATGGCGCCGATATCGGCGGCATGATGGGCCTGGGCCAGGCGCCGCAACCCTGCTGGCTGGCCTATTTCGGCGTCAACGGCATCAACCCCGCCCTCCAGCGGATCCGCGACGCGGGTGGCACCGTGCAGCACGGCCCGACCGAGGTTCCAGGCGGCGCCCATATCGCGGTCGCCGCCGATCCTCAGGGCGCATGGTTCGCCCTGGTCGGCCCGCTGGAGGAAACGCCATGACCCTGGTCCTGACCACCTATGACTGGGTGCCCGACATGCCGCGCGGCTTCGTGCGCGACATCCGCGTCCGCTGGCTGCTGGAGGAACTCGGGCGGCCCTACCGGGTCGAGACGGTGCCCCTGCGCGAGAAATCGCCGGACCATATCGCGCAGCAGCCCTTCGCGCAGGTGCCCTTCATCCGCGACGGCGACCTGACGTTGTTCGAATCGGGCGCGATCCTGCTGCATCTGGCCGAGGGCACGGACCTGATGCCCGCCGACCGCCGCCCGCAGGTCCAGCAATGGCTGATCGCGGCGCTGAACAGCGTCGAGCCCTTTCTCATGGCCTGGGTCATCCCCAAGCTCTTCGGCAAGGACGAAGCCGGCGCCGCCCGCCGCGAACCCCTGCTGCGCAAGCGGCTGGACCAGTTGCAGGCGGCGCTTGGCGGCCGCGACTGGCTGACGGGCGACAGCTTCACGGTGGCCGACCTGCTGATGGCCGACATCCTGCGGATCCCGGCGCAAAACGGGCTGCTGGACGAGTTGCATCCCCTTGCCGCTTACGTCGAACGCGCAACCGCGCGCCCGGCCTTCGGCAAGGCCCTGGCCGACCAGATGGCCCATTGGCGCGCGGCGGATGAAAGGCAGGCAGTCAGCCAGGGCAAGTAGCCCGTCCTTGCCGTTCGCCGACCCAAGGACTATCTTTGGTTCGGCAGAAAAAGAAGTTGATGATGCGCGCGGATAGTCAGGATCAGGCGCAATGCTGGCTGAAGCCGTCAACTTCGGATGGACCGGCCGAACCGGGCTATGATGAATGGCTGACTGCCGAAATCGCCAGAGGCATTGCCGAACTGGACGCCGGGCGATCCACGCCGATTGAAGATGTGAGGCGGGAATTCGGCCAGGAATGAAGATCGTCTTTTCGGACCTGAGCCGGGCCCGGCTTCACGAAATCCAAGCCTACATCGCTTATTACAATGCCAGGGCTGCGATCCGTGTGGCTGATCGCATCCTTTATGCGGCAGAAACCCTGGGCGATTTCCCGGAACTCGGTGCCGGTTGGAAAGACGGTGCGACGCGGGCATTGGTGGTCTCTGGCCTGCCGTATCGCCTGCATTATCGCATCCATGGTGATACCGTCGAGATCATCACCATCCCCATACAAGGCAGCATCCGCCACAATTGACATGACTCTGTGTCCCCGCCTCGCGCTGCATCCCTTGGCCTTTTCCCATCCTTTCGCTAATCCCTCCCCAAGCGAAGGGGATCTGCCGACATGAGCATGGACAAAAGCTTTGACGCCAAGGCCGCCGAGGCGCGGATCAGCGCGGAATGGGAACGGGCGAACGCATTCGCCGCCGGGGCAAACGCCTCGCGGTCCGAAACCTTCACCGTGATGATCCCGCCCCCGAACGTCACCGGCAGCCTGCATATCGGCCATGCCTTCAACAACACGCTGCAGGACATCCTGGTCCGCTGGCACAGGATGCGGGGCTTCGATACGCTGTGGCAGCCCGGCCAGGACCATGCGGGCATCGCGACCCAGATGGTCGTGGAACGCAAGCTCGCGTCCGAGGGCAAGCCGCCGCGCCGCGACTGGGATCGCAAGGACTTCACGGACGAGATCTGGCGGTGGAAAGGGGAATCCGGCGGCACGATCATCAACCAGCTGAGGCGGCTCGGCGCGTCCTGCGACTGGTCGCGCAACGCCTTCACCATGTCGGGCGCCCCCGGCGCGCCTGCGGGCGAGGAGGGCAACTTCCACGACGCGGTGATCCGGGTCTTCGTGGACCTGTATGACAAGGGCATCATCTATCGCGGCAAGCGGCTGGTGAACTGGGATCCCCATTTCGAGACCGCGATCAGCGACCTCGAGGTCGAGAACCGCGAGGTTCCCGGCCACATGTGGCATTTCAAATACCCGCTGGCCGGCGGCGAGACCTATGAATACGTCGAACGCGACGCCGACGGGAACGTCACGCTGCGCGAAACCCGCGATTACATCAGCATCGCCACGACGCGCCCCGAGACCATGCTGGGTGACGGCGCGGTGGCGGTCCACCCGGATGATGCGCGCTATGCTCCCATTGTCGGCAAGCTCTGTGAGATCCCGGTGGGCCCCAAGGAACACCGCCGCCTGATCCCGATCATTACCGACGAATACCCCGATCCCGACTTCGGCTCCGGCGCGGTCAAGATCACCGGGGCGCATGACTTCAACGACTATGGCGTGGCCATGCGCAACAACATCCCGCTCTATGCGCTGATGGACACCAAGGGCGCCATGCGGACGGATGGCCTGTCCTATGCCGAGTCCGCCGCCATCGCGACCCGCGCGGCAAGGGGCGAGGATGTGGGCGACGTGTCCAACGTCAACCTTGTCCCCGAGGATCTGCGCGGTCTGGACCGCCTTGAGGCGCGCAAGCGGGTGATCGACCAGATCAATGCCGAACGCCTGGCCGTCACCTTCCTGCACAAGGAAATCGACAAGGAAACCGGGGCCGAGCATCTGGAACGCCGCCCCCTGGTGGACGCAAAGCCCATCATGCAGCCTTTCGGCGATCGCTCGGGCGTGGTGATCGAGCCGATGCTGACCGACCAGTGGTTCGTGGACACGAAGCGCATCGTCGGCCCGGCGCTCGATGCCGTGCGCGACGGGCGCACCGAGATCCTGCCCGAGCAGCACAAGAAAGTCTACTTCAACTGGCTGGAAAACATCGAGCCCTGGACGATTTCCCGCCAGCTTTGGTGGGGGCACCAGATCCCGGTATGGTATGGGCTCGACCTGTCGCTGGAAGGCCAGGTCGATGATGACCATGACGGCGCCCTGGATGACGTGGAAATCTTCGCGCTGCTGGAGGAAGGCCTGGTCCATCGCGACGAGATCCACCACGCCGCAGCCAGCTTCACCGAGGTGGCCGGGCAGTTCCGAGACTCCATCGCCGCCCTGCCGCAGCCGCTGGAGATCGCCCGCATTGTCGAATGTGCCGACCGCGAAGCCGCCATCGACGCCTTCGCGCGCGGTCTGGCCGATTACAACCTCAGCCAGGATCCGACCCGGCTGGTCTATCCGGTGTGGCGCGACCCGGACGTGCTGGACACCTGGTTCTCCTCGGGCCTCTGGCCCATCGGCACGCTGGGTTGGCCCGAGCCGACGCCGGAATTGCAGAAATACTTCCCGACCGACGTGCTGGTCACGGGCTTCGACATCATCTTCTTCTGGGTTGCCCGGATGATGATGATGCAGCTCGAGGTCGTGGGCGACGTGCCCTTCCGCACCGTCTATGTCCACGGCCTCGTGCGCGACGAGAAGGGCGCGAAGATGTCGAAGTCGAAAGGCAACGTCATCGACCCCCTGTCGCTGATCGACGAATACGGCGCGGATGCGCTGCGCATGACGCTGACCGGCATGGCCGCCATGGGCCGCGACCCCAAGCTGGGGCCGAAGCATGTCGAGGGCGCACGCAACTTCGTAACGAAGATCTGGAACGCCACCCGCTTTGCCGAGATGAACGGCGTGCGCGGCGGCGGTAACCGTCCTGCCCCGCAGCACACGGTCAACCGCTGGATCATCGGCGAGGTTGCGCGGATCCGGCTGGCGACCGACGAGGCGCTGGCGACATACCGCTTCAACGACGCGGCGAATGGGCTTTACGCCTTCGTCTGGGGCAAGGTCTGCGACTGGTATGTCGAATTCGCCAAGCCGCTGTTCGACGGCGAACACGCAGATGAGACCCGCGCGACAATGGGTTGGGTGCTGGACCAGTGCTATCTGCTGCTGCACCCGATCATGCCCTTCGTGACCGAGGAGTTGTGGTCCCTGACGGGCGAGCGGCCGAAGATGCTGGTCCATGGCGACTGGCCGACCTATGGCGCCGAACTGATCGACGCCGAGGCGGATCGCCAGATGAACTGGGTGATCGCCCTGATCGAGGCGGTCCGGTCCGCCCGCGCCCAGATGGGCGTGCCTGCAGGCGCGAAGCTGGACCTGATCGTGACCGAGGCGGACGATGCTGCGCGTGCGGCGCTGACCGCCAACAGCCCGCTGATCGAGCGGCTGGCGCGGGTCAACGCGCCGGTGGATGGCGCGGCGGGCAAGGGCATGATCGCGGTCGCGGCGCAGGGGGCCAGCTTTGCGCTGCCCATCGGGGACGTGATCGACGTGGCAGCGGAAACGGCGCGGTTGCAGAAATCCGCGGCGAAGTCCGAGAAGGACGCGGATGGCCTGCGCAAGCGGCTTGGCAATCCGAAGTTCGTCGAGAATGCCGAGCCCGAGGTGATCGAGGAAACCCGCGAGAAGCTGGCTGCCCTGGATGACGACATCGCCCGGTTGAAGGCGGCGCTGGCGCAACTGGCGGCGATGTAAGCCTTTGCTGCCGGGGGCGCCTGCGGGGATCGCAGGTGCCTCCGGCGGGGGTATTTGGGCAAAGAAGAAGCGTCAGAGCGTGGAGAGCGCGCGCGGCAGGGTCTCGGCCAGGATGTCCAGTTCGGCGTCGGGGCCGCAGCTGATGCGGATGCAGCGATTGAGCGGCGCCACGCCGGGCATGCGGATGAAGACGCCCTGCTCCGCCAGCGCATCGACCAGTTGCCGCGCGAAGGCTCCGTCGCGGTGCGTGTCGAGCGCGACGAAATTGGTGGCCGATGGCAGGGCGGTCAGTTGGTTTTCCGCGCCGATGGCGGCGATGCGGTCGCGGGCGGCGGACACCTGCGCCACAACATGGGCCAGCCAGTCCTGATCCGCCAAGGCGGCAAGCGCCCCGATCTGGCTGGCGCGGTTCATGCCGAAATGGTTGCGCACCCGGTCGAAGGCCGCGATCAGGTCGGGATGGCCGATGGCATAGCCCACGCGCGCGCCCGCCATGCCGTATGCCTTGGAGAAGGTGCGCATCCGAATGACGCGCGGATCGTCGACGGCGATCTTCGGGATCGCGCTTGCTGGGGCGAATTCGGCATAGGCTTCGTCCAGGACCAGCAGCGTGCCCTCAGGAAGGTGGTCCAGCATCGCCTGAATCACAGCGCCGTCGTGCCAGCTTCCCATCGGGTTGTCGGGATTGGCCAGATAGACCAGCCGGGGGCCGACCTGCCTGGCGCGGTCGGCCAAGGCCTGCGGATCCTCGGCGTCGTTGCGGTAGGGCACCTTGTCCAAGCTGCCGCCGAAGCCCGTGACGTGGAAGTTGAAGGTCGGATAGGCCCCGTCAGAGGTCACGACGACATCGCCCGGCGCGATCGTCAGGCGGACCAGCAGGCCCAGCAGCCCGTCGATCCCTTCGCCCACGATGATGTTCTCGGGGCGGACGCCGTGATGAGTGGCAAGCGCCTGGGTCAGATCAAAGCTGGTCGGATCGCCGTATTTCCAGATCTCGCCTGCTGCCGCCTGCATCGCGGCGACCGCGCGCGGGCTGGGGCCGAAGCCGTTTTCATTCGCGCCAAGCCGGGCGGCGAAGGGGCGGCCGGACTGCCGCTCCAGCGTCTCGGGGCCGACAAAGGGGACGGTCGCGGGCAGGCCCGCCGGGATCGGGGCAAGGCGGATCATCAGAAGGCGCGGAAGGTCATCGTGGTCAGCGTGCGGCTGATATGGGGGATGTCGAACAGGCGTTCCGACAGGAAGCGCCCGACATCCTCGTCCTCGGGGATATAGACCTTGGCGATCAGGTCGTAGTCGCCCGAGGTCGAGTAAAGCTCGGACACGACCTCGCGGTCATAGATGGCCTCGGCAACCTGATAGGTCTTGCCGGGCTCGCAGCGGAACTGGACGAAGACGGGTCGCATCAAAGCCTCCTTTGCAATCGGGGACAGGTTAGACCGCCGGCGCGGCGCGGGTCCAGACCCCCTGCGCATGACCGCGCCAGAAGCGCGCCATCAGCAGCGCGGCGGCCACCGTCAGCCCCACGCAGAGGCCAAGCCACAGCCCGGCGGGGCCAAAGCCCAGCGGGAAGGCCAAGCCGTAAGCGGCGGGCATCCCCACCACCCAATAGCTGAAGCCCGCGATCCACATCGGCACCCGCGTGTCATGGACCCCGCGCAGGAAGCCAAGCGCGATCACCTGGAAGGCGTCGGTCAGCTGGAATAGCGCCGCATAGACCAGCAGCGCCGCGCCAAGTGCCACGATGGCAGGCCCGCGCGCGTCGGTCGGGTCGAGGTAGAGCCGCACAAGCCAGTCGCCCGCCAGCAGGTAGATGCTGATGGCAAGCGCGGCAAAGACCAGCGACATGCCGATCACGGTGACGGCGGCATCGCGCATCCAGGCGGCATCGCCGCGCCCCTTGGCCTGCCCCACGCGGACCGTCGCGGCATTCGACAATCCCAGATGCACCATGAAGGTGATCGAGGTAATCTGCAGCGCGATCCCGTGCGCGGCCAGTTCCTGTGTGCCGATCCAGCCCATCATGATGTTCGATCCGACGAACAGCCCGCCTTCGGCCACCAGCGTCAAACCGATGGGCCAACCCAGGCGGAACACCTGCCGCATCGCCGCGCCGTCCGGTTTCCAGAAGCGCTGGAACAGGTGATACTTGCGCGTGGCGGGCAGCCACCAGGCATAGGCCGCCAGCACCAGAAGCTGCGCGCTTTGCACGATCACGCTGGAGATGGCGGCGCCCCGCACGCCCAGTTCGGGAAAGCCCAGGTTCCCGAAGGTCAGCACCCAGATCAGCGCGATGTTCACGGGCAATCCCGCCAGCGTCACCCACATCACGACCTGCGCCCGCTCAAGCGCCGCCAGATAGGAGTTCAGCGCCAGCGCACACAGCATCGGCAGCAGGCCCCAGCCGCCGATGCGCAGGAAATCCTGCGCCAGCGCGGCCACCGTTTCCGTCTGGCCAAGCGCCAGCAGGATCGGGCCGGAAAACCAGAACAGCGGCTGGCACAGGACCGCGTGGATCGCCGACAGCCACAGCGCCATGCGCGCGCTTCGGCGGACCTCGGTTTCATCGCCGCGCGTCACGGCGGTGGCGATCAGGCCCATGACGCCGGTGCCGTAGCCCATGCCTAGGAAATACAGGATATTGATCATCGAGGTCGCGATGACCAGGGCCGCCAAGGCATCGACCCCGTACCAGCCCAGCATCACCGTGTCGCTGACATGGATGCCCATGCGCGCCAGATGGCTGCCGATCAGCGGCAGGCCCAGCGACAGGGTCGCGGCAATATGGGGAAGATAGCGGGACATGATTGCCCCTTAGCGCAGCGCGCAAGGCTTCACAATCTGCAAGTCAGCCAGACAGTTTTCCGCGCTTGTTGAAAACGCCTCAGGCCTTGCCCACGGTCACGACCCGCAACCGGCGCACCGATTTCTGGATGCGGCCCCGCACCTCGTCGGGTTCGGTGGCGACGGCCTGGATCAGCGCGCGCATGTCGCCGCGCGCGGTGTTCAACTGGTCGATCAGCGACATGACCATGGAGAGCGCATCCGCCGGCAGATCATAGAAATCGGATAGGTCGCACAGCAGTTGCAGCCGCGCCACATCCCCTTCGGTAAAGGCGGGGCCCTGCGGGGTGACGACGGGCGTGACCACATGGGCGGCCACGAAGGATTGCAGGCGTGCGGCGTCCAGATCATCCAGGATCGCCACGACCTCGGCTTCGGAATAATGACGGGCCATCCCCTTACCCTCCCGCTTTCATCCCCGCGCGCGGATCATAGGCGTGATCCTTGCGCCATTCCTCGAAGAACCGGGCCAGGCCGTCGTCCACCTTGGGCGGCATCACGACCTTCAGTTCCACCTGCTGGTCGCCCCCGTTGATGCCGCGCCCGCGCAGGCGCAGCTTTTGCCCCGTGGTGGCGCCCTTGGGGATCGTCAGGTTGACCGGACCGTCAATGGTCGGGGCCGCGACCTTGCCGCCAAGCACCGCTTCGTCGATGCTGATGGGCAGGGTCAGCAGGATGTCGTCGCCCTCGCGCCGGAAATCGGGATGGGGGGCGATGCTGACGGTCAGATAGGCGTCGCCCGCGCCCCCCTGCCCCAAGCCTTGGCCGCCCTTGCCCTTCAGCCGGATGGTCTGGCCGTCGCGCACGCCCTTGGGGATCGTGACCTCCAGGTCGCCGCCTTCCGGCAGGGTGATGCGGGTCTTGCCGCCCCGCGCGGCGGTCAGGAAATCGACCTGCAAGGAAAAGCGGTAATCCTGCCCCCGCACATGGAAGTCGCGCGGATCGTCCTGGCCGCCCCGCCCGAAGCCGCCAAAGCCGCCGCGCCGCCCGAACAGATCCGAGAAGACATCCGACAGGTCGGGATCGCCATCAAAGCCATAGCTGCGCGCGTAGGGATTGCCCGCCGCCTCGGCATGGTCGCGCCAAGCGCGGCGCTGCGGGCGCTCCTGTCCCTGGTTGTCGATTTCCCCGGCATCGAAGCGGCGGCGCTGTTCGGGATCCTTCAGCAGGTCATAGGCGGCGGTTGCCGCCTTGAAGCGCGCCGTCGCCGCCGGATCGGGGTTCAGGTCGGGATGGTCGGCCTTGGCAATCCTGCGATAGGCCTTCTTGATCTCGGCGTCAGAGGCCGATTTCGTCAGTCCCAAGGCTGCATAGGGATCGCCCGCCATCACCTGTTCCTTATTTCATCGTCCACGATCAACAAGATAAGATGCTGCCGGGTTTCATCAATAGGGCAGCGGATACTGCCTGTGCAGCCGGTCGATGGCCTTGCGCAGATCGTCGGGCAGCGGCTTGCCCAGGCCCGCGATCAGATGGTCAAGCTGGTCCATCCGGGTCGCGCCGATGATCGGGACCACCTTGAAGGGCCGCGTCACCTGCCAGGTGATGGCCATGTGGATGGCGTCCCAGCCATGATCGGCGGCCAGCCTGTGATAAGCCTCGGTCGCGGCCACCCCTTGCGGCGTCTTGCGCCCGCCCAGGTTTCCCAGGCCCCCGCTGGCCTTGTCCACCGCCGCCCGGCTGCCTTCGGGCATGGCGCCGCCGGAATACTTGCCCGTCAGCAGACCCGCGGCCAACGGGGAATAGGACAGCAGCGTCACGTCCTCATTGACTGCGGCCTCGGCCAGGTCGGTGTCGAAAAGACGATACAGCAGCGAATATTCGTTCTGGATCGCCGCCATGCGCGGGGCCTGGGTCTGGTCCGCCACATCGCACCAGCGGATCAGGCCCCAGGCGGATTCGTTCGACAGGCCCACGGCGCGGATCTTGCCTGCCTGTCGCGCATCCGACAGCGCACCCAGCACATCGGCCATGTGATCCAGCGTCTGCTGCTTCGACTGTTTCGAGGGGTCATAGGTCCAGTTCTGCCGGAATGCATAGCTACCACGCACCGGCCAGTGCATCTGGTAAAGGTCGATGCGGTCGGTCTGCAGCCGCTTCAGCGAGGCATCGATGGCGGCCATGACGATGGCGCCATCGAAGGGCGCGTTGTCGCGGACCATCTGGCTGGGGCCGGTGATCTTGGTGGCGATCTCCACGCGGTCACGCTTGCCGGTCCGCGCCAGCCAGTTGCCGATGATGGTTTCCGTCAGGCCGATCGTCTCTCGCCGGACGGGGTTTACGGGATACATCTCGGCCGTGTCGAGGAAAGTGATGCCCGCATCCAGCGCGCGGTCGATCTGGGCATGGCCCTCGGCCTCGGGCGTCTGGTTGCCGAAGGTCATGGTGCCGAGGCAGATTTCGCTGACCTCGACAGTGCTGCCGCCCAGGGTTACGCGCTTCATGGTGCATCCTTTCGTCCATCCGCGCGCACCGTAGCGATGGCGCGGCAGGGCGCAAGACTTTGACCGTGTCGGCACCTGTGCCAGACTTGCCTGGCAGGAAAGGAGGAGATGATGGTGGAGACAACTGGACCCGTGCTTCTGTCGGGGGGCAACCCGCAGATCCCGAAAGGTCATGGCGACGCGCCGGTGCGGGCCTATATCGCCGCCATGCCCGGCTGGAAGCAGGACGTCGGGCGGCGGCTGGACGAACTGATCACGGCCGCGCTGCCGGGGGTCTGCAAGGCGGTCAAGTGGAACTCTCCGTTCTACGGGATGCAGCAGGGGCTGTGGTTCCTGTCCTTCCATTGCATGACCCGATACATCAAGGTCGCCTTCTTCCGAGGCGCCGAATTGCAGCCGATGCCGCCAGTCGGATCGAAGCAGCCCCTGGTCCGCTATCTGCATGTCGCCGGGGATGGCGCCTTCGACGAGGCGCAGTTCACCGACTGGGTGGGACAGGCCAGCCGCCTGCCCGGCGAGAAGATGTGATCACGCCCGCGCGTAACCTTCGGACGCCGCGATCAACTGGCGGGTATAGTCCTGCCGCGCGGTGCCCTGGCGCAGGGCCTGCACATCCATCACCTCGACGATGCGGCCCCCCTGCATGACGGCCAGCCGGTCGCACATGTGGCCCACCACGGCCAGATCATGGCTGACCATCACATAGGTCAGCCCATGTTCGGCGCGCAGGTCGGACAGCAGGTTCAGGATTTCCGCCTGCACGCTGACATCCAGCGCGCTTGTCGGTTCGTCCAGCAGCAGCAGGCGCGGCTCAGCCGCAAGCGCGCGGGCAATGGCGACCCGCTGGCGCTGCCCGCCCGACAACTGGTGCGGATAGCGGAAGCGGAAGCCGCGACCCAAGCCCACATCGTCCAGCAGGCGGGCGATGCGGCGGTCGATGTCGTCCATGCCCTGCAGGCGCAGGGTTTCCGACAGGACCGCATCGACCGAATGGCGGGGATGGAGGCTGGCATAGGGATCCTGGAAGACCATCTGCACGGTCTTGTAGAAGGCCCGGTCGCGGCGCCGCGCCGTCAGCGGCTGGCCCGCGACCGCGATGGTGCCCGACCAGGTGTCGATCAGCCCGGCGATGGCGCGCAGGATGGTGGACTTGCCCGACCCGGATTCGCCGACAAGGCCGAAGCTTTCGCCTTGGGCCACGGTGAAGCTGGCATCCTTCACGGCGTCCACGCGGTCGGGATCGAAGCCGAACCAGACGTTTAGATGATCGACCGTCAGCATGGGCGAGACCGTTGCAAATGGGTATTTGGGCAAAGAAGAAGCATCAGAGGCCCCCCGGAAATTCGGTTTCCAGGCTTTGGGTGATCGTGTCGCCATTCCGCCAGCTGTCCTGTCGTTGCAGAACCGGCAGGCGCTCCACCGGCGCATCCAGGCGCGGCAGGCTGTTCAGCAAACCCTGGGTATAGGGATGGCGGGCCTTGTGCAGGTCGCGCGCGGCCAGCGTTTCCACGATCCGGCCCGCATACATGATCAGCACTCGGTCGCAGAACTGCGCGACAAGGTTCAGGTCGTGGCTGATGAAGATCAGGCCCATGCCCCGGTCGCGCACCAGCCGGTCCATGATGTTCAGGACCTCGGTCCTGACCGAGACATCCAGGGCCGATGTGGGCTCGTCCGCGATCAGGATTTCCGGGTCGGGTGCCAGCATCATGGCGATCATGATCCGCTGGCCCATCCCGCCCGACACCTCGTGCGGATAGGCGCCCATCACCCGCTCGGGGTCGCGGATCTGGACGGCGGCCAGCATGTCGAGCGCCTTCTGGCGGGCCGCGGACTTGGCACCGCCGGCGTGCAGGCGATAGGCCTCGACGATCTGGTCGCCGATGGTCATCACCGGGTTCAGGCTGAACTTGGGATCCTGCATGACCATGCTGATCCGGTTGCCGCGTATCTTGCGCATCCGGCGTTCCGGCAGGTTCAGGATCGACTGGCCCTCGAGGTCGAGCCGGTCGGCGGTCACCCGGCCGGGCGGTCGGACAAGCCCCAGGATGGCGCGGCCGGTCATCGACTTGCCGGACCCGGATTCGCCCACCACGCCCAAGCGTTCGCGGCCCAGGTCGAAGCTGATGCCGCGCACGGCATCAAACGTGCCCTGCCGGGTCGGGAAGGTCACGCGCAGGTTCTGGACGGACAGCAGCGTCATTCCTTGGCCCCCTTCGGATCCAGCACGTCGCGAAGCCCGTCGCCCAGCAGGTTGAAGGCCATCGAGACGATGAAGATCGCGATTCCCGGCATGGCGGCGACCCACCAGAAATCCAGGATATAGGTCCGTCCGTCCGAGATCATCGCCCCCCATTCGGGCATCGGCGGCTGCGCGCCAAGGCCCAGGAAGCCCAGGCCCGCCGCCGACAGGATGATCCCCGCCATGTCCAGCGCGACCCGCACGATCAGCGAACTGATGCAGAGCGGCCAGATATGCTTGATGAGCAGCCGCAGCGGCCCCGCCCCCTGCAGCCGGGCTGCGGCGATGAAGTCGGCGTTGCGGATGGTCAGCGTTTCCGCCCGTGCCAGACGCGCATAAGGAGGCCAGGCGGTCAGGGCCAGCGCGAGGACCGCGTTGCCGATGCTGGCGCCAAGGGCCGCGACGAAGGCCAGGGCCAGGATCAGCTTCGGGAAGGCCAGGAAGATGTCGGTGATCCGCATCAGCACCTGATCGACCCAGCCGCCCGCGAAGCCCGCCACCGTGCCGATGAACAGCCCGATGATCGGCGCGATCAGCGCCACGGTGCCGACGATGAACAGGGTGATGCGCGATCCATGGATCAGCCGCGACAGGATGTCCCGGCCAAGCGCGTCGGTGCCCAGCCAGTGTTCCGCCGAGGGCGGTTGCAGCCGGTTCGCAAGGTTCTGCGAGAAGGGGCTTTGCGGCGACAGCCAGGGGGCGAAGATCGCCATGCCGATCAGCAGGACCAGCACGATCAGCCCCAGCATCGCCAGCTTGTTGCCCCGGAAGGTCAGCCAGCCCTGATACAGCGCCCCCATCCGCGCCTGCCGGCGGGTCTGGGGGGCGTCGGACAGAAGCCATTCGCGTCTGGTCTGGTTCATTTCGATCTCGGGTCCAGGACGCGATACAGGATGTCGCTGAACAGGTTCAAAGCCACGAAGCAGGTGCCGACGACGACGGTGCCGCCAAGGACCGCGTTCATGTCGCCCGACAGCAGCGCTTTGGTGATGTATTGGCCAAGGCCGGGCCAGGAAAAGATGATCTCGGTCAGGACCGATCCTTCCAGCAGCGATCCGAAGGACAGCGCGATCACGGTGATCAGCGGGATGCGGATGTTGCGGAAGGCGTGGCGCCAGATCACCGCGCGTTCGGACAGGCCCTTGACGCGGGCGGTGGTGATGTATTCGGCCGAAAGCTGTTCCAGCATGAAGCTGCGGGTCATGCGGCTGATATAAGCAAGGCTGAAATAGCCCAGCAGGCTGGCGGGCAGGATGATGTGGGAAAACGCGTCCTTGAAGGCGCCCCAGTCGCCCGCGATCAGCGAATCGACCAGGATCAGCCCGGTGACGGTCGGGATCATGCCGTCATAGATGATCCCCTGCCGCCCCGGCCCGCCGACCCAGCCGAGGATGCCGTAGAAGACCAGCAGCCCCATCAAACCCAGCCAGAAGATCGGCATGGAATAACCCACAAGCGCCACCACGCGGGCGACCTGATCGACCACTCCGCCCCGCCGCGCGGCGGCGATGACACCCAGCGGCACGCCGATCAGCACGCCGATCAGCGTCCCCAGGGTCGCCAGTTCGAAGGTCGCGGGAAAGACGCGCTTGATGTCGTCCACCACAAGCTGCCCGGTGGAAATGGACCGCCCGAAATCGCCGGTCAGCACATCGCCCAGATAGCGCGCGAACTGCACGTAAAGCGGCCGGTCCAGACCCATGGCCTGATAGGCCGCGTCATATTGCGCCTGGGATGCGCGGTCGCCCACCACCTTCAGCACCGGGTCGATGGGCATGACCCGGCCGATGATGAAGGTGACCAGCAGCAGGCCCAGCATCGTCAGGACCAGCGACAGGATCGTGCCACTGACGCTGCGCGCACGGCGGCGGCGGGCGGCGGCGCGATGGTTCGGCGCCGGGGGGTTCGGCGCGGGGGGCGGAGCCACCCCCCGGCCAGCGGTGTCGGTATCGGATACGGCCAAGCCTTATTCGCCCTTCGTGACCTGCCGATACATGACCGAGGTCACGGATCCGCCGGAATTCCAGTTCTGCACGTTGTCGCGCAGGCCCGTGTTCTCGACCCGCTGGAACAGCGGCACGATCGGAGCCTCGGCCTGATACTGCTTCTGGATGTCGATATACATCTGCGCGCGCTTGTCGCCGTCCTGTTCCAGCGTCGCGGCCAGGGTGGCCTCGTTCATCGCCTCGGGCACGGCATAGGCGTTGCGCCAGGCCAGAAGGCCGGTGGCCTGCGCCTCGTCGCTGTTGTCGGGGTTATAGGCGAAGGTCGCGGCATTGGTGTTCGGGTCGGAATAATCCGGGCCCCATTCGCCCAGGAAGATCGGCACGTCGCGGGCGCGATAGGCGTCCAGAACCTGCGCGCCGGTCATCTGCTGGATTTCCAGGGTCAGCCCGGCCTCGGCCATCGACGCCTGCAGGGCCTGGGCCACGTCCACATATTCGCGCAGGTCGCGGACCTTGGTGGTGATGGTCTTGCCGGACATCCCCGCCTCATCGATCAGCGCCTTGGCCTTGGCCACGTCATGGGTCCAGGGCATGTCCTCCAGCGCGCCAAGATAGCCCTTGGGCAGGAAGGACTGGTGCGGCACGAAGGTGCCCTTCAGGAAGCTGTTGGCGATGCCGTCGTAATCGACAAGGTATTTCATCGCCTCGACGACCTTCGGGTTCGACAGCACGGGATCCTTCTGGTTCAGGCCCATGTAAAGGATGCGGCCGCGCGGTTCGTCCTGGATCTTCACGCCTTCCACCGAGCCGATGGAGTCAACATCCGTGGGCGACAGGTTGCGGGCGGCATCGATGTCGCCCTGTTCCAGCAGCAGCCGCTGCGCGCTGGATTCGGCGACGTTGCGGACCACCACGCGCTTCATCGCGGGGGCGCCCTGGTAATAATCGTCGTAGGCGGTGAACTGCACGGCTTCGTTCGGGCGCCAGGCGGCCAGGACATAGGGGCCGGATCCGGCCTCGTTGGTGTTCAGCCAGGTGTTGCCCAGATCGTCGCCCTGCACATTGGCCATGACCGTTTCCTTGTCCACCACGCTGGCCACGTTGGCGGTCAGGCAGTTCAGCACGAAGGTCGGCGCATAGGGCTTGTCCATGTGCAGGGTCAGGCTGGTGTCGTCGAAGGTGATCTTTTCCTCGACATTGTCGGCCGTGAAGCCGAACTGGGTCAGGATGAAGGCCGGGGTCTTGTCCAGCTTGACCGCGCGCTGCAGCGACCAGGCGGCGTCCTCGGCCCGGACGGGGTTGCCGGAATGGAAGGTCACGCCCTGGCGCATCTTGAAGGTGATGGACAGCCCGTCCTCGCTGACCTCCCAGCTTTCGGCGAGCGACGGCTTGAACCCCGCGCCCATGTCCAGCGGATCGAAATCGACCAGCCGGTCATAGGTGTTCTGGTTCACGTCGTTGCCCGAGAACTCGAAGCTCTGCGCGGGGTCCAGGCTGATGATGTCGTCGATGGCGGCGGCCACGACCAGCGTGTCGGCGGGCGTTTCGGCCCAGGCCGCGGGCGCGATAGCAAGGGCCGATGCCAGCAGGATCGCGCGCGGGGTCAATAGATGTTTCATGATGCTATCCCTGTTTCCGTCATCCCACGTTGAGCGCGGGTTTGCATAACGGGCAGCGTGGCGCAAGGCGGGCCGGGTGGCAAGCCCTTGAAAATCAGCGATGCCGCAACGTCCGGTTGAAGGCCCTCAACCAATGATGCGCATCAAAGCCTGGCGGGGGTGCGGCGGCATAAAGCTGGCGGTCCAGATCGGACAGCAGCGCGGGCGCGGGCTGGCCCCGCCAGCGCAGGTGCCGGTCGGCGGCGGCGCGCAGGGCCGGCAGGTCGCCCGTGGCGGCGGCCCGGCGCATGGCCCGCGCATGGGGGCCGGGCCGCAGGCGGCGCAACCGGCGCCGCAATGCCCCGGCAGGCAGCAGCCCCTGCCCTTGCAGCATCAGGGCCAGGGATGCGGCCATGCCCCCGCCCATGGCCAGGGCGGCAAGGGGCCAGTTGCGCCAGGCCACCTGCCGGGCGCCGAAGTTCGACCCGAAGCCCGCGAAGCCGAAGGGGATCGGCTTCAGCGGCGCCACCTCGACCTGGCGGCTGCCGGTGTCGAACCAGGAAAACGCCTCGGCGTGAAGGATGGCGGGCTCGCCGGTCCTGGGGCGCAGCTGCCATTCCCAGACCACGCGGGCGACCGGCCCCGCCTCGGTCAGCACGGTTTCGCGCTGTTCGGGCTGGGTGAAGCTGATCAGCCAGGGCTCGGACAGGTCGGGACGGGCGGGCAGCTGGTGGGCCAGCGTGCCAAGCGCCTCGATGGTGACGCGGCGGGTCAGGATCTCGTCCTTTTGCAGCGTGCCGGGGTCGGAGGAGAGTTCGTCCGTCAGGGTCAGCTGTCGGGCCGACAGCGGCGGCGCATCGGCGGGGAAAGGCCGCACGGCAAGGGTGAACGGCGCGGCGGTGACGGTGGTTTCCGCCCGCTTTCCGTTTGCGGTGACATAGGTCAGCTTGTGGCTGATGGGGCCGACCGTCAGCGCGCCTTCGCGGCGGGGAAACAGCGCGATCCTGCGTTCGAAGATTTGCAGAAGCCGCCCCTGCACGCGTTCCTTGTGCCAGTCGTCCCGCGCGATCTGGATCCAGTCGTAGTCGGGCGAGTTCGGAAACTCCATCTTCTCAAGCGAGACGGTCAGGTCGTATTCGCCCCGGATGGTCAGTTCGACCATTTCCGACACGACCGGATTGCCGTGGTCGTGCAGGATCATCAGCCGGGTGTCGCCCTGCGCCAGGGCCGCCGCCGCCAGGACCAGCCAGATCAGGACGGCACGGATCACCATGGGTCGCCCTCCTCGGGCCGGATCAGGCCAAGGCGGGCGCGGCGGTCGAATTCGGCGCGGATGCGCAGCTTCAGGAACTCGCCCGGATCGTCGGTGATCGTGTCCAGCCACTGGTCGGTCGCGGCCAGGCCCTTGGCGTCCAGCCGCTTTTCCCATTCCGGCCCCGAGGCATTGGCCAGCAGCGCCGAGATCGGCACATCCCCCGCCTCCATCCCGCCCGCCCCCTTGATCCGGCCCGGCGCGGTGGACTCGCCCTGATGCGGCGGAACCATCGCGGCCACCAGATCGCGGTTCGCCCGCGCCTGTTCGTCGGCGGGATTGGCAAACAGCATCGCGTCGAAATAGGCGACCGACAGCGGGTAATCCCCCACAGCCGCCAGCGACAGCCCACGGTTATAGGTTTGCGACCGCCCCGCCTTGGCAAAGGCCGCATCGGCGGCGGGATAGTCGCCCAGGCGGTACAGCGCCACGCCCTGCGCCGCCGGGTCGTCCAGCAGGGCGGCGGCGGGGCGGTCAAGCCCAGCATGAAGCGCAAGGCGGCCAAGCGCTTCGGGACCTGCGACCGCCAGCGCGGCAAGGGCTGCCAGGGCGATCAGCGCGGGCTTCATTCCTGCCTCCGCAGCATGACCAGCAGGGGTGGCAGGGCCAGCAGCGCCAGCCAAGGACCAAAGTCGCGGTATTGCAGCGCCTGAAGGACCGGATCGCGGGTCGATCCGCCGCTGCGGGCCAGCCGGGCGGCCAGGGTGTCGATATCCTCCCACCCCATCACCGTTCCGCCGCGCACCAGCCGGTCCAGCGCATCCCCCGGCGCGGCAGGGGCTTCGGGCGCGCGCCCGTCAAGCCGCAGCGCGGAAATCCGCACGCCCTGACCCGCCAGCCGGTCGGCCTCGGCCACGGCCTGCCGGTCCACCCCGCCCCCGTCCGAGATCAGCACCAGATCGGCGCGCGGCAGCCCGGCCAACATCTGCGCGGCCATGCCGATGGCGGCGGCGGGGCGCGAGCCCTTGCCCGGCATGGTATCGCCGTCCAGAACGCCGATCTGCGTCTGCAAGGTGGCGATGTCCAGCGTCGGCGCGGATGCGGTGAAGGCCTCGCCGCCGTAAAGGATCAGCCCCACGGGACGCCCCGACAGGCCCTGCGCCAGCCCCGCCGCCGCCAGCTTGGCCTGGTCCAGCCCCGCCCCCTGCGCGACCGAGGGCGACAGATCCACCGCCAGCACCACCGCATCGGCCTGCGCCAGCACCGGGGCATCGGTGCGGGGAAGCGCGGGCCCGGCCATGGCCCCGATCAGCAGCGCCAGCGCGCCGGGCGCCAGCAGCCGTTGCCACAGCGGTTGCCGCCCGCCCAGATGCCCCAGCGCCTGCATCGCGTGCAGCATGTCGCGGGGCATGACCCGTTCCCATCCCCCCGCATCGGGCAGCCGCGTCAGCCGCAGCAGGACCAGTCCCGCCAGCGGTAGCCATGCCAGCAGCCACAGGGGGCGCAGCAGGATCAGCCCGTCCATCCGCGCCGCCCCCCCGCGATCAGGAACAGGCACAGCGCGGCAACGCTGGCGGGCCAGATCCACAACGGCTGCCACAGCCGCATGGGCGGGCGGGCCGAGGGGTTCGGCTCCAGCGCATCGAGGCTGCGGGCCATGGCCTCCAGGTCGGCGGCGTCGCGGACCCGGAAGCTTTCGCCGCCTGATACCTCGGCCACGGCGCGCAGGGTCGCCACATCCACCGCGTCGCGCGATCGGGGCTGGTTTTCCAGATCCTCGGGGCCGAGGGCGATGGAATGGACGCGGATGCCGTGGTCATGGGCCAGCCGCGCGGCCTCGACCGCGGGCACGCTGCCCGAGGTATCGACCCCGTCCGACAACAGCACGATCACGCGGGTCGGCGCGTCGCTGCGCGCCAGCCGCTTGGCGGCAAGGCCGAGCCCGTCCGAGATTGCCGTGCCGCGCCCGGATATGCCGATCTGCGCCTCGTCGATGGCGCGGGCGACGGCCTCCACGTCGAAGGTCAGGGGGGCCGCGAAATAGGCGCGCTCGCCAAAGATCACCAGCCCGATCCGGTCGCCCCGGCGCGCCGCGACAAAGGCCGATGCCGTCCGCTTTACCGCGTCCAGGCGCGTGACCGGCTGGCCGTCCAGGAAGAAATCCTCTTTCAACATGCTGCCCGACAGGTCGATGACCAGCACGATGTCGCGTCCGGATGCCGGGATCACGTCCCCCGCGACCTCGACGCGCGGCCCGGCCAGGGCCAGGACCAGGGCGAGCCAGGCCAGCCCCGCCAGCCAGGGCCCGCTGCGCCGTGCCGCATGGGCCGGTTCGGCCGCGCGCAGCAGATGCGCGGGCAGGCGCAGCGCGGGTCGCGGCACCGCCATCGGCGGCAACAGGCGCCGCAGCAGCAACGGCAGGGGCAAAAGCAGCAGCAGCCAGGGCCAGGCGAGGCTCACCGGCGACCCCGTCGCAGCGCGATCTTCTCGATGGCGTCGTCGTCGGGCGCAGGCACCGCGCCATAGGCGGCGGCCCGCAGCGGCTCCGGCAGGCGGCCCAGGATGCGGGCGATGGCGAGGATGCGCGCTTCGGGCGCCATCCCGCGCGTGGCCCGGATCAGCGCACGGCGCGAGGGCTTGCGCCCCATCAGCGGGCGCAGCGCCAGCGCGATGAGCCACCCCGCCAGCAGGCCGAGCGCGGCAAGCGCCAGCATTTCGCGCCAGCCCAGGGCCGCCATGTCCAGCGGCAGGCGTGGCGGGGACAGTTGCGCCAGCAGTTCGTCGCGCCTCACGGCATGACCTCGATCACCGTCGCGCCAAGCGCGCGCAGCCGGGAAAGGTCGGCGGCAAGGTCGGGGGCCGACAGGCGGGCGATGCGGCTGTGGCTTCCATCGCTGACGGCCAGCGGGCCGCGCGGGGGCTGCAATTCGGCCTCGTCCATTATCAGCGCCAGCGTCAGGGCGCGGCGGCGGGCCAGGGCCACCAGGGCATCCTGGGATCCCTGCCAGCCGTCCGGGCCAGTAGCGATCAGTACCCGCCCACCCGATGGCGACAGGCGCATGGCGCGGGCCAGCCCTTCGGCCAGGGGGGCGTCGGCGGGGGCGGACAGGGCCTCGTCATGCTGGCGGGCCATGGCGCGGCAGATCGCGGCCATGTGGCCTTCGCCGCCGCCTCCGGCCAGATCGGTTGGCCGGTTGCCCGCCATCATCAGCAGCGCGACCGACCCGCCGCGCCCGGCCACGCGCCAGCCTGCCTGCGCCAGGTGCCGCGCCGCACGGACCGAGCGCAGCGCCGCGCCCGTGCCCCACAGCATCGGCGTGCGGAAGTCGGCGACCAGCAGGATCGTGTCGTCGCGATCCTCGTGCAGGCTGCGGATATGGGGATGGCCGGTGCGCGCGGTCGCCGCCGGATCCAGGCGGCGCGGATCGTCGCCCGCGACATAGGCGCGGATTTCGCGCAGATCCATGCCCCCGCCCGCCGTCCGGGCAGGAACGGCCCCCGCGCGCCGGGTCAGGGGCCGGTGCCTGCCCCGGCTGGGGGCCTGATCGCGCAGCCCCATCAGGTCGGCGGCGGTCAGGCGGATGCCCGGCGCATCCGGCAGGCCGGCGGGCAAGGCTACCACGGGCGCACCTGGGCCAGGATCTCGGCCACAAGGCTGCGGCCCGTACGGCCTTCGCCGCTGGCCGACCAGGCGGGGATCAGGCGGTGGGACAGGGCATCGGCAGCCAAGGCCTCGGCATCCTCGGGCAGGCCGTGCTCGCGGCCGTGCAGCCAGGCGCGCGCCCGCACGCCCGCCGCCAGGGCCAGCGTACCGCGCGGGGACACGGGATGTTCCACCCATTCCGCCACCGCGCCGCCGGGGCGGGTCGCCATGACCAGCCGGACGATGAAGTCCTTGAGCGCGGGGGCCAGATGGATCCGCGCCACCTCGGCTCGCGCGCGGGACAGGTCGGCAGCCGTGACCGCCGTGCCGCGCAGGGGCGGGGGCGCGACCGCCTCGGCCTCGACCAGGTCCAGGATCGCGCGCTCGGCCTCGGCCCCCGGCAGATCGAGCCGCAGGTGCAGAAGGAAGCGGTCGAGCTGCGCCTCGGGCAGCGGGAAGGTGCCTTCGTGTTCGATGGGGTTCTGGGTCGCCACGACCATGAAGGGATCGGGCAATGGCCGGGTGGTGCCGCCGGTCGTGACCTGCCCTTCGGCCATCGCCTCCAGCAGCGCGGATTGCACCTTGGGCGGCGCGCGGTTGATCTCATCCACCAGCACAAGGCTGTGGAAGATCGGGCCGGGGATGAAGTCGAAACCGCCGGTCTCGGGCCGGAAAACCTGCGTGCCGGTCAGGTCCGATGGCAAGAGGTCCGGCGTGCACTGGATGCGCGCATGGCTGCCCGGCAGATGCGCCGCCAGGGCCTTGACGGCGCGGGTCTTGGCGATGCCGGGCGGGCCTTCGATCAGGACGTGGCCGCCCGCCAGCAGGGCGATCAGCAGGCGTTCCACCAGAACGTCATGGCCGATCAGCGTGGCGCCGATCTCGGATCCCAGGCGGCGGACGGCATGGGCCTGTTCCGTGGCCTGTTCGCTGTGATCGTCCATCGCTTCCTCCCCTCGCGCTGAACATGCTCAGTGTGCAACTGCGTGGGGCGGTGATCCAGCGCTAAAGAGGGGATTTTCCTGCCACTTTGGTCTGAAAATGTCCCAGGGAGATCGGGCGGAATCAGAAATGCACCGCGTTTTCCCGCCCGCGTGACTGGGTGCCGCCAAAGACGCCTCCCCCCGACCCGCCGGCGGCATGGGCGGCTATGGAGGCACGGGACGAAGGCGATGGCCTCCGCCAGGTCGGGGTTCAGCGGCGCAGCGCATAGATCGTCAGCGCCACCAGCCCGCCTGCCATGGCGAACCAGGTCAGCGCATAGGACAGGTGGTGGTTGCGGAAGGCGATCACGGTCAGGCCGCCGATGGGCTGGCCCTCGCCCGCGCGCTCGGCGTCGATGAAATAGGGCGCGGCATCGGGCAGGCTCAGGGTGGCGGCAATGGCCTGCGTGTCGCGGGAATACCAGCGTCCAGCGGCGGGGTCGTTGGCGCGCAGAAAGGCCCCGGCGGGCTGCGACAGGCGCAGAAGGCCGGTGACGGACTGCGGCCCGGCAGGCAAGGGCCGGTCGTCGCGGAGGTCTGCGGCGACGAAGCCCCGGTTGACCAGCAGTGTCCAGCCTTGGTCCGTGGCAAAGGGGGTCATCACCCAGAAGCCCGGCCCGCGCTCCGTCACCGCCTGCACCAGAACGTCGCTGTCGGGCGCATATTCCCCCGTCACCGTGACGCGGCGGTATTCGGCATTCTCCGCAGTCAGCGCCGCCCATTCGTCAGGCCCCGGCGCGGGCACCGCCTCTGTCGCCACGCGCGCCTCGACGCGGGCGATCAGGTCGGTCTTCCAGGCCAGCCGCTGGATCTGCCAGACGCCAAGCGCCATCAGGACCGCGAAGGCGATCCCGGCCGCGACCAGCAACCCGACAGGGCGGCGGGCGGTCACGAGCCCAGGCCCAGGGCCTCGTGGTTCATCTGCGGCATCATGTTGGTGTTCATGTGATACATGACCCACAGCGATCCGGCCAGGACGATGACCAGGATGACGACCGTGAAGATCAGGGCCATCATGGTCCAGCCCTCGTCGCTGCGGGTGTTCATGTGCAGGAAAAAGACCATGTGAACCAGGATCTGCACCACCGCCATTCCGACCACCACAGCGGCGGTCAGCAGGCGGCTTTCGAAGCCGCCGCCCATCACCACCGCAAAGGGGATCGCCGTCAGGATCACCGACAGCACAAAGCCCGTCAGGTAGGACCGGACGCTGCCATGGTCCTGGCCATCGTCGTGATGGTCGCCATGCGATTCAGCGCGGCGTTGCGCGTGGTGCTTGTTGCCTTCGGCCTGGATAGAGGGCATCAGATCATCCCCAGCAGATAGACAAAGGTGAAGACGCCGATCCAGATCACGTCCAGGAAGTGCCAGAACATCGACAGGCAAGCCAGGCGGCGGCGGTTCGCGGGGATCAGCCCCCGCTGGCCGACCTGGATCATCAGCGTGACCAGCCACAGGCAGCCAAAGGCCACATGCAGCCCGTGGGTGCCCACAAGCGCGAAGAAGGACGACAGGAAGGCCGACCGCTGCGGCCCCGCGCCCAGGTGGATCAGGTGGCTAAATTCGTAAAGCTCGACCCCCAGGAACAGCAGGCCGAAGACCAGCGTGATCCCCAGCCAGACCAGCGTGCCGCGCACGTTCTCCTTGACCATCGCCAGCATGGCAAAGCCATAGGTGATGGACGACAGCAGCAGGAAGGCCGTGTTCAGCGCGACCAGTTCAAGGTCGAACAGCGCCTTCGGCCCCGGCCCGGCGGCATAGCTGCCCCCCAGCACCCCGAATGTCGCGAAAAGGATCGCGAACATCAGGCAGTCGCTCATCAGGTAGACCCAGAAGCCGATGCTGGTGGACGCGCCTTCGTGATGGTGGTGCGGCTCGACCTCCCAGAAACTGCCGGGGGCCTGTTGGTTGACGGTGCTCATGGATCAGGCTCCCATGCTTGCAAGCTGGCGGTCGCGCGCGTCCTCGGTCGCACGAACCTCGGCGGCCGGGATGTGGTAGTCGCGCCCGTAGTTGAAGGTATGGACGATCGAGGCGATCACCACGCCCGCGAAGGACAGGGCGGCCAGCCACCAGATGTACCAGACCAGCGCAAAGCCGCAGACCGTCGCGAAACCGGCGATGATCACCCCTGCCCCGGTGTTCTTCGGCATGTGGATCGGCAGGTATTCCGCGCGCGGCCGGGTCTGGCCGAAGCGCTTCATGTCCCACCAGGTGTCCAGCCCGTGGCTGACCGGCGTGAAGGCGAAGTTGTAGGCGGGCGGCGGCGAGGATGTCGCCCATTCCAGCGTGCGCCCGTCCCAGGGGTCGCCGGTTTCATCCCGCAACTGGTCGCGGCGCGCAATTGACACGCCGAACTGGATGAACATCGCGGCGATGCCGATGGCGATCAGGACAGCGCCCAGGGCCGCGATGATGAACCAGATCTGCAGGCTGGGATCGTCGAAGACCCGCACCCGCCGCGTCACGCCCATCAGACCCAGGATGTAGAGCGGCGCGAAGGCGACCCAGAAGCCTACGACCCAGAACCAGAAGCTGACTTTGCCCCAGAAGGGATCCAGCCGGAAGCCGAAGGCCTTGGGCCACCAGTAATAGACCGCAGCGAACAGGCCGAACAGCACGCCGCCGATGATGACATTGTGGAAATGCGCCACCAGGAACAGCGAGTTGTGCAGCACGAAGTCGGCGGGCGGCACGGCCAGCAGCACGCCCGTCATGCCGCCGATCACGAAGGTCAGCATGAAGGCGATGGTCCACATCATCGGCAGCTCGAACCGGATGCGGCTGCGATACATGGTGAACAGCCAGTTGAAGATCTTGGCCCCCGTGGGAACCGAGATGATCATCGTGGTGATCCCGAAGAACGAGTTGACCGAGGCCCCCGACCCCATCGTAAAGAAATGGTGCAGCCAGACCAGATAGGATAGGATGGTGATGCAGACCGTCGCATAGACCATCGAGGTATATCCGAACAGCCGCTTGCCGGTGAAGGTCGCCACGACCTCGGAATAGACGCCGAACAGCGGCAGGATCAGGATATAGACCTCGGGGTGGCCCCAGATCCAGATCAGGTTCACATACATCATGGCGTTGCCGCCAAGATCGTTGGTGAAGAAGTTGGTGCCGACATAGCGGTCCAGCGTCAGCAGGACCAAGGTCGCGGTCAGCACCGGGAAGGAAGCCACGATCAGGATGTTCGTGCAGAGCGAGGTCCAGGTGAAGATCGGCATCCGCATCATGGTCATGCCGGGCGCGCGCATCTTGATGATCGTCACCAGCAGGTTGATGCCCGATAGCGTCGTCCCCACCCCCGCGACCTGAAGGCCCCAGATGTAATAGTCCACGCCGACATAAGGGCTGGCGCCCAGGCCCGACAGCGGCGGGAAGGCCAGCCAGCCGGTCTGCGCAAACTCGCCCACGAAGAGCGACATCATGGTCAGCACCGCGCCGCCGACCGTCATCCAGAACGAGAAGTTGTTCAGGAAGGGGAAGGACACGTCCCGCGCGCCGATCTGCAAGGGCACGACGAAGTTCATCAGCCCCGTGACGAAGGGCATCGCCACGAAGAAGATCATGATGACGCCATGGGCCGAGAAGATCTGGTCGTAGTGATGGGCGTTCAGATAGCCCTCGGACCCGCCAAAGGCGATGGCCTGCTGAAGCCGCATCATGATCGCATCGGCAAAGCCGCGCACGAACATGACCAGGGCCAGCACGATATACATGATGCCGATCTTCTTGTGATCGACCGAGGTGAACCATTCGGTCCACAGCCAAGACCACAAGCGATATTTGTGCAGCATCCATAGCAGGCCCAGGCCACCGATGGCCACGAAGACGCCCGTCACCCAGACGATCGGATCGGCGGGAACGGCGTGCCAGTCCAGGCGGCCCAGCAGGAAGGTGGTCGGAATTTCGGAAGGAATGGCCATCGTCGGATCCGCTTACAGGTTCTGGTCCGCGCCGTCCTGCGGCACGGATTGGGTCAGGCGGCTGGGGTCGGGGCGCGGGCCCAGGATGCCCTGGGGCTGGGCAAGCCCCCGGCCGCGCATGGGCGACAGGTCGCGCGGCGCGGCGCCCGAAGGCGCGGCGCCCGCCAGCATTTCGGCCTGTTCCTCAACGCTGCAGATGCCGGTCACCTGGAAGGGCGGCAGGCCGAGGACGGGGCGCACCGCGCCGGGGGCGTCGGGATCGGCCAAGACCGCCACATTGGCAATGCCCGGCAGGCCAAGCCCGCCCTGCGCGTCCAGGGCCATCATCTCGGCCATGCACATGCGGCCTTCCTCGACGCACATGTTCACGACCCGGCTGAACAGTTGCGGATCGACGGATGCGAAGGTCATGGGCGCGACATTCTCGCTGGGCTTTTCCAGGTCCAGATAGCGGGCGCGGTCCAGGGTCTGGCCGCTGGCCGTAGCCTGCGCGACCCACGCGTCGAAGCCCGCATCGTCCATCGCAACCGCCTTGAAGCGCATCCCCGAGAAGCCGTGGCCCGAATAATGCGAGGCAAGCCCCTGGTATTCGCCGGACCGGTTGAAGACGCCGTGCAGCGTGGTCTGCATCCCCGGCATGGCATAGATCATCCCCGCCATCGCCGGGATGTAGAAGGCGTTCATCACCGAGGTCGCCGTCAGCGTGAATTCCACCGGCCGGTCCACCGGCACGGCCAGCTGGTTCACCGCAGCCACCCCCTGTTCGGGATAGATGAACAGCCATTTCCAGTCCATCGCAACGACCTGCACCTGCAACGGCTGCTGGCCGGTGGCGGGCACCTCGGCGCTGATCCGGTCCAGCGGGCGGTAGGGGTCCAGCAGATGCGTGCCGACCCAGGTCAGCGCACCAAGGCAGACGATGATCAGCAGCGGAATGGCCCAGATCACCAGTTCCAGCTTGGTCGAATGGTCCCAGTCGGGGCGGTATGTGGCGTCACGGTTCCCGGCGCGATAGCGCCAGGCAAACCACACGGTCAGCGCCATCACGGGCAGGATGATGATCAGCATCAAGGCCGTCGATTGCACCAGCAGATGCGCCTGCCGCGCCGCGATGTCGCCTGACGGGGACAGCACCACCGGCTTGCAGCCCGCAAGCAGCAGAAGGGGCGCAAGCCCGGAAAGACGTTTGAAAGGATGTGTCATGCAGCAATGACCCCGTTGACCACGCGAATCGCGCGGCTGTTCAGACGACGACGCCCTGAGAGTGCGGTTCAGATAGCCGCCTTGACCAAAGTCAAACATCAGACAATTTGTCGCGTATTCCTCTGCCCGGTTCTGTAGCATGTCTTGCGGAATGGCGCGAATCCCCAAGGATGTCGCGTGTCCTGCCCTTCACGGCCTTGCCCTCAAACCGGAGCGGTTCACGCAATGGCGACATCCGCAGAAACCTCCCGCCACCAGACCCCCGGCAAGGATGCCGACGAAAACCGCGTCTCGCCATCCGACATCGCGGTCGGCGTGGTGATCGGGCGCACGTCCGAGTTCTTCGACTTCTTCGTCTTCGCCATCGCCTCGGTCATCGTGTTCCCGGCGCGGCTGTTTCCCTTCGCGGACCCGCTGACGGGCACGCTTCTGTCCTTCCTGCTGGTCCTGCTGGCCTTCGTCGCCCGGCCCATCGGCACGGCGATCTTCATGGTCATCGACCGGCTTTATGGCCGGGTCGCCAAGCTGACGCTGGCCCTGTTCCTGCTGGGCACCTCGACCGTGGCGATGGGGCTGGTGCCGTCTTACACGGTGCTTGGCGAATGGGCGATCGTGGTCATGGCGGTTCTGCGCATCGGCCAAGGCCTTGCCCTGGGCGGAAGCTGGGACGGGCTTCCATCGCTGCTGGCGCTCAGCGCCCCTCGCCGGAAGCAGGGCTTTTACGCGATGGTGCCGCAGCTTGGCGCGCCCATCGGGCTGATCGTCGCGGCCATGCTGTTTTCCTATCTGGTGTCGAACCTGTCCGAACAGGACTTCCTGGACTGGGGCTGGCGCTATCCGTTCTTTGTCGCCTTCTCGGTCAACGTGGTGGCGCTGTTCGCGCGGTTGCGCATCGTCGCCTCGGCCGAGTTCCAGGAGGCTTTCGAGACGCGCGAATTGCAGCCCAGCCGGATCCGCCAGGCGTTCCGGTCCGACTGGCGCGTCATCTGGCTGTCCTCCTTCGTGCCGCTGGCCAGCTTTGCGATGTTCCACATGGTCACGGTCTTCCCGCTGTCCTGGGTGTATCTTTATACCGACGAGACGCTGACCTTCTTCCTGAACCTGACGGCGCTTGCCGCGGCTTTCGGCCTGGTGTCGGTGCTGCTGTCGGGCTGGCTGTCGGACCGGTTCGGGCGACGGCGCGTGCTGCTGTGGGGCGCGCTTGGCATCGGCGCCTTCAGCCTGCTGGCGCCCCTGCTGCTGCAGGGCGGCAAGACGGGCGAGGCCACCTACATGATCGCGGGCTTCCTGGTCCTGGGGATCGGCTTCGGCCAGTCGTCGGGCGCGGTGGCCTCGATGTTCGAAAGCCGCAACCGCTACACCGATTCCGCCTTCGCCTCGGCCCTGGCCTGGCTGTTCGGCGCGGGGCTGGCGCCGCTGACGGCGCTGTTCCTGTCCACCACGCTGGGGCTGTTCGCGGCGGGGCTGTACCTGCTGTCTGGGGCGGTCGCCACGGCGGTTGCGCTGTGGATCGCAAGGCAACTGGAATTCCAGAAACAGGGTTGAGCGCCGTCACGCACGGCTGAAGGTGAAGCAGCCCGCAGGCACCCCCGAGCCGCTGACCATCATGACGCCCTTGCGGTAAAAGCTCCACCGCCGGTCGGGCGCGACATCGACCAGGACCACGCCCATCTGCGGATCCGACCAGACCAGCCGCGCCCCGGCCGCGTCCAGGATCGCGGCGACCTGTTCCGCACTGATCGAGGGACGAAAGACGATGGCCGTCAGCGGCATGTCGGCAGGCGTTCTTTGCGCCCATGCGCCCGCGCCGACCGTGACCAGCGCCAGGATCGCGACAACCGCGCGGGACGGCGCGCCACCCCCGCCGCCACCGCGCCGCAGCCACAGGCCCAGCACCAGCGGCAGGATCCCGAAGACGGCCAGCCAGGCCAGATCCCAGGCCAGCGGGCTGGGGCTGTCGATCCTGATCCGGTGGATCCCGAGGATCCAGTGCGACAGCAGCGCGTCCAGGATGTGCCAGGATCCGAAGCCCATCAGCAGCGCGCCCGTGACGATGCCGCGCGGCACCGTCGGGCCCTGCCTTTGCGCGCGCCACAACGCGACCAGTCCCCAGGCCGCGACCGCATACATCGCCGCGTGGAACACGCCGTCCCAGACCACCTGCGCGCGCAGGTCGCCGATGCCCGGAACAAGGCTCAGCAGGTGGTGCCATTGCAGGATCTGGTGGAGCAGGATGCCGTCGAAAAACCCACCCAGCGCAAAGCCCAGGATGGCCCCTGCCCGTGTCCAGCGCTGCCCGCTCATCTGCTCCTCCGGTCGATCCGTCAGGCAGGAACAGCGAAACGCGCGAACTGTTCCCGCCCCGCGGCTCCGGCCGCTCAGGATGAACCCGACTTGCGGCAATGGGCGCGTGAGGCCGCGCCCTGCCAAGGCAAGCGTCAGGCTCCGCAGGCCGTCGCAGCCGACAGCCTGCCGGGCCTTCCGCCGGCGTCCCTTTCGGAAAGCGCCGTGCCTATGCCCGGCGCAGCGCCTTGGCCTCGCGCCGCCGGGCGTGCAGCGCCGGTTCCGTATAGCCCGAAGGCTGGGTGGTCCCCGTCAGCACCAGATCGCGCGCCGCCTCGAAGGCCGGGCCGTCGAAGCCGGGGGCCATCGGGTGATAGTTCGGATCGCCCGCGTTCTGCTGGTCCACCTTCGCAGCCATGCGGCGCAGGGCGTCCTCGACCTGCTCGCGGGTGATCAGCCGCTGTTCCAGCCAGTTCGCCAGCAGTTGCGCGCTGATGCGGCAGGTGGCGCGGTCCTCCATCATCGGCACGTCGTCGATGTCGGGCACCTTGGAACAGCCGACCCCCTGGTCCACCCAGCGGACCACATAGCCCAGGATGCCCTGCGCGCTGTTGTCCAGTTCGCGCAGGATCTGATCCTGCGACAGGGGCGCGTCGCCCATCAGGGCCGGTGTCAGCAGCGCGTCCAGTCCGGGGACCGGCTGGCCCTGCAATTCGTCCTGGCGCGCCGCGACATCGACCATGTGGTAATGCAGCGCGTGCAGCGTCGCGGCCGTGGGGCTGGGCACCCACGCGGTGTTCGCGCCCGATTTCGGATGGGCGATTTTGGTTTCCAGCATCTCGGCCAGGGCATCGGGCTTGGCCCACATGCCCTTGCCGATCTGGGCCTTGCCGCGCAGCCCGGCAGCCAGGCCGATCAGCACGTTGCGATCCTCATAGGCCTTGAGCCAGCCCGACCGGCGCGTGGCATCGCGGCCCGCGAAGGCGCCCGCCTGCATCGAGGTGTGGATCTCGTCCCCCGTGCGGTCCAGGAAGCCCGTATTGATGAAGAAGACCCGGTTGCGCAGCGCATGGATGCTGGCGGCAAGGTTGGCGCTCGTGCGCCGTTCCTCGTCCATCAGGCCCAGCTTGACGGTGTTGGCGGGCAGGCCCAGGATTTCCTCGACCTTGGTGAAGCTGCGGTCGGCGAAGGCAGCCTCGTCGGGGCCGTGCATCTTGGGCTTGACGACATAGATCGCGCCCACGCGGCTGTTGCGCGGACCGTCGGACTTCTTCAGGTCGTGGATGGCACAGGCCACCGTGACCATCGCGTCCATCAGCCCCTCGGGCGTGTCCTGCCCGTTCAGGCGGACGGCATCGGTGGTCATCAGCAGGCCCACGTTGCGCACCAGCAGCAGGGCGCGGCCCGGCAGGGTCAGGGTGCTGCCGTCGGGGCGCGTGATGTCGCGGTCGGCGGCCAGGCGGCGGGTCATGGGCTTGCCGTTCTTCTCGAAGGTGTCGGTCAGATCGCCCTTCATCAGACCCAACCAGTTGGCGTAAACGCCGACCTTGTCCTCGGCATCGACCGCCGCCACGCTGTCCTCGGCATCCTGGATCGCGCTCAGGGCGGCTTCCAGGATCACGTCGCGCAGGCCCGAAGCGGAAGCCGCGCCGATCGGGTGATCGGGGTTGACGACCAGTTCGACATGCAGCCCGTTATGGCGCAGGACATAGCCGGTATCCTTGCCCGAGACATGCGTGCCCACGAAGGCCGAGGGATCGCGCAGGGCCACCTCGGCCCCGTCCACGGTCGCCATCAGCCCATCCGCATCGGCGCGATAGGCCGACACGGCGGCATGGCTGCCGCTGGCCAGCGGGAAGGCCTCGTCCAGGAACTGCGCGGCGCGGGCCACCACCGCATCGCGGCGCGCGGGGTCGATGCCGCCGCCCGCAGGGGGCGGGCCCATCACGTCCGATCCGTAAAGCGCGTCGTAAAGCGACCCCCAGCGGGCATTCGCGGCGTTCAGCGCGAAACGGGCATTGCTGACGGGGACCACAAGCTGCGGCCCGGCGACCTGCGCGATCTCGGGGTCGATCCGGCCGTTGTCGATGGTGAAGGGCGCGGGTTCGGGAACCAGATAGCCGATCTCGGTCAGGAAGGCGCGATAGGCGGCGATGTCCCAAGGCTGGTTGCCGCGCGCCTTGTGCCAGGCGTCGATCTGGCCCTGCAATTCGGCGCGGCGGTCCAGCAGCACGCGGTTTTCACCCGCGAACTCGCCCAGCAATTCGGCATAGCCCGACCAGAAGCGGTCCGCATCGACGCCGGTGCCGGGCAGAACGCTGCCTTCCACGAAAGCCGCCAGTTCCTCGGCCACATCAAGGCCATGCCTCTGGGTGTAACGGGTCTGGGTCATCCTGCTGCTCCTTTCCGACTCGGGCGACGGTATACCGTTGCGCACTTTCGTATCCCCATACGCCAGGGCCCATCCACTTCCAAGCCGCCATGAAAAGTTTTTCTGCCGACCGGAAAAGATGCACGGAAAGGATGCCTAGCCCTGGGCCCTGTCCTCCTCCACCACGCTGGCTGTGGCCTGGCGGGCGGCGCCTTCATCCTCGGCCTCGGCCCCGGCCTCGACGATGTCGCGGGCTTCCTCCTCGTCCTCGTCCTCGATGGCCGGGGGCTCCTCGCCCGCCAGGAAGTTGCCGAACTTTTCCCAGCCCGGCACATAATCGGCCAGGACACGCAGCACGACCAGGACGGGAACGGCGATGATCATGCCGATGACGGACCACAGCCAGGCCCACAGGGCGACAGCCAGGAACACCACGACCGTGTTCATCTGCAGCCGCCGCGACACGAAATAGGGCGTGATCACCTGCCCCTCGATCGCGGTCAGAAGCATGTAGCTGGCCGCCACCATCATCGGCCAGAAGATGCCGGGCATGATGACAAGGGCCACGACCCCCGACAGCGTGATCCCGGTGATCGCACCCAGATAGGGGATATAGTTCAGCACGAAGGCCCCCAGGCCGAACAGCACCGCACCCGGCATTCCCCAGGCAAACATCGCAAGCCCGATGGCAAGGCCAAGGCCCGCGTTGATGATGGTGATGGCGCCCAGATAGTTGCCCAGCGAATCCTCGATCTGGCGCAGGGCCAGATAGGCGCTGCGCTTTTCGGCCATGGAATCGAAGCTTTGCACGATCTTGAGATAGAGAAGATCGCCCGATGCCAGCATGAAGAACAGCAGGAACAGCGTGAAGATCACCTGCCCGGCGATGGCGGGGGTGAACTTGACCAGCGATTCAAGGGTGCTGTCGCCCTCCTGCTCGACCTTGATGGTTGGGGCGGCTTCGTCTGACGCGCCGTTCTGAACCTCGTCTATCTTTTCGGCGGCCTTCTGAAGTTCCTCGATCGACGCGCGCAACTCGCGGAACTTCTGCTCCAGCTTCACGCTGATCGTGGGCAGGTTATGGGCGGCCTGGTTGATGGGGCCGCTGGCGCCGAGGGCGATCAGGGCGACGGCGACGACCAGTCCCAGGCTCACCACGGTGGCGGTCAGCCAGTCGGGCACCCCGCGCCGCCGGGCAAGCCGCCGCAAGGGCGTGAAGACGAAGAACAACAGGCCCGCCAGGGTCACGGGCATCAGGAAGTCGCGCCCGGCGGCGATGGCCGCAAAGGCCAGGATCAGGAAGATGCCGATGACGGCCCAGTTGGCGGCGCGCCCGCTGGCGCCGCTGCCGTCCGACCGGAAACGTGGAAAGCTGAACTTGTCGGCCACGGCCCTTGCATCCCCACTTGCGTCAACGCCATGGCCCCGAACGCAAAGGGCGACCCGGCTGTTCCGGGCCGCCGCCAGATGCTAGCCGGCCGGGCCGGATCAGATCGGGTGATCGCCGGTGGCGTCGATCACGCGGGTGGGCAGGCCCATGTCCCCCAGCAGCTCCAGGAAGGGTCGGGCGGGCAGATCCTCGACATTGGCCATCTTGCGGACATCCCAGATGCCGCGCGCGACCAGGATGGCGGCGGCGACCGGGGGCACGCCCGCCGTGTAGCTGATGCCCTGGCTGCCGACCTCGTTGAAGGCGTCCTTGTGGTCGGCCACGTTGTAGATGAAGACCTCGCCCGGCTTGCCGTCGCGGCTTCCCTTGACCAGATCGCCGATGCAGGTCTTGCCCGTGTAATCGGGCGCAAGGCTGGCCGGGTCGGGCAGCACGGCCTTGACGACCTTCAGCGGCACGACCTCCTGCCCCTCGGCGGTTTTCACGGGCTGTTCGGACAGCAGGCCCAGGTTTTTCAGCACCGTGAAGACGTTGATGTAGTGGTCCCCGAAGCCCATCCAGAAGCGCACATCGGCGTCCTTGTAGCGGGCGGACAGGCTGTGGACCTCGTCATGGCCGGACAGATAGGCCTTGCGCTTGCCGACGACGGGCAGGTCCCATTCGCGGCCGACCTCGAACATCCTGTTCTCGCGCCACTCGCCGCCCTGCCAGGAATAGACCACCCCGGTGAATTCGCGGAAATTGATCTCGGGGTCGAAGTTCGTGGCGAACCAGCGGCCGTGGGAACCGGCGTTGATGTCCACGATGTCGATCGAGTCGATCTTGTCGAAATACTCATCCTCGGCCAGGCGGGCATAGGCGTTGACCACCCCCGGATCGAAGCCCGCGCCCAAGATCGCGGTGATCCCAGCTTTCGCCACATCCTCGCGCCGCTTCCATTCGTAGTTGCCGTACCAGGGCGGCGTTTCGCAGATCTTAGACGGATCCTCGTGGATGGCCGTGTCGATATAGGCGGCGCCCGCGCGGATGCAGCCCTCCAGAACGGTCATGTTGATGAAGGCCGTCCCCACATTGATGACGATCCCCGCATCCACCTTGCGGATCAGGGCCTCGACCGCGTCCGGGTTCATCGCGTCAAGCGCATGGCTGGCAAAGGGCATCTGGTGCCCCTTGTCGCGCAGGCTGGCGATGATCGCGTCCGCCTTGGTCTGCGTGCGGTTGGCGATGTGCAACTCGCCGAATTCCGCAGCCCATTGCGCCACCTTGTGCGCCACGACTTGCGCGACGCCACCCGCGCCGATGATGAGGACGTTCTTCTTGGCCAATTCTGGATCCTTTCCGGGGTTGCAGAGAGGGCGCCTCAGGAGAGGCTGGACTTGTAGTCTTCATAAGGGAAGCTGCGGACGGTGCGAATGGACCCGTCGTCTTCCCTGATGGCGATGGCGGGCATGGCGACGCCGTTGAACCAGTTCTTCTTGACCATGGTATAGCCCGCCGCATCCGCGATGCTGATCCGGTCGCCGATGTTCAGCGGCTGCGGGAAGCGCGCGTCGCCGAAGATGTCGCCCGCAAGGCAGGTCTTGCCCGCGACCTGGTATTCGTGAGGGCCGTCCTGCGGCAGCTTGGCCGTTTCGCGATAGATCAGCAGATCCAGCATATGCGCCTCGATGCTGCTGTCCACGATGGCGACCTTTTTGCCGTTGTCGATGATGTCCAGCACGCTGACCTCAAGCGTCGCCGTGCGCGTGATGCTGGCTTCGCCCGGTTCCAGATAGGCCTGGACGCCCCAGCGGTCCTGGAAGGCCTTGAGCCGGTCGGCCAGCCGGTCCAGCGGATAGCCCTCGCCCGTGAAATGGATGCCGCCGCCAAGGCTGACCCAGTCCAGGCGCTTCAGGATCTCGCCGAACTCGGTCTCGATCCGGGTCAGTTGCTGGTCGAACAGGTCGAAGTCGCGATTTTCGCAGTTGTAATGGATCATCACGCCGCTGATGCGGTCCATCGCCTGTTCCAGACGCGACAGATCCCATTCGCCCAGGCGGCTGAAGGGCCGCGCCGGGTCCGCCAGATCGAAGCCGCTGGTGGAAAAGCGCGGGTTCAGGCGCAGGCCGGCGGTCACGCCCTTCGTACGGTCAGCATATCGGTCAAGCTGCGACAGGCTGTTGAAGATGATCTTGTCGGCGTAACTGACCGCCTCGTCGATCTCGTGATCGGCCCAGGCGACGGAATAGGCGTGGGTTTCCTTGCCGAACTCCTCATGCCCCAGGCGCAGCTCGAACAGCGACGACGAGGTCGTCCCGTCCATGTAGTCGCGCATGAAGTCGAAGACCGACCAGGTGGCAAAGCATTTCAGCGCCAGCAGCGCCTTGGCGCCCGACGCCTCGCGCAGGCGCGCCACCTGTTCCATGTTGCGGCGCAACGCGGATTTGTCGATCAGGTAGAAGGGTGTCTGCATCCCGGCCATGCGAAACCTTTGAGGGCAAAAGCGAAAGGGCCGATATAGACACGGCCCGGTCTTTTCGCAAGAAAGCGTGACGGACAGATGACGGCGCGTCAGCCGCCCGCGGCAAAGCGGCGGAATTCGCGCTTGAGCAGATCCAGTTCCGCGCGAAGCTGCGCGACCTCGGCCAGCAGGTCGCCGCCAGCGGCCGTTCCCGCCACCAGCGTCAGGCTGCCCAGAGCCTGCGATGCCGGGCTGCCCGGATCGCCCCCCACCAGCAGCAGGCTGTGCACCCCGTTGTCGATCACCGATGCGGGAAGCGCCGCTGTCACCGACCAGATGCCGGACCCTGCGTCGAGCAGGGCGGCCTCGGCCACGACCTGTCCGCGATGGACCACGGACAGCCGGGGCGGCTGGCCTGACGCCTGCAGCGTACCGTTCCAGCAACCGGCCAGGACGCCATGGCTTTCGAACCTCATCGCCATCTCCTCAGGTCTGGGCGCGCGGATGGTGCGACAGCACCGCGTCATTGACGCTGACCGCGTTCATGCGGGGCTGCTCGAAGATCAGATCCAGCCAGGCCTTCTCGATGGGCCGGTTCGCCAGACCGGCATAGGCCAGGTCGAATTCCGCCCGCCGCCGCGCGCCATGCCCCGCGACCGGATCGCCAAGCTGGCGCAGCATCGTCTCGGTGTTCGGCCCCTGCACCAGGTTGATGCGGGCATAGATGGTCAGGGGACGTTCCGCATCCATCACCACGTCAAGCTGCAGGATCCGGTCGGGGCCCAGGCCGTCCAGGGCATCATTTGGCAGATCCAGCGCAAGCGACAGGAAGCTGCCGGAAAATCCCAGCATTTCGATCCCCAGGCGATAGCTTGCGCCCTGTCCCGTCTGCGGGCCGACCGACTGGCGCAGGATCAGCGCGCGGTGCCGGCAGTCGTGCCACAAGGCCGCGTCATCGCCCAGGCGTTGGCCGCTGTCGGGGGCGGCGATGGCCTGCGGGGCGATCTGCCCCCGCAGCAGGCGCGGGCGCCAATGCCAGTCGGTGCCGGGCGGCAGGTCGTCATCCGCCACCCCGGCCGGGCGCAGCATCCAGGGATCCGAGGCCTGCAGGAACCGCTCCAACTGCCGGTGCAGGTTCTGCGCCCGGTCCCGCAGTTCGGGATCCACCGGGCGCGGCCTGCGGTCCTGCCTGTCAGCCAGGCGCGCCCAATCGACACGGTCCCGGTCAAACCCCAAGCTGTCCAGCAGACGCTTCATCCAAGCCCTTTCATGCCTTGCCCCCGCGTGGATAGCTTGCAACCCCTGCGCGAACAAGCGTCACCCCACCAGTTCGTTCAGCCGCGCGGCGGCGGCGAAATCCGCGTCCGTCAGGCCGCCCGCGTCATGGGTGGTGAAGCTCACCTGGCAATAGCCCCAGCCGAAGCACACGTCGGGATGGTGGTTCCGCCGGTTGCCCAGCCAGGCCGCCAGGTTCGCCATCTCGACCGCCTTGGCGAAACCCTTGAAGTCGAAGCGCCGGGCGATGGCCCTTCCGTCCGGCGACAGGGACCAGCCGTCCAGCGTTTCCAGCCGCATCGCGATCTCATCGGCGTCCATCGCAAACCCTCACAACAGCGGCGAGGCCAGCGCCAGCAGGTTGTTGCGCAAGCGGCGCAGGACGCCCCAGCCGCGCACCTCCTCCAGCGTGATCTCGCGCGAGCGTTCGATGTAACTCTCTTGCCGGGCGTCCAGTTCGGACACGAATTCGCGGTCGAAGACGGCCATGTTGACCTCGTAGTTCAGCTCGAAGCTGCGGCGGTCCAGGTTGGCGCTGCCGACCATGCCCATGCGGCCATCGACCGTCATGATCTTGGAATGCAGCAATCCGTCCTGGAACAGCAGGATCCGCGCCCCCGCCGACAGCAGCCCGTAATAGAACCCCTCGCTGGTCGCGCCCACCACAAGGGAATCGTTGCGGGCGGGCAGGATCATCGTCACCTCGACCCCCCGGCGGGCAGCGGCGCGGACGGCGGCATCCACCGCCATGTCGGGCACGTAATAGGGCGTGGTGATGACCACCCGGTCGCGCGCCGTGTGCAGCATCCCCGCCAGGCAGTCGGAAATCGAACCCTGCCGCCGGTCCGGCCCGGTGGGGATCACCTGCGCGATCTCTCCGGGATCGGCGACGGGGCCAACGGGCTGCAGCATGTCGCCCAGATCCTTGCCGGTATAGCTCATCCAGTCGCCCAGGAAGACCGACTGGTATTGCCGCACCACCGGGCCTTCGACCGACATCAGGATATCGACCCAGGGGGCGAAGCGCGGCTTGATGGCGAAGGCCATGTCGGCGCAGTTGCGGCTGCCGGAAAAGGCCACGCGGTTGTCCACGACCAGGATCTTGCGGTGGTTGCGCAGATCCAGCCGCCGGAACAGCACGCTGATGAAGGGCAGGCCCCAGGGAAAGGCCGTGACGCATTCGGCCCCCGCTTCCTGCATCTGCGTCCACAAGGCCGACCGCACCAGCCCGCGCGAGCCCAGGGCATCGACGATCACCCGGCATTCCACGCCCCGGCTGGCCGCGCGGGCCACTGCCTCGGCCACCTTCTGCCCGGAATGGTCGGGCAGCCAGATGTAGAACAGGATATGGACGTGATCCACGGCCCGGTCGATGGCGTCGATCAGGCGGTCGATGGCCTCATCGCTTTCCTCCAGCAGGCGGATGCGGTTGCCGGACACCGCCGACATGCCGCCCACGGCCGCATTGGCCGCGACCACGGGCAGCGCGTAATGCGGCGGTTCCGCGATCACGGCGGGGTTCGGGACGCGCAGGTTGGTCAGCCGGTCGCGCACATCGGCCATGCGCTGCACCTCGGCCTGGTTCAGCCGCACCTCTCCGAACAGCACATAGGCCAGGATGCCGATCAGCGGCAGCGCCTCGATCACCATGATCCAGGCCAGGCGCACGGACGGATCCAGCCGCGGGCGGATCAGCACCCGCGCGATCAGGGCCAGCGTAACCCCCGTATGCAGCATGACAAGGAACGAGGCCCACATGCCGCGCATCATTCCCGCCCGCTGCGGCAATTGCAATTCCCCCCGTCGCGGCCTATCTCGGTGGCTTGCAACAGCAGGAAACCGCCGCGCATGAACTGGATCACCAACTATGTCCGCCCGCGCATCAATTCGCTGTTCTCGCGCCGCGAGGTGCCCGAGAACCTGTGGACCAAATGCCCCGAATGCGGAACGATGCTGTTCCACCGCGAACTGTCGGACAACCTGAACGTCTGCACGAATTGCGATCACCACCTGGCGATCAGCCCGCGCGACCGCTTCAACGCGCTGTTTGACGGCGGCGCCTTTGTCGAGGTGAAGGTGCCTGAGCCCGTCGCCGATCCGCTGCAGTTCCGCGACCAGAAGAAATATCCCGACCGGATGAAGGCCGCACAGAAGGCCACGGGCGAAAAGGAAGCGATGCTGGTGGCCGAGGGAGAGATCGGCCGCACCCCGATCATCGCCGCCGCCCAGGATTTCAGCTTCATGGGCGGGTCCATGGGCATGTATGTGGGCAACGCCATCATCGCCGCCGCCGAACGCGCGGTGAAGACGAAACGCCCGCTGGTGCTGTTCTCGGCCGCGGGCGGGGCGCGGATGCAGGAAGGCATCCTGTCCCTGATGCAGATGCCCCGCACCACCGTCGCGGTGGAAATGCTGAAGGAAGCGGGCCTGCCCTATATCGTCGTGCTGACCCACCCGACCACGGGCGGCGTCACCGCCAGCTATGCGATGCTGGGCGACATCCAGATCGCCGAGCCCAATGCCCTGATCTGCTTTGCCGGTCCCCGCGTGATCGAGCAGACCATCCGCGAGAAACTGCCCGAGGGCTTCCAGCGCGCCGAATACCTGCTGGAACACGGGATGCTGGACCGGGTGACGCATCGCAAGCAGTTGCGCGACGAGCTGGTCTCGATCCTGCGCATGGCGGGCGGGCTCTCCGCGCCCATCCATGCCGACCTGCCCGCTCCCGCGCCCCAGCCTGCCCCGCCCGAACCCGCGCAGGCCGACTGACAATCTTCTGTGTCCAAATATCCCGGGGGTCCGGGGGCTGGCCCCCGGCTTGATCCGCCATGAGCCATTCCGACGCCATCCTCGACCGCCTGATGGCGCTGCATCCCAAGGTTATCGACCTGTCGCTGGACCGGATGCACCGCCTTCTGGCAGCCCTGGGCAACCCCGAACGCCGCATCCCGCCGGTGATCCACATCGCGGGCACCAACGGCAAGGGCAGCACCCAGGCGATGATCCGCGCGGGGCTCCAGACGGGCGGCGCACGCGTCCATGCCTATACCTCGCCCCATCTGGCGCGGTTTTACGAACGCATTCGGCTGGCAGGTGACCTGATCGCGGAAGCCGATCTCGCCGCCGCGCTGGAGGAATGCGAGGCCGCCAATGCCGGCCAGCCCATCACCTTCTTCGAGATCACCACGGCGGCGGCCTTCCTGGCCTTTTCCCGCACGCCCGCGGATTACACCCTGCTGGAGGTCGGCCTCGGCGGCAGGCTGGACGCGACCAACGTGATCGACACCCCCCGCCTGACGGTCATTACGCCGGTCAGCATCGACCATACGCAATATCTGGGCGACACGCTGCCGCTGATCGCGGGGGAAAAGGCCGGGATCATCAAGCGCGGCGTGCCGGTGATCGTCGGCCCGCAGGACGATGAGGCCCTGCGCGTGATCGAGGCGAAGGCCTCGGGCCTGACCGCGCCGGTCTTTGCCCATGGCCAGCACTGGATGATCGCGCGCGACCGCGACGGCATGGTCTATCAGGACGACCATGGCTTGTGGGATCTGCCGCTGCCGAACCTGATCGGCCCGCATCAGGTCCAGAACGCCGGAACCGCGCTTGCCGCGCTGCGCCAGTTGGGCGCGACGGATGCCCAAGCCCGCGCAGCGGTGACCCAGGCCGAATGGCCCGCGCGGATGCAGCGGCTGAAGCGTGGCCCCCTGGCCGATCTGGCAGGCCCGCAGGCCGAACTGTGGCTGGACGGCGGCCACAATCCGGCGGGGGGCGAGGCCCTGGCCGCGACGCTTGCCGCCATGCCGCCGCGCCCGACACATCTGGTCTGCGGGATGCTGAACACCAAGGACATCGCAGGTTATCTGCGTCCTTTGGCGGCGCAGGCCAGCAGCCTGACCGCCATCGACATTCCCGGAGAGCCGAACACCTTGGCGGCCGAGGTCACAGCAGAGGCGGCAGGCAGCGTGGGCATGATCGCGACCACCGCAACGGATGCAGCATCGGCCATCGAGGCGATCGTCAGCCGCGACCCCAAGGCGCGGATCCTCATCTGCGGGTCGCTGTATCTGGCCGGGCGGGTGCTGCGGGAAAACGGCTGAGCGGTCAGAGGTCCGACAGATGAATGTCCGTGGACCTTCGCCCGGACCGATTGCCCGGAGCCGCAAGGCGCAGGGCAAAGGGCGCCACCCGGTCGAACATCCGCAATCCGGCCGCGTTTGCCTGGGCTGGCGCGAGAATCGCGCCTGCCAAGGGGCAGGCAGGCGCGGCCGGATTTGCCTGACGTCAAATTCGGCAGGTCACTCCGCCCTCCCCCAGCCTGCGTCCTGCATCTCGCGCAACCGGCTGGCGGTGCGCTCGAATTCGAAGCTGCCCTCGCCCTCATTGTAAAGCTGTTCCGGCTGGTCCGCGCCGCTGGCGATCAGGCGCACCTTCGCCTCATAGAGCGCGTCGATCAGGGTCACGAAGCGCTTGGCCTCGTTGTAGTTCGACGCCGACAGCCGGGGTATGCCGTCGATCATCAGCACCTCGACCTCGCGCGACAGCGCCAGGTAATCCGCCGGCCCCAGCGGCTTGCCGCAGAGATCCCAGAAGCCGGACCGGCCTACTCCTTCGGCAAAAAAGGGCAGCTCGAAGCTGCGCGCCCCGACCTCGATCCGCTTCGAGGCGCCCGATGCGCGACCCGTCAGGTCATCCCAGATCGCATCCATCGCGGCCTTCGCGCTCGCATCCGCAGGACAGAACCAGACCTGCCCGCCGGTCGCCCGCCCCTGCCGGTGATCCACGGCGCTGTCCAGGCACACGACCTCCAGCCGCTGGCGGATCAGGTCGATGAAGGGCAAAAACAACTGCCGGTTCAGCCCGTGCTTGTAGAGATCCTCGGGCACCCGGTTCGAGGTGGTGACGATCACCACCCCCTGCTCCAGCAGCACCTGGAACAGCCGCCCCACGATCATCGCATCCGCGATGTCGGTGATCTGCATCTCGTCAAAGCAAAGCAGGCGGACCCTGGCCGCGACTTCCAGCGCGACCGGGCGCACGGTATCCTGGTCGCCCCGCTGGCGGGCGCGGTTCAGCCCGGCCTGGATTTCCTGCATGAATTCGTGGAAATGGACGCGCCGTACGGGCACCGTCGCGGCCTCGGCCAGCAGGTCCATCAGCATCGACTTGCCGCGCCCGACCCCGCCCCACAGGTAAAGCCCCCTGGCTGCGGGTGCTGCGGGCGGCGGGCTGCCGACGCCCAGGAAGGCGCGCCAGGCCGACCGCTTTTCAGGCACCGGGGCTGCGGCGATGTCATCCAGAACACGGTCCAGATGCGGCAGGACGGATTGCTGCGCAGGATCGGGCTGGATCCGCCCTTCCGTCACGCGCTGCCGATAAAGATCGCTGACCTTGCCCATGAGGCGCCCTTGCCATGGATGCGGCCCAGCCTGCAAGGGGCCAGTGCTTGACCGCGCGCAGCCCTCCGTGCCACGCCTGCCGGGACAAACGAAAGCGGATCCGATGCCCCCCAAGATGCCCGACCTGATCGCCGACTTTCCCGTCCTGTTCGTCATGGCGGCCCTGCCCGAATACGGTCCCGCCCTGCGCGCCCGGATCGATCCGCTCATCACCGGCATCGGCCCGGTCGAGGGCGCGGTGCAACTGACCGCCGCCCTGGCGGGGATGCGGGAACTGCCGCGCCTGATCGTCTCGCTGGGCTCTGCCGGGTCCGCGCGGCTGACCCAGGCCGAGGTCTATCAGGTCGCGGCGGTCGCCTATCGCGACATGGACGCATCGCCCCTGGGGTTCGAAAAGGGGCGCACGCCGCTGCTGGACCTGCCCGCCCGCGTCGATTTGCCGCTGCGGGTCGAGGGGATCCCCACGGCCACCCTGTCCACCGGCGCCAACATCGTCAGCGGTCCCGCCTATGACGCCGTGCCCGAGGACATGGTGGACATGGAAACCTTCGCCCATCTGCGCGCGGCCCAGCATTTCGGCGTCCCGCTGATCGGTTTGCGCGGCATATCGGACGGGGCGGCGGAACTGCAGCACCTGTCGGACTGGACGCAATACCTGCACATCATCGACGAAAAGCTGGCGGGGGCGGTGGACCGGATCGCGGACCAGCTTGCGGACGGAAGCCTGCTCCCGGCCGCACCGCGCTTGTCCTGAGGGCCGCCAGCCCCTAAACCCCTGGGGGCACATCCACCGGACAGGCAGACATGGCACGCGGCACGACGATCACCTCAGACCGGCCCACCAGCAAGCGCGTGGGCGCCTTGCGGGCGCTGTGGCCCTTTGTCCGGCCCTATCGCGTGCAGGTGGTGCTGGCGCTGCTGGCCTTGGCCGCGACCTCGGCCATCAGCCTGATCCTGCCGCTCGCCGCGCGCCGGGTCGTGGACAATTTCGACGACGGCGCGGGGCTGCTGGACGAATATTTCGGCGCGGCGCTGATCATCGTGGCGCTGCTGGCCCTGGGCACGGCAGCGCGGTATTTCTTCGTCACCCGCCTGGGCGAGCGCGTGGTGGCAGATATCCGCAAGGCCGTCTTCGCCCGCGTCATCACCCTGTCCCCCGCCTTTTTCGAGCGCGTGATGACCGGGGAAATCCTGTCGCGCATCACCACCGACACGACGCTGATCCAGTCGGTGATCGGGTCTTCCCTGTCCATCGCGCTGCGCAACATGCTGATCCTGGCGGGCGGCATGGCGATGCTGGCCTTCACCTCGCTGAAGCTGATGGGGCTGGTGCTGCTGATCGTGCCCGCGATCCTGGTGCCGATCATCGTGCTGGGACGCAAGCTGCGGGGGCTGTCGCGCGCCAACCAGGACTGGATCGCGGCGTCCTCCGGCGCGGCGTCGGAAACGCTGCTGGCCGCGCAGACGGTGCAGGCCTATACGCACGAGGCTCGCAGCATCGCCCGCTTCGACGAGGTGACGGAGCGGTCCTTCGACGTGGCGCTGACGCGGATCCGCACGCGGGCGCTGATGACCGCCATCGTGATCTTCCTGATCTTCGCGGGCGTGATCGGCGTCTTGTGGATCGGCGCGCGCGACGTGCGCATGGGCGCCATGACGGCGGGACAGCTGGTGCAGTTCGTGATCTATGCGATCCTTGTCGCGGGCTCGACCGGCGCGCTGTCGGAAATCTGGGGCGAGTTGCAGCGCGCGGCGGGCGCCACCGAACGCCTGGGCGAGTTGCTGGCGGCCGAGGATGTGCTGACCGATCCCGCCCGTCCCGTCGCCCTGCCCCGTCCGGTGCGCGGCCATATCGCGCTGCAGGACGTAACCTTCCATTATCCGACCCGCCCCGATGTCTCGGCCCTGGAGGGCGTCAGCCTGACCATCCAGCCGGGCGAGACGGTGGCCTTGGTCGGCCCGTCCGGCGCGGGCAAGACCACGGTGATCCAGCTGATCCAGCGCTTCTGGGATCCGGCGACGGGCCGGGTGACGCTGGACGGCATCGACCTGCGCGACATGGCGCGGGCCGATTTCCGGCAGGCCATCGCCCTGGTGCCGCAGGATCCGGTGATCTTTGCCGCGACCGCCCTGGACAACATCCGCCTGGGGCGCCCCGAGGCATCCGACGACGAAGTTCAGGCCGCCGCCCGCGCCGCCCATGCCCATGATTTCATCACGGGGCTGCCGCAGGGCTATGACACGCCGCTGGGCGAACGCGGCGTCATGCTGTCGGGCGGTCAGCGCCAGCGCATCGCCATCGCCCGCGCCATCCTGCGCGACGCCCCCGTCCTGCTGCTGGACGAGGCGACAAGCGCGCTGGATGCCGAATCCGAATCGCTGGTGCAGGCCGCGGTCCAACGCCTGTCCGAAGACCGCACCACGGTTGTCGTGGCCCATCGGCTGGCCACGGTGAAGAAGGCCGACCGGATCGTCGTCTTCGACGGGGGCCGGATCGTCGCCACCGGCACGCATGACGCCCTGGTGGCCGAAGGCGGGCTTTACGCCCGCCTGGCGCGGATGCAGTTCACCGACATGCCCGTCCTGCCGGAACCTGCCTGACCGCGAACAGCCTTATCGCCGGGGTGCCGCGTAAACCGCCGCCCAGAACCGCGTCTTGCCATCGGGCCCGATGGCCTGGCCGATGCCATAGTCGCGCACCTGCGGGATCAGCATGTTCGCCAGGTGCCCGCTGGAGGCGTTCCATTCCGCCAGCACCCGTTCCTGCGAGAACGGCCCGGCGGCGATATTTTCGGCGGTGACGGCCGGCGCATAGCCTGCCGCCTTGACACGCGGGCCGGGACCGCTGGTCCTGCTGCCCTGGTGCGTCATGCGCCCGCGCGTGGCCATGTCGCAGGCGTGCCTGGCCGCGACCTGCGCCAGCACCGGATCGGGCTGCACGGGCGGCAGGCCGGCGCTGCGGCGCACGGCGTTCGTGGCCGCCGCGCCGTGGCTGTTCTGGCCGGAACTGGTGGCAAGGCAGGTGGCCTTGCCCGCCGGCATCAGCTGCATGTCATGGGGATCGTTGCCGCCGACCCGGATGTCGGGCGTGGTCTGGGCGCAGCCCGCCAGAAGGGCGCACAGCGCGGCGGCGGCTGAAAACTGGATTGACCGGCTCATAGGGTTCTCACCTTTCAAACAGGTGCATCCTACGGGTGAAAGTCTTAATGATTTAACAATGCACGGTTGTAATATAGTCGGGGGGTCTTGCCATAACCAGATGGAACGCTTGCTTCAAGCCCGCGTTTTTCATCGGATCATCCAGAAACACAGCCGAAAGGACGCATGCATGGCCATCTGGGATTTCGTGAAGGACGCTGGCAAATCGATCTTCGGCAAGGCCGAGGCCGCCGAACCTGCCAAGCCGCAAGCCCCCGCATCAGCCGCCGCCCCCGCTGCGGCAAAGCCCGCGCAGGATCCCGACACCACCCGCAAGGTCGCGGCCCTGAAGGCCGAACTGCGGGCCCTGAACCTGGACAAGGACGATGTCCACCTGACGCTGCGCGGCGACACGGTCAAGGTCGAAAGCAAGGGCGCCGACCGCGAGACGCTGGAAAAGCTGATCCTGGCCATCGGCAATATCGAAGGCGTGGCCAAGGTCGAGGCCGACCTGCCCCAGGCCGGGCCCCAGGCGGGCAAGGCCCCGGTCTTCCATACGGTCAAGAAGGGCGAGACGCTGTCGGCCATTGCCAAGGCCTATCTGGGGAACGCCAACAAATACAACGCCATCTTCGAGGCGAACCGCCCCATGCTGTCCGATCCCGACAAGATCTATCCCGGCCAGACCCTGCGCATCCCCCAGGACTGAACGGCCTGACGCGGCGTCGGGTCCGCCCTGACGCCGCGTCCCGTCCCGCTGTCCCACCAAGGCTCTTGCCCCCCTTCCCGCCAATGGCCCATTGTTCCTGAAACGGGATCGGGAGGGTGGTCCCTGAGGGAGGATGGATGACTCGCTTCATCAGCTATGATGATCGCAACGCCCTGGAAGCCGAGATGCCCTATGAGGCGCGCGATCTTCCGGTGACGCTTTACGGCTTTCTGGCCCGCACCGCCGCGAAATATCCCGACCGGCCCGCGATCAGCTTCCAGCTGCTGTCGGGGCCCCAGACCCATGCGACGACCCTGACCTGGCAGGATCTGCTGGAACGGGTGACGGAAACCGCCAACCTGCTGCGCAAGCTGGGCGTCGGGCCGACGGATACCGTGGCCTATCTGCTGCCCAACAGCATCGAGACGCCGGTCGTGCTGCTGGCGGGCGCCACGGCGGGCATCGTCAACCCGATCAACCCGCTGCTGGACGCCCAGCAGATCGCGGGCATCCTGCGCGAAACCCGCGCCAAGGTGCTGGTCACGCTGCGCGCCTTCCCGAAAACCGACGTGGCCCAGAAGGCGGCCGAGGCCGTGGCCAATGCCCCCGGCGTCACCCATGTGATCGAGGTCGATCTGAACCGCCACCTGCGCGGCCTCAAGCGTTTCATCGTGCCGCTGATCCGGCCGCGCGTGAAGGTGCGCCACAAGGCCAAAGTGCTGAACTTCGAGGCCGCGACCAGCGGCGAAAAGCACACCCGGCTTGATTTCGAGGACGTGCAGCAGGACCGGGTCGCCGCCTTCTTCCACACCGGCGGCACCACCGGCACGCCCAAGGTCGCGCAGCACAAGTATTCCGGCATGATCTACAACGGCTGGCTTGGCGGCACGCTGCTGTTCGACGAAACCGACGTGCTGATGTGCCCGCTGCCCATGTTCCACGTCTTTGCCGCCTATCCGGTGCTGATGTCCTGCATCGCATCGGGCGCCCATGTCGTCATGCCCACCCCCGCCGGATACCGGGGCGAAGGCGTCTTCGACAACTTCTGGAAGCTGATCGAACGCTGGCAATGCAGCTTCCTGATCACCGTGCCGACCGCGATCTCCGCCCTGATGCAGCGGCCGGTCAATGCCGATGTCTCGTCCCTGCGCACCGCCATCTCCGGCTCGGCCCCCCTGCCGATCGAGCTTTACAACCGATTCAAGGCCGCCACCGGGGTGGAGATCGCCGAGGGCTACGGATTGACCGAGGCCACCTGCCTGGTCAGCTGCAACCCCATCGACGGCATCAAGAAGGTGGGCTCCGTCGGCATCCCCCTGCCCTATACGCATGTCCGCATCCTGAACCACGACGATTCGGGCCGCGTCCACGAATGCGCCACCGACGAGGTGGGCGAGATCTGCGTGGCCAATCCCGGCGTCTTTCCCGGATCCACCTATACCGAGGCCGACAAGAACCACCGGCTGTTCGCCGAGGACATCTATCTGCGCACGGGCGACCTGGGACGGCTGGACCCGGACGGCTACCTGTGGATCACGGGCCGCGCCAAGGATCTGATCATCCGCGGCGGCCACAACATCGACCCCGCCGAAATCGAGGAGGCGATGCTGTCCCATCCCGCCGTGGCCTTTGCCGGCGCCATCGGGCAGCCCGACAGCTTCGCGGGCGAACTGCCCTGCGTCTATGTCGAACTGGTCGCGGGCGCCCAGGCGACCGAGGCCGAGTTGCTGGCCCATGCCAAGGCCCATATCCACGAACGCGCCGCGATCCCCAAGCATGTGGAAATCCTGCCCGAACTGCCGAAAACCGCCGTGGGCAAGATCTTCAAGCCCGACCTGCGCCGCCTGGCCATCAAGCGCGTCTATGACGCGGCCCTGGCTGGCACCGGCGCCCATGTGGCCGAGGTGGTCGAGGACAAGAAGCGCGGGTTGGTGGCCCGCCTTGCACGGGGCGCCGACACGGACGAGGCAACGGTGAGGGCGAAGCTGGGTGAGTTCACCCGCCCCTGGGAATGGGAATAGAACCGCCTGGGGATCGCCTGTTCGCGCTTTAAGTGTAACCCGTCTTTGGTTAATACCGCCGGAGGCGAAGGCGGCATTTGGCTTCAGGACAAGGAAGAACGATGGGCGAACCACTCCCCGAGGCAGGCTGGTCACGAGAGATCAAAACCGTCCGCAATGCTTGGCTGTTCCCGCCCAGTGCCATGACGGGCCGCCCGGCCTGCGGGGTCGTGACCGCCGATGGGGAAGACTGCCTGCACGCCTCCACCTGGCGGGGCGGCATCCGAATGACCCGCAAGGTCGATGGCGCCGAGAAGCCCGCCAGGTTCCTGGAGGGCCGCCATATGTGGGGCGGCCTTTACTATGGGCATTTCGGGCATTTCATGACCGAGACGATGGCCCGCTGCTGGGCCTTCGACCGCGACGACATCGAAAGCGTCCTTTTCATCCCCAAGCACGAGAAGCTTTCCGAGTTCCAGAAATACCAGTCCCATTTCTGGAACCTGCTGGGCCTTAGGGCGCAGGAGCGGATCCTTCGCGAACCGCTGATCGTCGAGGAACTGCTGGTGCCGGGCCAAGGCTTCGGCTTGGGAACGATCGCGCGCGGCACCCCTGAATTCCGCCAGACGATGCGGCGCATGGCCGAAAGGATCCCCCAGGATCCGCCCTGCAAACTCTATATTTCGCGCACGAAATTCAACGGCCGCGGCGGGCTGATGGGCGAACGGGTCATCGAACGGAACATGGCCGCCAACGGCTACACGATCCTGCATCCCGAAAAGATGGAACTGCCGGATCAGTTGCGCGCCTACAAGTCGGCGACCCATATCCTGGGGGCGGACAGTTCCGCCTTTCACATCGCGGGCATGGTGGCCGACCCGGCGAAGAAGATCGGCTTCATCCTGCGCCGCGACAACAACGCCTATGAATCCATCGCCGCCCAGATCAGCGGCATGATCGGGCGGGAGCCGGTCATCATCGACGCCCTGGCCGCGAACTGGATGGACAAGGGGGCGACCTTTTCCAACCATCTCAGCTGGGGCGAGGTCGATCACGAGGTTCTTGCCGGCATCCTTGAACACCATGGCTTTATCGACGACAGGTCGAACTGGCAGGGGCCGGGCGAGGATGAAATGGCCGACTGCATTGCATGGGTCCAGGCGAAGCACGCGGAAGAACTGGTCCGCGTGCCCCTGGCCCGCTGACGGACGGAACAAGGGAGACGGCCGATGAACGACCGTGATGTCAAGATCCTGGGCGTGTGCCGCTTCTCGATGCTGGGACGAGGCGACTGGAAGGCCTATCGCAACCAGCCGGACGAGGCGCTGGAGGCGATCTATCTGAACCAGGCGCAGGCCCTGTTCGCGCCCGAGCGGCTGCAGGCACGGCTGGATACCTTCGAACACCTGACGCTGCGCTCGCTTGCCAACCAGAGCGATGCCGATTTCCGCCTGCTGGTCGTGTCCTCGGACCGGATGCCGGCGGAATACCGCGCGCGGCTGGAGGCGATCTGCCACGGCGTGGAGCAGGTGGTGCTGCGGTTCCTGCCGCCCGTCCACATCTCGGACGCCATCCACCAGGTTGCGGCCGAGATCGACCTGCCCCTGCCCGGCACGGTGCAGTTCCGGCTGGACGACGACGACTGCGTGTCCAGGGACTATATCCGCCGCTTGCGCCGCCACGCCGCCAGCATGTGGCGCAATGCCCATTTCGCGGTCAGCTTTCCGTCGATCTTCTATTGCATCACCGACGGCCCGACCGAGGGGATCTACAACTGGTACAGCCCCTTCTTCAGTGCGGGCGCGGCGATCCGCCATTCGTCGCGCACGATCTTCGACTATGGCCATTACGCGATCCCGACCCGTCTGGTCGCCGTCACCGATCCGCATTTCCCCAACATCGTGACGCACCGGGGCGACAACGACACGCCCCGCCACGCCCCCGAGATCCTGCGCAAGCGCGGCATGTCCAAGGCCAGCCGGTCCGACGTGGAGCGCGCGATCGAGCGGCATTTCGATTACCTGACGCCCGAGGGGATGGCCTTGTGCAGCTTTGACCGGATGCTGGCAGCGGCGTGATCCGGCTTGGCGCAGAGGGAAGGTGCGGTGACGCGGGAGGACGCGCAACGGGGCGCACGGCGGCCGCGCAACGGGGCGGTGCCTGGATCGCCGCGGGCCAGCATTTGCTGGGAAATCGGGGCCACGGGGCAGGCACCGCAGAAGCACGGGCCGTACACAGCGCGTACACAAGGTGAAGCCGTAGGGTGGGTTTTCAACCCACCACGCGCAGCGGGTTCATGCAGCGGTGGGTGAAACCCCACCCTACGGTTTGCTCACCGGCAGGATGCGAAAACGGCGCATGAAATCACGCACCCTACAAAGGCCGGTAACGCGGCTGTGTCTTTGGGGATCGGGTGATTCGGGCGACGCTGGATCATCGCAACAGGAGACAGGAGCGCCATGACCCGACTTTCCCTTGCCACCCTCACCGCCTGCCTGCTGGCCCTTCCGGCCTTGGCTTCTCAGGGCCCGGCCACGACCGAGCCTGCGGCAGGCACCTCACCCACGCCGATCGTGGCGAACTGCCCCGGCAAGCCGCCGGTAAATGCTTGAAGGATACGCAACGCCGGAAGGCGATGCGTGTTTGGCAGGGTGGGATTTATCCCGCCAATCTACGACGGTTGATGGTGGGGTAAAACCCACCCTCCGGTTTGGCCGCGTGATTTCACGCACCACTTTCGCGCCGTGATGGTGCGTGCGGAACACGCACCCTGCGCTTGCGCTTGCTGCGGAGCCATAGCGTTAACGCGGCTTTAAGGCTCGGCGGGATAGGCAGGCAGCCATGTCCCGTTATCTTCGTCCGCGCATTCCCGGTGCCAGCATCTTCTTCACCGTCGTTCTGGCTGATCGCGAAAGTGATTTGCTGCTGCGTGAGATCGTGCGGCTGCGCGAGGCGGCAGGCCGGATTCTGGCGAAGCGGCCGGTTGACATCGGCGCTTGGGTCGTTCTGCCGGATCACCTGCACGCAGTCTGGACGCTGCCCCTTGGCGATTGCGACTATTCGGGCCGCTGGGCGGCGATAAAGGCCGGATTCTCGCATGGCCTGCCATCCGCCCCCCTGCGCCGCAGCCAGGTGAACCGCCGGGAAAAGGGAATCTGGCAGCGGAGATTCTGGAAACACCATCTGCGAGGGGAGAGCGAGTATGCGGCAGCAATACGCTATTGCTGGACAAATCCGGTCAGGCACGGTCTGGCGGGTGATCCGGCGGACTGGCCGGATTCATCCTGGCACCGGGACGCCGCAAGGGGTTTGACGAGCGGCTTCGACCACCGGCGCGGGCTGCCGTAGGGTGCGCTTCAGCGCACCCTGGGGGGTTTGTGTCGGTTTTGGTGCGCTGAAGCTACGGCTCTGGGCTTGGTGCGCTGAAGCGCACCCTACGGCTTTAACGCGTAAACTTCTTGTACTTCACCCGCTTTGGCTCAATCGAGTCTGGTCCCAGCCTACGCACCTTGTCCTGCTCGTAGGCCTCGAAGTTGCCCTCGAACCACTCCACATGCGCGTCGCCTTCAAACGCCAGGATATGCGTGCACAGGCGGTCAAGGAAGAAGCGGTCGTGAGAGATGATCACCGCACAGCCCGCGAAGTCCTCCAGCGCGGCTTCGAGCGCCTGCAGGGTTTCCACGTCCAGGTCGTTGGTCGGTTCGTCCAGCAGCAGCACGTTGCCGCCGGATTTCAGCAGTTTCGCCATGTGGACGCGGTTGCGTTCGCCGCCTGACAGTTGGCCCACCTTCTTCTGCTGGTCCCCGCCCTTGAAGTTGAAGGCGGAGCAATAGGCGCGGCTGTTCATGGTCGCGTCGCCCAGGACGATCTGCTCGGCCCCGCCCGAAATCTCCTCCCACACGGTTTTCTGGGCATCCAAGGCGTCGCGGGACTGGTCCACATAGGACAGTTGCACCGTGTCGCCATAGGCGATCTCGCCCGCGTCGGGCTTTTCCTGGCCGGTCAGCATGCGGAACAGGGTGGACTTGCCCGCGCCGTTCGGGCCGATCACGCCGACGATGCCGCCGGGCGGCAGCGCAAAATCCAGATCCTCGATCAGGAGCTTGTCGCCCATGGCCTTTTTCAGGCCCTGGACCTCGATCACGCGGTTGCCCAGGCGTTCGCCGTTCGGGATGATGATCTGGGCGCGCGACAGCTTTTCGCGCTCGGACTGGCTCGCCAGTTCGTTATAGGCGTTGATCCGGGCCTTCTGCTTGGCCTGCCGGGCCTTGGCGCCGGCGCGGATCCATTCCAGTTCGCGTTCCAGCGTCTTCTGCTTGGCCTTGTCCTCGCGCGCTTCCTGTTCCAGGCGCTTGGCCTTCTGTTCCAGCCAGGCGGAATAGTTGCCCTCGTAGGGGATGCCCCGACCGCGGTCGAGTTCCAGGATCCAGCCGGTGATGTCGTCCAGGAAATAGCGGTCATGGGTCACGATCAGGATCGTGCCCTTGTATTCGATCAGGTGCTTTTGCAGCCAGGCGATGGTTTCCGCGTCCAGGTGGTTGGTCGGTTCGTCCAGCAGCAGCATGTCCGGCGCCTCGAGCAGCAGCTTGCAGAGCGCCACGCGGCGGCGTTCCCCGCCCGACAGGCTGGTCACGTCGGCGTCGTCGGGCGGGCAGCGCAGCGCCTCCATGGCGACATCCACCTGGCTGTCCAGATCCCACAGGTTCTCGGCGTCGATCTCGTCCTGGAGCTTGGCCATCTCCTCGGCGGTCTCGTCCGAGTAGTTCATCGCCAGTTCGTTGTAGCGGTCGAGCTTGGCCTGCTTGGCCTTCACGCCCTCCATCACGTTGCCGCGCACGTTCAGCGCGGGGTCCAGTTCCGGTTCCTGCGGCAGATAGCCCACGGTCGCGCCCTTGGCGGCCCAGGCCTCGCCGGAAAAATCCTTGTCCCAGCCGGCCATGACGCGCAGCAGGGTGGACTTACCGGCGCCGTTGACGCCGACCACGCCGATCTTGACGCCCGGCAGGAAGTTCAGGCGGATGTTTTCAAAGACCTTCTTGCCGCCGGGATAGGTCTTGGACACGCCGTCCATGTGGTAGACGAACTGATAGGACGCCATCGGAAATCTCCTGCAAACTTTGGGTGCTATGTAGGCGAAAGCGCGCCTGTGTGAAAGGTCAGCGCGTCTCGGCCAGGAAATCGGCGCCGAAGCGGTCGGCCAGGAAGGCCAGTTGCGGCGCCATGTGGGTCTCCAGGGCGGCGATGGCCTGGGGCGGCACAGTCAGCGGGTCGCGGTTGGCAAAGACCTTGTCGCGCATGTTGGCATAGGGATGGGGGCCGATGCCCAGATGGGCTTCGACCGCGTCCATCACCGCCTGCGGGTCGCGGGCAATGCGGCCGAAGGGCAGGACCAGCATGTCGGGGAAACGGGCCTGCCAGCGCGGCAGGTAGCTGGCGTAATCGCCCCGGTCATGCAGGACGGGATTGCCGATTTCCGCCATCCAGTCGGCCAGCGTCCGGGGGCGGCGCTTTTCGCGTTGCAGGTTCATGCGAAGCTGCGAGATCGCGCGGTCCACGGGATGGCGGATCAGATAGATCACCCGCGCCTTGGGCAGGAATTCGGCCACGAAATCGACGCCTTCGTCGGGAAGGGCCGAGTATTCGGGCGTGAAGTCCATCGGCATGGCATGGGCGGGCGCGGGGGCGAAGACGCGCTTGTACCAATGGTTGTGAAACATCTGGCCCCTGGTCAGCCCGTCCAGATAGGCGTCCAGTTCCGGCGGCATCGGCAGGTTGCGGGTCCGGTGCCGGGTGCGGATTTCGTCGGGCTTGTTGCGGTAATGCCAGCCGATCCATTTGCGGTGTCCGGGAATGAAGCGGTGGTTGAAGAACTGGACCTCCTTGAAGGGGGGGATCCAGACCTGCGGATGCTGGCCCAGCATCTGCGCCAGCCAGCTTGTGCCCGCCTTCTGCGCGCCGATGCAGAGCGCGCCGGGCTTGCGCGGCTGTCCCTGGGGATCGAAGGCCGGGCTGATGGTGATGAAGGACAGGGTGCGCCCTGTCGGCGGTTCAGTCCTGGCGGAGGATGACGGCATGGCTTTGCGAATGGTTGGCATAGGTCGGCCAGTCGGGTTCATAGGCGTCGGCCTGGTTGCCCCAGACGGTCCAGCCGGGGCGCGGGCCGCGGGCGAACATCTCAAGGCGCGGACCCCAGGAGCAGGCCTCGATCAGGGGATATTGCTCGTCGGGCTTGCGGGAATGTTCGCGCTTGGGGGTGGCGATGATGTTTTCCTGGCTGCGGCCGGGATCCAGGGTGCGCACGTCCTTGCCGCGCGTGCCGAACAGCAGGATCTCGGTCACGTTGCGGAAATAGAAGCCCACGCCGCGCCGGTCGGGGCCGCCGTCCTTGCGGGTCTTGTACCAGATCAGGTTCGACTTGTAGGTGAAGCCCCAGCACTCCATGACCTTCAGCCCTTCAGGCAGGAGGGCGTTCGGCACCCAGAGGTAGAGATGCGCGCGGGCGTCGGCCACGGAGGCCACCGGCAGGGCGCAGATCTCCTCCAGCGTCATGGTGGGATAGCGGGTCAGGCGTTTGTGTTCGGGCGCCATCTTGCCGGTGCGGTTCTGGAACTGCCAGGGCGGGTCGGCCAGGACGGTGCCGAAGCGGACCGCGCCTGCGGTGGCCAGAAGATCGTCGGACGCGCTTGTCAAACCGGCCTCCGGTCAAGGGTTTCGCGATTCCGAACAGCCTTAGCGGACAGGCGGGCGGGCCGCCACCGCCAAGCTGGCCGCAGGGGCGTTACAGGCGGCCCCAAAGGTCGTATTCGCCTGCCTCGTCTACGGTGACGGTCACGATGTCGCCGGGCTTCAACGCCTCGAAGCCCTCGTCGATGAACAGGTTGCCGTCGATTTCCGGCGCGTCGGCCTTGGTGCGGCAGGTCGCGCCTTCATCGTCCACGCTGTCCACGATCACCTCGATCCGTTGGCCGACCTTGGCGGCAAGCTTCGCCTCGGAAATGGCTTGGGCCTTTTCCATGAAGCGCTCGAAACGCTCCTGCTTCACCTCGGCCGGGACATGGTCGGGCAGGTCGTTGGCCCGCGCGCCCTTGACGTTTTCGTACTGGAAGGCGCCGACGCGGTCCAGTTGCGCCTCGTCCAGCCAGTCCAGCAGGGTCTGGAACTCGGCCTCGGTCTCGCCAGGGTAACCCACGATGAAGGTGGAGCGCAGCGTGATCTCGGGGCAGATCGCGCGCCATGCGGCGATTTCGTCCAGCGTCTTCGCAGCCGCCGCCGGGCGGGCCATGCGGCGCAGCACATCGGGATGGGCGTGCTGGAAGGGGATGTCCAGATAGGGCAGCACCAGGCCCCCCGATTCAGAATGGGCCGCCATCAGCGGGATCAGGTCGCGCACATGCGGATAGGGATAGACGTAATGCAGCCGCACCCATGCCCCAAGAGAGCCCAAATCGCGGGCCAGGTCGGTGATATGGGCGCGGTGGCCGCGCTCGGTTTCAAACTTGCGGTCGAGGCCATAGGCGCTGGTGTCCTGGCTGATGACCAGCAGTTCCTTGACGCCTGCCGCGACCAGCTTCTCGGCCTCTCGCACCACGGCATGGGCGGGGCGGCTGACCAGTTTCCCGCGCATGTCGGGGATGATGCAGAACTTGCACCTGTGGTTGCAGCCTTCCGAGATCTTCAGATAGCTGTAATGGCGCGGCGTCAGGCTGACGCCGGATGCGGGCAGCAGGTCGATGAAGGGATCGGGCTGCGGCGGCACGGCGGCGTGGACGGCATCCAGAACCGCCTCGTATTGGTGGGGGCCGGTGACGGCCAGAACCTTCGGGTGCGCGCCGGTGATGTATTCGGGCTCGGCCCCCAGGCAGCCGGTGACCAGCACCTTGCCGTTCTCGCGCAGCGCCTCTCCGATGGCGTCCAGCGATTCCGCCTTGGCGCTGTCCAGGAAGCCGCAGGTGTTCACGATCACCGCGTCCGCGCCCTTGTAGTCGGGGCTGATCGCATAGCCTTCGGCCCGCAACCGGGTCAGGATGCGTTCGCTGTCCACAAGCGCCTTGGGGCAGCCAAGGCTGACCATGCCGATGGTCGGCTGGCCTTCGCGGCGTGCGCCAAGGCTGTCGTCGGGAATGCGGGCGCGCGCCAGGTCGGGGCGCAGGTCGGGCGGGTTTGTGTGCATCCGCCGCAAATAGGTGATTCGGTGGCGCCGGAAAAGAGGGATCCCGCCGCCCGCCTTCGCCGGAACGTGATTTCCCCTGGGTCGCCCGATCGGCAAGATGGCGGGATGAGCAAAATCCGCCTGATCCTGACCCTTGTCCTGTCGCTGGCCGTCCTGCCGCTTGCCAGCCATGCCGGCATCGTCGAACGCGGCCGCTTCATCGACGTGGAAAACCACCGGGGCGGCAATGTGCTGCAGATGGTGCAGTTGCGTGAAAGGCTAGGCCGGTCGGGCAAGACGGTGCGGATCCAGGGCTATTGCCGGTCGGCCTGCACGATCCTGACGACGCTGCCGAATGCCTGCCTGGCGCCGAAATCCCGCATCGGCTTTCACGCGCCCCGTATCCCGAACACCCAGATCATCCCGCCCCTGGTGGACGAGATCATGGGCAACTTCTATCGCGGCGGCATCCGCGACCGCTGGTTCGGCGGCTGGAACCGCTCGATGAAGATGACGGTCCTGACCGCCCGCGAATACGTCCGGCTGGACCCGCAGACCAGGATCTGCGGCTAGGGCCTGCCGCTGGCGGCGGCGTCCAGAAGCTCGGAATGGACGCGGTCGGCAAAGCGGCCCAAGTCGCCCTTGGCCTGCCGATAGTCCATGCCCTGGACGACGGTGACGGTCCTGTCATCCACCGCGATGCATTGCACCACAAAGGCGCCCACGCCCTTTGTTCCCCCGGTGACGACGGCAAGCTGTCCGGGATAATCGTCGATGCGGGATGTCAGATCCGCCTGTCCGGCGGCCCGCTCGACCGCGCTGCTGCACTCCTCCAGGCTCAGGTCGTCCGAGAGCATCCGTTCGACATGATAGGTCAGGAAGAAGTCGTCCTCGGCCAGAACCGGGAAGGCCGGGGCCAGCATCAGGGGGGGCGGCAAGAAGGCGGATGATCGTCATGGCAGCCTTGTCCGATCGAAGGGGAGGCAAATCCGGCGATGCGTCATTCGCGCAGCCGCCAGCCCGTCGCGAAGATCCAGCGGATCGCCAGGCAACAGACCGCGATCATCAGCCCAACCGCGACCAGCGACACGCCGACCGGCACATCGGCCAGGCCGAAGAACGACCAGCGGAAGCCCGAGACCAGATACAGGACCGGGTTCAGCTTGGCGACGCCTTCCCAGAAGGGCGGCAGCATGTCGGCCGAATAGAACGCGCCGCCCAGAAACACCAAGGGCGTGATGACCATCATCGGCACGATCTGCAACTGTTCGAAGGACTTCGCCCACAGCCCGATGATGAAGCCCAGCAGGCTGAAGCCCAGGGCCGTCAGGATCAGGAAGGCCAGCATCCAGAACGGGTGCAGGATATGGACGCCCACGAAGAAGAAGGAGGTCAGCAGGATCACCAGCGCGATCAGCACGGCCTTGGTCGCGGCGGCGCCCACGAAACCCAGCGTCACCTCGATCCAGCCCACGGGCGAGACCAGGTATTCATAGATCGTGCCGCTGAACTTGGGGAAATAGATGCCGAAGCTGGCGTTGCTGACCGATTGCTGCAGGATCGTCAGCATCATCAGGCCGGGCACGATGAAGGCGCCGTATGCCACGCCCTCGACCGACTGGATACGCCCGCCGATGGCCGCGCCGAAGACCACGAAATAGAGAACCGTGGACAGGACCGGCGACAGCAGGGACTGCATGACCGTGCGGAAGAAGCGCGTCATCTCGTGGTGAAAGATCGCCCAGACGCCGGGCCAGTTCACGCCGCTCATGCCGTCACCTCCTGACGCGGTTCGGCGACCAGCGTCATGAACACTTCCTCAAGGCTGGATTGCCGGGTGGACACGTCGCGCACGGTGATCCCCTGCCCCGCCAGATCGCCCAGAAGATGGGCGATGCCGGTGCGTTCGGCGCGGGTGTCGTATTCATAGGTCAGCGACCGGCCGTCGGGCGACAGGCGCAGGCCCCGGCCAAGCAATTCGTCGGGGATCATGGTCAGGGGCGCGGTCAGTTCGATGGTCAGGGTCTTCTTGCCGAACTCGCCCATCAGATCGGCCGTGGGCTTGACCAGCAGCAGGCGGCCCTTGTTGATGACGCCGATGCGGTCGGCCATCTCCTCGGCTTCCTCAAGGTAATGGGTGGTCAGGATGATGGTGACGCCGTCGCGGCGAAGCTGGTCCACGACCTCCCACATCTCGCGGCGCAGGGCCACGTCCACGCCCGCCGTGGGTTCATCGAGGAACAGCACCTTGGGCCGGTGCGACAGGGCCTTGGCGATCAGCACGCGCCGCTTCATCCCGCCCGAAAGCTCGCGTGTCATGGCGTCGCGCTTGTCCCACAGCGCCAGGCTGCGCAGAACCTTCTCGATATAGGCGTCGTCCGGTGACTCGCCGTAAAGGCCGCGCGTGAAGCGGACGCAATTGATGACCTTCTCGAACGGCTCCAGCGCGATTTCCTGCGGCACAAGGCCGATCAGCTTGCGCGCCGCGCGCCATTGGGTAGCGATGTCGTGGCCGCCCACCAGCACCCTGCCCCCGGTCGGCACCACCAGCCCGCAGATGATCGAGATCAGCGTGGTCTTGCCCGCCCCGTTGGGGCCCAGCAGGGCGATGATCTCTCCCTCCTGGATCGCCAGGGTGACATCGGACAGCGCGCGGGTGCCGCTGTCATATTGCTTGGACAGGTTCTCGATCTGGATGATCCCGGTCATCGGGTGTCCTTTCACTCGTCCTCGGGGTGATAGGGGCGGGCGTGGCGCGCATCGGCCAGGGCATCGACCCACCATTCCAGCCGATGCGCAAAGACTGCCATCGCCGCCTCGGCCGCCGCGGCGTCGTTCGGGTCGATGATATGGCCCAATTCGTCGAACTTCCGCCAGGGAGAGGCAAAGCTGACCGTATCGCGCAGCGTGACCGTGTGCAGTTCCGCCAGGATGATCCGCAGGGCCTCGACCGCCCGCAACCCGCCCGAGATGCCGCCATAGCCGATCAGCCCCACGGGCCGCGCCCACCATTCGGCGGTGACATAGTCGATCAGCGTCTTCAGGTGGCCCGGTTCGGCGTGGTTGTATTCGGGCGTCACGATGACGAAGCCGTCGAGATCCGCCATCCGGTCCCGCAGCCGCGCGATGGCAGCCGCGTCGCCCATCTGCACGGGCAGCAGGTCGGGGTCGGCGGGGTCGATGGTGCGCGTGGCGAAGCCGTGGAATTCGAGCTGGCGGATCACCCAGAAGGCCACCCGGTCGTTGATCCGCCCTTCGCGGATCGACCCCAGGATCACCCCGATGCACCTGCGTTCCGCCATGAAGTCGTTCCTTGCGTTCCTGACCGGGCTGCGCCCCTAAAGACAATCGTCCTTGGTCAAGAACAAGGCGAAAAATCCATCGGCCCCTTGCATGTAATCGGCAGAGCCAGGCCGGCAAGGGCGGCGCGGGCGATTTGCGGGGGGCCGCAGACTGGCGAAGGCCATCGCCTTCGCCACGTGCCACCATATCCCCCCACACCGCCGGGCCTCAAAGGCCCGGCCAGCGCCCGCCTTGCCGGGGCTTCGCCCGTTCGTCGCTGAAAAAGGTCCATTGGACCTTTTTCCGGGTGCTTCACGCCCACCGGATCGGGCGCTGACCTCTCGGGGTTGTGGGTGGCACCGTCTTGGATGGTGATGTCCCGCGCGGGCGGGGAAACGCGGTGCGTTTCCTTTTTCCGCCCGGTCGAGGTTGGCTGAGCAAGGCGTTCAGCCCCGCGCGGCCAGCAGGCTTTCGTCCAGGATGTCCAGCGCCTCCTCGAACACCTCGTCCGGGATGGTCAGCGGTGCGAGGAACCGCACCACGTTGCCATAGACGCCGCAGGTCAGCAGGATCAGGCCGCGCTTCAGCGCCTCCTCGCGGACGCGGTTGGTGAAGTCGGGGTTGGGGCTGTCGCTGCCCGGCAGGTTGAACTCGACCGCGTTCATGAAGCCGGGGCCGCGGATGTCGGCGATCTGCGGGATCTGGTCGCGCGCGGCGGCCAGACGCTGCTTCAGCCGCTGGCCCAGGCGGGTGGCGCGGTCGCAAAGCCCCTCCTCCTCGATCACGTCAAGGACGGCATGGGCCGCCGCCACCCCCAGCGGATTGCCCGCATAGGTGCCGCCAAGGCCGCCGGGATGGGGGCTGTCCATGACCTCGGCCCGGCCCGTGACGGCGCTGATCGGCAAGCCGCCGCCAAGCCCCTTGGCCATGGTCACCAGGTCGGCGGCGACGCCGTGATGTTCCATCGCGAACAGCTTGCCGGTGCGGGCGAAGCCGGTCTGCACCTCGTCCGCGATCAAGAGCATCCCGTGATGGTCGCAAAGCGCGCGCAGTTCCGCCATGAAGCCCTGCGGCACCTCGTAGAAGCCGCCCTCGCCCTGCACCGGCTCAACGATGATGGCGGCCACGCGGGCGGGTTCAAGGTCGGCCTTGAACAACTGCTGCAGGGCCTTCAGCGCGTCTTCCTTCGATACGCCGTGCAGGGGGTTCGGGAAGGGCAGGTGCCAGACATCGGGCATCATCGGCCCGAAGCCCGCCTTGTAGGGCGCGACCTTGCCGGTCAGCGCCATGCCCATGAAGGTGCGCCCGTGGAAACCGCCCGCGAAGCTGACGATGCCGGGGCGGCCCGTGTAATGGCGCGCGATCTTCACGGCGTTTTCCACCGCCTCGGCCCCGGTGGTGGCGAAGATCGTCTTTTTCTCGAAATCGCCCGGCACCAGCCGGTTCAGGCGCTCGGCCAGGGCGACATAGTTTTCGTAAGGAACGACCTGGTGGCAGGTATGGGTGAAGCGGTCCAGTTGCGCCTTGACGGCCTCGATGACCTTGGGATGGCGATGGCCGGTGTTGACGACCGCGATGCCCGCCGCAAAGTCGATGTAGCGGTTGCCGTCCTTGTCCCAGATCTCGGCATTCTCGGCCCGTTCGGCATAGATCTGCGTGGTCATGCCGACCCCACGGGAAATGGCGGCGTTCTTGCGGTCGGTCATGGTCGTCATTGGAATCGCTCTCCCTCCTGGGTTTGCGGGATGCTAGCGCAGCGGCGAAGCGCCGAACAGGCCCGCCCTTGCGCCGGATGGCCGCCCGCGCGATGCTGGTTCAAAGGAGAACCGCCATGCCCATCACCCGCGCCCTTGCCGTCCTTGCCGCCACGGCAGCCCTTGCCGCCTGCCAGGACGCGGGCCAGCGGTCGGTCGCCATGCTGCGGCCCGGTTCCAGCTTCACCGTCGCGCGCATCGACGGCGCCCCCGCCCCCGCAGGCGTCACGCTGGAGGTGGGCGAAGGCGGCCGCGTCACGGGCCGCGCGCCCTGCAACCGCTACAGCGGGCAGTTGACCGAAAGCGGCGGCGCCATGACCGTCAGCGGCGTGGTGATGACCCGCATGGCCTGCGCGGACGCTGACCGCAACCTGGCCGAGACGCGCTTCGGCATGGCCCTGGGCAGCGTCACCGCCGCCCGCCGCACGGGCGAGGGCATCGCCCTGGCCGACCCCGAGGGGCGCGAGCGCATCGCCCTGGTCCCCGCCGGCGGAAGCTGACCCGGTGTTCCCGATCCGTGACCACAACCCGTCGCAGCAGACGCCTTGGGTCACCTACGCCCTGATCGCGATCAACGTGGCGATGTTCCTGCTGACCCTGCCGGTCGCGGGCGGAGAGATGCTGTGGGCACGGCTGGCGCTCTATCCCCTTGCGGTGATGCATGGGGAACTGATCTGGGGCCTGCTGACGCATATGTTCCTGCATGGCGGGATCATGCATCTGTTGGGCAACATGCTGTTTCTGTGGATCTTCGGCGACAACCTCGAGGAACAGCTGGGCCGCCTGGGCTTCCTGGCCTTCTACCTGATCGCGGGTCTGGTGGCAGCCGGTGCCCAGATCGCGGCCGAGCCGTTCTCGGCCATTCCGATGGTCGGCGCGTCGGGCGCGATCGCGGGGGTGATGGGCGGCTATCTGCTGCTGTTTCCCCGCGCGCGGGTCGATATCGTCGCGATCTTCATCGTCTTCTTCAAGGTCTTCACCCTGCCCGCCTGGGTGGTGCTGGGGGTCTGGCTGGCGATCCAGATCTTCGGCGGCTGGACGACGCCCGGCGATGGCGGCGGGGTCGCCTATTGGGCCCATGCGGGCGGTTTCGGCGCCGGGGTGGTGCTGGCCCTGCCGCGCTTCCTGCGGCTGGGCGGGCGGGCCTTCTGGGCACGCACCCAAGGCCACCCACCCCACCCCGAAGCGGTCTATGCGCCAAGCCGCATCCCGCGCGTGGGCCGCTAGGGCTTGACGCCCACGCTCATGTGCCGCTTGCGGCCGAAGCCGGGGCGGCGGGTGACGCTGAAACCCGCCTCTGCCAGGGCGCGCCGCACCGCGCCCGCCGCCGTATAGGTGGCGAAGCTGCCGCCCGGCGCGGTGCAGCGACCGACATGGGCCATGATCTCGGGGGCCCACATCGCAGGGTTCTTGGCGGGGGAAAAGCCGTCCAGGAACCAGGCATCGGCCCGGCCCTGCCAGCCGGGCAGGGTCTGCGCCACATCGCCGATCACCAGATGCAGTTCGACAAGGCCGACGTGGATCACGTCGCGGCCCCAGCCCGCGCGAAGCTGCGCCGACAGATCCGCCAGTTCGGGGAAGGCCGCATGGGCCTGTTCCAGTTGCGCAAGGCTCATCGGCCAGCCTTCGAAGCTGGTCATGGTGACGGGCACCGCCGCCACCTGCGCCAGAGCCAGGCAGTTCAGCCCGGTCCCAAAGCCCAGTTCGGCGACATGGAAGCCCGGCCGCAGCCGCGCGGGCAGGTCGTTGCCGTCCAGGAACACATGCCGCGTCTCTGCCAGTCCGCCCGCAAGGCTGAAATAGGGATCGTCGAAGCGGGTGGACACCGGCACGCCGCCGTCGCGCCAGTCAAGCTGCGGGTGGCGGGCGGGGTCGGGATCGGGTAACGCGCTCATGGGCCGCAGCTAGGGGAAAGGCACGGGCTTTGACAAGCGTCACGATCATCGGCGGCGGCATCTTCGGCCTGAGTTGCGCCTGGGAGATGACCCGGCGCGGCGCCCGCGTCCGGCTGATCGAAGCCACGCGGATCGGCGCGGGATCGTCAGGCGGCCATGTCGGCGCGCTTGCGCCCCATGCGCCGGAAAACTGGAATCCGAAGAAGGCCTTTCAACTGGAAAGCCTGCTGATGGCCCCTGCCTTCTGGTCGGGGGTCGAGGCCGCGTCCGGCCTGCCCACCGGCTACGGACGCAGCGGACGCCTGCAGCCCGTGGCCGATGCGGCTGCCGCAGAACGCCTGGCTGACCGCATCGCCGCGGCTGCGGACCGCTGGCCCGAGGATTGCGCCATGCGCCTGACCGACGCCCCGGCAGGCGGCCTGATCCCCGACAGCCCATCCGGCCTGTGGCTGTTCGACGGGCTGACCGCGCGCCTGTCTCCCCGCGCCGCCGGGGCCGCGCTGGCCCAAGCCATCCGCAACGCGGGCGGAGAGATCATCGAGGGCCAGCAGCCCGGCGCCGTTTCCGGCCCGATCCTCTGGGCCACCGGCACGCCGGGGCTGGAGGATCTGTCGCGCGACCTGGGCCGCCCCATAGGCAAGGGCGTCAAGGGCCAGTCGGCGCTGCTGCAATACGACGCCCCCGATGCGCCGCAGGTCTTTGCCGATGGCCTGCACATCGTGCCCCATGCGGATGGAACGGTCGCGATAGGCTCGACTTCGGAAAACGATTACGACCATCTGGATACCGACGAGCAACTCGACAGCCTGATCGCAAGGGCGCGCGCCCTCTGTCCGCACCTTTGCGGCGCCCCGGTGATCGACCGCTGGGCGGGCGCCCGGCCCCGCGCGAAAAGCCGCGCCCCGATCCTGGGGCCCTGGCCGGGCCGCCCCGGCCATTACGTCGCCAATGGCGGCTTCAAGATCGGCTTCGGCATGGCGCCGAAGGTCGCGCAGGTGATGGCCGACCTGATCCTGGACGGGAGTGACACCATCCCGAACGGCTTCCGCCTGTAACCTGCTGCGGACTTTAAGTATCCTCGGGGGGTCCGGGGGGCAGGGCTTCGCCCGTTCGTCGTTGAAAAAGGTCCACTGGACCTTTTTCCGGGCGCGCCTCACCCCCCGGCCTTCGCCTGCCCTCAGGCAGGCAGGGGCGACACCCCGATCAGCAGCGGATGCAGATGCAGCAGCGCCGCCCAGACCAGCACCGCCAGCACCAGCCGTTGCCAGGTCACGCGGAACGCGCCGGGCAGCCCCGACCGCGCCACACCCGACAGGGCAAAGACCAGCATCCCGGCGAAGAAGATCGCATGGGCCAGATCGCCATTGGCGACCAGATGCGCCCCCGCCCAGAGGGCGAAGGCCAGCACCAGACCCGACATGCCGCGCGCCAGCGCGGCAACCAGGATCGCGACCGGCATGGCGATGTTGACCAGCCAGCGGCTCCACAGCGGCTGGTCCCACAGATGCACGTAAGGCGCGCGTCCCGCCGCCACGATCAGCCAGTACAAAAGCCCGATCGACAGCAGGCTGAAGGCGGCCAGATAGCCGCGCCGCCCCAGGTGCCCGATCAGCCAGCCGCGCGGGCCGGGCAGCATGGGGATCATGTGCGCGCCCAGGAAGCAGGCCCAGGCGGCGATATATTCGGTCCATCCGGTCATGGCCGCTTGTTAGCCGCTTGCAGGCGCCGGCGCCAGCGGGTCAGACTGCGGCAAAAAGGACGCCCCATGACCACCAAGCTAGACCATGCCTTCCAGGCCATCGACGCCGCCAATGCCCGCGATCCGAACATGGACGAAGGCAAGCCCGCCAACCTGCTCTATGGTCAGCGGATGACGGAACAGCAGCAGCACCTGTTTCCCCAAGCCTCGGACGCGCTGCGCATCGCCTGCCGGGGCCAGCATATCGAACGCTGGCTGCTGCCGCGCGACGCCTATCCGATGGACCGGGCGGGCTATCTGCAATGGCGACAGGAACAGGGCCGCCGCCACGCCGACCGCATCGCGGGCATCATGGCGGATGCAGGCTACGACCAGGACGACATCGCCCAGGCGCGCAAGATGCTGACCAAGCAGGGGCTCAAGCGCGACGCGGAGGTGCAGGCGCTGGAGGACGTGATCTGCTTCACCTTCATCCGCTGGTATCTGGGCGACTTCATGGCGGCGATCCCCGACGAGAAGATGGACCGCATCATCCAGAAGACCGCCGCCAAGATGTCCCCCGAAGGCCGCGCGCGGGCGCTGGAGGAGTTCCCGATGCCCGAGGCCCTGGCCCGGCATTTCCGCCAGTGATGCGCCCATGACAACCAAAGCCGTCATCGTCTCGCACGGCCAGCCCGGCGATCCCGGCCCGCAGCAGCAGGCCATCGAGGATCTGGCCGTCCGCGTCGCCGCCTGCGATCCCGGCTGTCCGGTCGCGGGCGCGACGCTGGCCATGCCCGGCGCGCTGGCTGCGGTCGCGGACGGTAACAGCCTGATCTATCCGATGTTCATGGCGGAAGGCTGGTTCACCCGCAGCGAACTGCCCCGCCGACTGGCCCAGGCGGGCGCGGGGGGGGCACGCGTGCTGCGTCCCTTCGGCACCGATCCGGCGCTGCCCGGCCTGATCGTGGCGCAGGCCCATGCCGCAGCCGCGGCCCAAGGCTGGGCGCCGGGGGACACCACACTGCTGCTGTCCGCGCATGGTTCGCAGCGGTCGCAGGCGTCCTTCACCATCACCACGGCGCTTGCCGAAAGCATCGCCCCGCATTTCGCGCGGGTGGTCACGGGCTTTGTCGAACAGGAACCCTTCATCGCCGATGCCGCAAAGGGGCTGGAACGCGCCGTCAGCCTGCCCTTCTTCGCGCTCAGGGCCGAGCATGTCCTGGACGACCTGCCGACGGCCCTGGATCAGGCGGGCTTCACCGGCCCGCGCCTTGACCCCATCGGCCTTGCGCCCGAGGTGCCCGCGCTGATCGCCGCCAGCATCCGCGCGGCGCTATAGATCCCTGGCGTAATAGGCATAGCCCGCGACCTCGACGAACCCCTGCCGGTCATAGGTCGCCCGCGCGCCGGTATTGGCGCGGCTGACGGCCAGGCCGATCCGGGTGGCGCCCTGTTCCGCCGCCCACTGCGCCGCCTGCCGCATCATCCAGCCCGCCAGTCCACGACGGCGGAACTGCGGCAGGACCTCGACCGCATGGACCATCGCCACATCGCCACACAGCGCGGCGAAGCCCGCCCCTGCCGCGCGGTCGTCGATGCGGCCCAGGATCGCGGTCCGGGGGCCGGTCACGCGGTCCATCACCGCCTGCCGCGCCGGGTTGATGTTGCCCGCCGCCCAGAGGTCGCGCTGGATCGCGAGCGGCGGCCAGATGGCGAAGGTCGTCAAGGACGGGATCGCCCGGTCGGTCAGCGCGGAGATCGGCGCGGCCATGATCGCGGTCGGCGTTTCGTGCCGGTAACCGGCGGCAAGCAGCGCTTCGGCCAGGGCGGCATCACCGTCCGGCACGCGGAACATCGGCTGCTGGCCCCAGGCGCGGTGGATCGCCTCGGCTGCCGCGATGTCGGTCCCGGTCCAGGCCCCGACCGCGCGAGCCGAACTGACACGTCCCCCGGCGCCCAGGCCGCGGCCCACGCGGAAGCCACCGGCGTCGGCGTATTCGGCGGCAGGCCAAGTGTCCTCGAAAGCCTGGGCCAGGGCGGGGTCCATCACAACGACAACCGCTGTTTCAGCGCGGCCATCGCCTGCGCCACGCGATCCGCGTCAAGGCCGCGCACCACAAGGTTCGTGCCCCAGCCGGACGGATCCTGGAAGGGATAGGAGCCCAGCGACAGGTCGGGATAATCGCCCGCCACGGCGCGCAGCCCCTCGGCCACCTCGCTTTCGCCGCGCCGCACCTCGACGCTTTGGGACTGGACAGGGCGGCCGCCGGGCAGGCGCGGGATCAGCCAATCGACCATGCCGCGAAACACCTCGGGGACGCCGGCCATCACATGGGTGTTGCCGATGGAAAAGCCCGGCGCGGCGGATACCGCGTTCTGGATCAGCGTCGCGCCCACCGGCACGCGCGCCATGCGCAGCCGGTTTGGGGTCAGTTCGGTACCCATGCGGTCGCAACGGGCCTGCAGCAGGGCCCGCGCCTCGGGGTGGATCTCGACCGTGGTGCCATGGGCGGCGGCAACCGCATCGGCGGTGATGTCGTCATGGGTGGGGCCGATGCCGCCGCTGGTGAACAGCAGGTCGTAATCCCCGCCCAGGCTGCGGTCCAGGGCGCGGATGGCGGCGACGATGCGGTCGTGATCGTCGGCCACCACACGGATTTCGCGCAGGTCGAAGCCGGTCGCGGACAGCACCTGCGCCAGGTGATGGGCGTTCCCCTCGCGCGTGCGGCCGGACAGGATCTCGTCCCCGATCACCAGGATCGCCGCCGTCGGATTGTCGGATTGCATCGTCCCGCCCCCTGAAACCTGTGCCGGGATGGTTCTATGCCGTCGTCCGGGGCTGGAACAAGGGGGCGTCCGGGACTATCTATGCGGCCAGACGAAAGGATCACCGATGGACCAAAGCCACATCACCAAGGAAGGCATCCGCATCCACGCGCGCGAGGATTTCGCGGGCATGCACAAGGCGGGGGCCGTGGCGTCGCAGATCCTGGACGAGGTCGGGCCCCTGGTCCGCCCCGGCGTCACCACCGGCGCCCTGGACGATTTCATCACCCGGCGGGTGCAGGAACTGGGCGTCACCTCGGCCACCATCGGCTATCGCGGCTATGAACATGCCAGTTGCATCAGCGTGAACCATGTGGTCTGCCACGGCATCCCCGGCGACAAGATCCTGTCGGACGGCGACATCCTGAACATCGACGTGACGGTGATCGTGGACGGCTGGTATGGCGATTCCAGCCGCATGTATGTGGCGGGCAAGGCATCCATCAAGGCGCGGCGGCTGATCCAGGTGACGCATGATTCGCTGATGAAGGGGATCGAGGCCGTGCGCCCCGGCGCGACCTTCGGCGACATCGGCGCGGCGATCCAGTCCTATGCCGAAGGCCACGGCATGTCGGTCGTGCGCGACTTCTGCGGCCACGGACTGGGCCGGGTGTTCCACGCCCCGCCGAACGTCCTGCATTTCGGCCGCCCCGGCAAGGGCCCGGTGCTGGAGGAAGGCATGTTCTTCACCATCGAGCCGATGATCAACCTGGGCCGCCCGGAAACCAAGGTTCTGGCCGACGACTGGACCGCCGTGACCCGCGACAAGTCGCTGTCCGCGCAGTTCGAGCATTCCATCGGCGTGACGGCGGACGGCTGCGAGATCTTCACGGGTTCGGACAAGTTCTTCCCGGATCTCGGCTAACCCGCATCGGGCGATGGCGCGGGCGGCCTGACCCGCATCACCGCGCAATAGAGCGCGGGCACGAAGACCAGCGTGATCAGCGTGCCTGCGATGATGCCGCCCATCATGGCAAAGGCCATCGGCCCCCAGAACACCTGCCGCGCGATGGGGATCAGCGCCAGGGACGCCGCCGCCGCCGTCAGAAGGATCGGCCGGGCGCGGCTGTCTGATGCCTCGAACACGGCATTCCACTGGCTGCGGCCCTTGTGCAGCAGTTCCTGGATCTCGTGGACCAGGATGACCGAGTTGCGGATCAGGATGCCGATCAGCGCCAGGATCCCCAGGATCGCCACGAAGCCCATCGGCACGCCGAAGGGCACCAGCACCGCCACCACCCCGATCAGGCCCAGGGGGGCTGCGGCAAAGACGATCAGCGACAGGCGGAAGCTTTGCATCTGCGTCATCACCAGCAGCGCCATGATCAGCAGCATCACGGGCACCACGGCGGCGATGGGTTCCTGGCTGTCGGCCGAGCTTTCCACCGTGCCGCCCACCGCGATGGTCACGTCCGAAGGCAGGCCCGCCTGGAATTCGGCGACCGCCGGAGCCAGCGCGCTGACCAGCGTGGCGGGCTGGTCCCTGGTCGAGATCGCGGCCTTGACCGTGACCGTCGGCAACCCGTTCCGTTGCGCGATCAGCGGCTGTTCGGTCGCGTAATCCAGCGACACGATGGACGACAGGGGCGTCCCGTCCCCGTTCGGCAGGCGCAGTTGCAGGTTGCGGATGGATTGGAGCGAGGTGCGGTCCTCGGCCTCGCCGCGTCCCACCACGTCGATCAGGAAGATGTCGTCGCGCAACTGGGTGACGACCTGGCCGGAAAACAGCGCCGACAGGGTGTCGGCCACGTCCTGCGTCGTAAGCCCTAGCCGCCGCGCCTGGTCCTGGTCGATTTCCAGCCGGATCACGCGCGCGGGCTCGTTCCAGTCCATCGAGATGTCGCGCAGGCGCGGTTCCCCCGCAAGCACCGCCGCAAGGTCGCGGGCGGCATCGCGCGCCTTGTCTGGATCGGGCGCGCTGACGCGGTATTGCACGGGCTTGCCAACCGGCGGGCCGATTTCCAGGTTCTTGACGAAGATATCGACGCCCGCGAATTCGCGCGCCGCCTTGTCCATCAGCAACGCCTTCAGCCGGTCGCGCCCGGCCAGATCGGGGGTCTGGATGACGATCTGGCCCATATAGGGCCCCGGCGTCGGCACATCCATGGCCAGCACGAAGCGGGGCGCACCGCTGCCGACATAGGATGTCCAGAACAGCACGTCGTCGTTGTCCTTCAGCACCGCTTCCAGCCGGTCCATGTCGGCGCGCGTCCTGGCGATGGAGGTGTTCTGGCGTTCGACGATATCGACCAGAACCTCGGTCCGGTCGGATGTGGGGAAGAACTGCTGTTCCACGAAGCGCATCCCCCAGACGGATGCGGCAAACAGCACCAGCGTGATCGCGATCACGATCCACCTGTGGCGCATCGACCACAGCAGCAGCCCGTGGAACCGCCGCCGCAGCCAACCGGGCTTGTGTTCGTGATGCGCGGCATAGGTGCGCAGGAAGGTCACGCCCAGCAGGGGCGCGAACAGCACGGCGACGATCCAGGAGATCACCAGCGACACGGCGATCACCACGAACAGCGAGAAGGTGAATTCCCCCGCCGCCGAACTGTTCAGTCCGATGGGGATGAAGCCCGCCACCGTGACCAGCGTGCCGGTCAGCATCGGAAAGGCGATCGAGGTCCAGGCATAGCTGGCCGCGGATTCCAGCGACTCGCCGATCTCCAGCCGGGAAATCATCGTCTCGATGGCGATCATCGCGTCATCGACCAGCAGGCCAAGCGCGATGATGAGCGCCCCAAGCGAAATCCGCTGCAGGGTGATGCCATACAGATCCAGGATCACGAAGGTGATCGCCAGCACCAGCGGAATGGTCAGCGTGACGACGAACCCCGCGCGGAAGCCCAGGCTGATGAAGCTGACGACCAGGACGATCAGGACGGCCTCGGCCAGGGCCCGGACGAAATGGCCGACGGCGTGATCCACCACATGCGGCTGGTCGGCGACCTTGGCCATCTCGATCCCGATGGGCAGTTCGGCGGCCACGCGCTCCATCAGCGCGTCCAGGGCCTTGCCGAATTCCAGGATGTTCTCGCCCTCGCGCATGCCGATCTGCAGGCCGATGGCAGGCTGGCCGTTGTATCGGAACAGCGACTGCGGCGGATCGGCATAGCCGCGCGTGACGGTGGCCACGTCGCCCAGGTTAAAGAACCGTTCGCCCACGCGCAGGTTCACGGCGGCGATGGAGTCCGCGTCGTCGAACTGCCCGCCCACGCGGACAAGCACCTGTTCCGGCCCCGCCTGGATCACCCCCGAAGGCGAGATCGCGTTCTGCTGGGCCAGCGTCGCCACCACCTGCTGCTGGTTCAGCCCAAGCGCCGCCAGGCGGGCGGCCGAGAATTCCAGATAGATCTGCTCCTCCTGCTCGCCCAGAAGCTCGGTCTTGCCTGCGGCGTCCAGGGCTGCCACCTGCTTGCGGATGCGTTCCACCCGGTCGCGCAATTCGCGCGGGCTGAAGCCGTCGGCGGTGAAGGCATAGATGTTGCCATACACGTCGCCGAAGTCGTCGTTGAACTGGAAGCCCGCGAATTCCTGCGGGAAATCCGGGCGGATGTCGGACATCATCTCGCGCACGCGCTTCCAGATTTCCGGCACCCTGGGGCCGCGGGTCGTGTCCAGCAGTTCCAGATAGACGACCGCCTGCCCCGGCATCGTCACCGAGCGGGTGAAGTTCAGCTCGTCCAGTTCCTCCAGCTTCTTCTCGATGCGGGTGGTGACCTGGTTCAGCGTTTCATCCACGGTGGCGCCGGGCAGGGCGGCGCTGATGACCATGGTCTTGATGGTGAAGTTCGGGTCTTCCTCGCGCCCCAGATTGGCATAGCTGATCGCCCCCGCCACCAGCGAGACGATCAGCAGGAACCACACGAAGCTGCGATGGTGCAGCGCCCAGTCGGACAGGTTGAAGCGGCTCATGGCTGGACCCTTGGCCCGACGGGCTGGCCATCGGTCAGCGAATGGATGCCCCGGACCACCACCTCGTCGCCGGGGCGGAGCCCCTCGCCGATCAGCACGCTGCCGTGCAGTTCGGCGGCGGGGGTGATGCGCACGGCCTCGACCCGCGCGCCGTCGCCGTCGCGCAGGACACGCCAGACATGGGGGGCGCCGTCGCGCTGGAAGATCGCGGCCGCCGACAGCATCAGCGCAGGGTCGCTGGCCGTGCCAAGGCGGGCGCGGATCAGCGCGCCAAGGCGGAAGGGCGAATCCGGCGGCAGGGTCAGATACAGCCGCCGGGTCCGGGTCGCCGCATCGGCGATGGGGTCGATCCGGTTCAGCACGGCACGGACCTGCCGGCTGGGGTCGGTGCGCTGCCAGACGGTGAAGACCGCATCATCCGGCAACCCCGCCAGGGCGGATTCGGGCAGGTCGATCACGGCTTCCCTCTGGTCTTCGGCCGACAGTTGCAGGACGGGCGTTCCCGCCTCCAGCACGCTGCCGGGCGTTTCATAGACGGCGCTGACGACGCCCGGAAAGGGCGCGGTCATGCGGGCGAAGCCCAGGGTGTCGCGCGCCTGGACCAGGGCGGACCGGGCCTGCTCGGCCCCCGCATCGGCGGCGGCGGCGGCACGCTGGGCCTGTTCCAATTGCGCCGCCGTCGCCACATTGCGGGCGGCCAGTGCCTCGGTCCGCTCCAGCGTCAGGCGGGCGGTGTCGCGCTGGACCTCGGCCGCGGCCAGAGCCGCCTCGGCGGCGCGGGTGGTCGCCGCCAGATCCTCGGCCGCAAGGTTCGCCAGCACGTCGCCTTGGGCCACCCGGTCGCCCAGATCCACATTGCGCGACACCATCCGCCCCAGGGTCTGGAAGGCCATCGTCACCTGCGTGCGCGAGGCGACGGTGCCGGGAATCCAGCGCGCATCCTCGCCCCGGTCCTCAACGATCTCGGACACAACGGGGCGGACGGGGACCGCATCCTCGGCATGGGAACTGAGATCCAGCCAGGACGGCAGGTCCAGCGCGGCGGCGGGCCCGGCGCCTGCAAGGGCGGCCAGCAAGGCAAGCATCCGCATCATGGCAGCACCTCGGCCCGCCGGACCTGCCTGCCGGGATAGAGAAGCTGGGATCCCGCGCCCACCACGATGTCGCCCGGCTTGATCCCGTCCGACAGATAGACCACGTCATTGGCGAACTGGCCGATGGTGACGGGCACAAGGCTGACGCGGTTTTCCGCATCGACACGCCAGACCGCCGGTCCGTCGCCATCGCGCATCAGCGCCGTCCAGGGCACCGCGATCCCGGTGGCGGCGGTGATGTCCACATGGCCGCGCACGGCCGCGCCCAGAAGCGCGGTGTCGCCCTTCACATCGTCGATCCTGACCCGCATCGTCACCGTCCCGCTGGCCGGATCGACCAGGGGCGAGATTTCGGTGACGGTTCCCCGCATCTCGGGGCGGTCGATGTCGATGGTGTCCAGCCGCACCGAACTGCCCATGGCGCTGTCCAGCCGGGGATGATCCGGGGCATCGAACACGGCCTCCAGCCCGTCCAGCGTGGCGATTGTCAGCACGACCTGCGCCGCGCCGACGATCTGGCCGGGCGCCATGTCGCGGGCGGTGACGACCCCGTCGCCCGGCGCGCGCAGGATCGTGTCCCTGACCGCGCGCCGGGCCTGGTCCAGCGTGCTTTCGGCGCGTTCCACCGCGCCCTGCGCCTCGGACAGGGCCTGCACGGCATCATCGCGGGCGGCGCGGGTGCCGACGCCCCGGTCCAGCAAGGCCTGGGCCCGGTCGCTTGCCTGCCGGGCCTGCGACAAGGCCGCGCGGGCGGCAGCCAGCCCGGCCTCGGCCACGCGCAGGGCCTGGTCCTGCTGGACCGAATCCAGGCGCGCAAGCTCCTGTCCCTCGGCCACGCGGTCGCCCTTGTCCACCTGAACGTCGGTCACGCGGCCCGCCTGGCGAAAGCTCATCTCGACGCTGTCGGTGGCGGCGATGCTGCCCGACAATTGCAAGTCCAGCCGGACCGGCCTTTCCTCGGCCGCGACCAGTTCGACGCGCAGCAGGTCATCCTGTGCAAGTGCCGGGCACCCCGGCAACACCGCCAGGGCAATGACCCATGCAAACCGAAATATCCGCATGAACACGTCCTATCAAATGTCGCATTTGTGCGTCACAACCGGGTCCGGGGAAAGGCCCCTTTCCTATGTCACCGCGGCCTTGTGATGAAAATTCTCATCATCCCAGGAACCGTCGCGCAGGATCCGGGCCAGCGTCTCGACCGCATGGCCCACATCGTCCAACGTGTTGTAAAGCGGCGCGAAGCCGAAGCGCAGCACATCGGGGGCGCGGAAATCGCCCACCACGCCCGCCGCGATCAGCGCCTGCATGACCGCATAGCCCTGGGGATGGCGGAAACTGACCTGCGATCCGCGCCGGGCCGGGTCGCGGGGCGAATTCAGCACAAGATCGGGGCATTGCGCCTCGACCCCCGCGATGAAGGCCTGGGTCAGTTCGATGGACCGGGCGCGCAGGTCCGGCAGCGCGACGCCGTCCCAGACATCCAGCGCGGCATCCAGCGCGGTCAGGGCGATCACCGGCGGCGTGCCGACGCGCATCCGTTCGATCCCCGCCGCCGGGCGATAGCCCAGGTCAAAGGCGAAGGGCGCATCATGGCCCATCCAGCCCTGCAGGATCGGCTGGGCCGTATCGGCATGGCGGGGATGGGTCCAGATGAAGGCCGGCGCGCCCGGCCCGCCGTTCAGGTATTTATAGGTGCAGCCGACCGCGAAATCGGCATCCGCCCCGGCCAGGTCCACGTCCACCGCCCCCGCCGAATGGGCCAGATCCCACAGCGCCAGCGCGCCCGCGTCATGGGCGCGGGCCGTCAGCGCGGCCATGTCGTGGCGCCGCCCGGTGCGGTAATCGACCTCGGTCAGCATCAGCACGGCCAGATCGGGAGCGATGGCCGCCTCGACCTCCTCGGGGGCGACCACGCGCAATTCGGCGCCCACGGCGCGGGCCAGGCCTTCGGCCACATACAGGTCGGACGGGAAATTGCCGCTGTCGGACAGGATCACCCGGCGGCCGGGGCGCAGGGCCAGGGCGGCGCTGAGCGCCTGGAACACCTTGATCGACAGCGTGTCGCCCATCACGACCTCGCCCGGTCCGGCGCCAATCAGCCGGGCGATGCGGTCGCCGACCTTGCGCGGCTGGACATACCAGCCCGCCTTGTTCCAGCCGGTAATCAGCATGTCCGACCATTCATCCGCCATCATCCGCGCCACGCGGTCCCTGGCGGCAAGGGGCATCGGTCCCAGCGAATTGCCGTCCAGGTAGGTGATCCCCTGCGGCAGGTGAAAGGCGCGGCGTGTGGCGGCGAAATCGGTCATGGCTCTCTCCATCTTGACCGCAGGCTAGCAGCCCCCATTCATGCCGGAAAGAGAGAGGCAGGATGATCTATCACATCACCGACTGGGACGACGCCTATGCGAACACCGTCCATATCCCCCAGGGCGAAGGCTTCGTGCCGCGCTGGCAGGATGCCTCGGCCCGGTTCCGCGCGGCGCACCCGCCCGAGCCGCTGGGCCGGGGGCACCTGTTCCGCCCTGCGGGGGCGCCGCAGGGGCTGATGGTCTTTGTCCATGGCGGCTACTGGATGGAAACCGGCCCCGGCCTCTGGTCGCATCTGGCGGCAGGCGCGCTGGCGCGCGGCTGGGCGGTCGCCCTGCCCGCCTATACCCTGGCGCCCGAGGCGCGCATCACGCAGATGGTGCAAGAGGTCGCCGCCGCGATTGCAGAGGCGGCAGGCCGCATCGGCGGCCCCATCGCGCTGACCGGCCATTCGGCGGGCGGGCATCTGGCCGCGCGGATGGTCTGCGACGACGGCACCCTGCCCGGTGCGGTGGCCGCGCGGGTGACGGGCTGTGTCCCGATCTCTCCGCTGTCCGACCTGCGCCCGCTTCTGCGCACGGCCATGAACGGCACGCTGCGGCTGGACGCGGCCGAGGCCGCCGCTGAAAGCCCCGCCCTGCTGGCCCCGCGCCCCGGCATCCCCGTCACCACCTGGGTCGGCGGCATGGAACGGCCCGAGTTCCTGCGCCAGGCCCGGCTGCTGGCGAATGTCTGGGCCGGGCTGGGGGCTGCGACCGATTGCGTCATCGACCCCGGCCGCCACCATTTCGACGTGATCGAGGGGCTGGAACGCCCGGACAGTCCGCTGCTGGACCGGCTGCTGACGCCATGAAGCGTGCGACAATCGTTGCGCTGATTGCCCTGGCGGGGCTGCCGACCGGCTGGTTCGGGGCAAGGGCCCTGACGCCGGAACTGGACCGCGCGGCGCAAGGGATTGCGCTGTTCAAGACCTATTGCCTGCCCTTGGCGCGCCACGAAAGGCCCCAAGTCGGCCCCGCCCTGGAGCCCTTGAAAATCTCGCTTGGGCCAGACCCGTTCTTCGATCCCCGCAGCGGATGGCTTCTGGAACGTACCGAACGCGAATGTTCCATCACTGACGTGATGCGGCTGTTGACCAAGGACGAACGAGACCGCTTTGCCGCCCTTGCGGCCGAGGCGATCCCGCCAGCCTTGCCCATGCTGGAGCCAGGCGTGCTGCAAAGACCGTTCCGTTTCGATGCCCTGCACTTCTGGGCGCAATATCCACCTGGCGACAAGCGCCGATGGGGCGTCAATCTTGTGCGCTTCGCTGCCGAGGGACCGGACAGCAACACCACGCTCAGCATTACGGCCCCGCCCTTTGCCGTGGTCAGCCCGTGAAATCCGCCACCGCAGCCCCGGTCAAATCCAGGAGCACCTGCGGCGCAATCGCAAAGACATGGCGCGGCGTGCCTGCCGCCGCCCAGACCCGGTCGAAGTCCAGCAGGCGCGGGTCGAAGAAGGCCGTCACGGGCTTCAGGTGCCCGACCGGGGCCACGCCGCCGATGGCGAAGCCGGTTTCCTCGCGGATCAGGGCGGCGTCGGCCTTGCCCAGGGGCTGGCCCGCGACTGCCGTGGCCTTTGCCGGATCGACGCGGTTGCCGCCGGCGGTCAGGAACAGGACGACATGGCCCGTGTCCTCGCCGCGGAAGATGATCGACTTGGCGATCTGATCGACCGCGCAGCCCGCTGCCCGCGCGGCATCTTCGGCCGTGCGGGTGCTATCCGCCATCTCAAGGATCTCGACCGCCACGCCTGCCGCATCCAGGGCCGCGCGGACCCGTCCCAGGCTCTTGCTCATTCCTGCCCCCCTTTTTGTCGCGCGCACCCTAGCGGCGGCGAAGGGGCGCGAAAAGCCCAGGGCATCGCCTTGCGCCTGCGCGTCAGGCATGATGTTCCACAAGGCAACGCAACAAGGAGGCTTGGCCCATGAACGTCTATACCCTTCTGGTCGAGGTGGGCCGGTCCAGGAACGACGGCCTGCCCGACGGATCGACCGGCGCCGCGCTGATCTGCTATGCCTCTGGCCGCGACGAGGCCGAGGCGGTGCGCGAAACCGTGGCGATCCTCAAGCAGGCCGATCTCGCGCCGCTGGACGTGACCGGATACGGCACGCTGGACGAACGCCTGGCCGAGGGCCACGAGATCGACGAGGACGAACGCGCCCTGATGCAGCGCGCCCTGGACGAAAACTCGGTCATCGTCGCGCAGATGCAGCCCTTTTTCAAAGGCTGCGAAGGCGCAGACGACGATGAGGGGACGGTTCACTGACGGGCGAGGCGGCCCTATTCAACCGCAAGTGTCTTCGCTAGACTGCCTTCCAACAAAAAACAGCAGCAGTTACGGACAGGCGATCCCCATGACCATGACCCGCATCTTCCTGACCACCGCCTTGGTGGGCGCACTGGCGTCCTGCGGGGGCGCGATGAACCGCGCGCCCGGCGCGATGACCGGCAGCGGCCCGGTCACGCCCGCGCCGATCCCGCAGGCTTCGGCCGGGGACGAGGCGGGCTTGCAGCGCTTCGTGCAGTCCTTCCGGCCGCGCGCCATCGCCTCGGGCATCTCGCCCGCCACATACGATCGCGCCATGCGGATCGCCCGCTACAACCCCGACGTGATCCGCCTGGACCGCAAGCAGGCCGAGTTCAGCCGCCCCGTCTGGCTGTATCTGGACAGCGCCGTGTCCGAGGTGCGCGTCACCACCGGCCGCCAGAAGGCCGCGCAACTGGCGGGCATCCTGTCCCGGATCGAGGCGCGCTATGGCGTGCCGCGCGAGATCGTGCTGGCCGTCTGGGGGATGGAATCGAACTTCGGCGCCAACCGGGGCAAGATGCAGATCATCCCTTCTCTGGCCACCTTGGCCTATGACGGCCGCCGGGGCGAGATGTTCCAGAACCAGTTGATCGCCTCGCTGAAGATCCTGCAGGCGGGCGACACCGATCCCGAACACATGCTGGGAAGCTGGGCGGGGGCCATGGGCCACACGCAGTTCATGCCGACTTCGTATCTGGATTACGCCGTCGATTTCAACGGCGACGGGCGGCGCGACATCTGGTCGGACGACCCGACCGATTCGCTGGCCTCGACCGCGAACTATCTGCGCCGCAACGGCTGGATCCCCGGCCAGGCCTGGGGGGCCGAGGTGCAACTGCCGCCGGGCTTCAACATGGGCCTGGTCGGCAAGGGCACGCGCCGGTCGGACTGGGCCGCGCAGGGCGTGCGCCGGATCGGCGGCGGCGCGCTGCCCGGCGGGAACGGGTCCATCATCATGCCGGCGGGGGCGAATGGCCCGGCCTTCCTGATCCTCGACAACTTCCGCTCGATCCTGCGCTACAACAACTCGGACAACTACGCGCTTGGCGTGGCCTTCCTGGGCGAGCGCATCGCGGGCCGCGCAGGGATCCAGGGGTCGTGGCCAAGGAACGACCGCCCCCTGTCCACCGGCGAACGCCAGGAAATCCAGCAGCGCCTGCGCGCCAAGGGTTTCTACAACGGCGAGATCGACGGGCTGTTCGGATCGGCCACGATGGAATCGGTCGCGGCCTACCAGCGGTCGATCGGGGTCACGCCGGACGGCTATCCGACCTCGATCCTGCTGGGTCAGTTGCGGCGGTAAGCAAGAGGGGCGCCCAATGAGGGCGCCCTTTTTTTCGTGGCCTCAAGCCCACAGCCATCATCGGGTGTCGGCTATCCAGAAGCCATGGTGGACATGACGAGGGCAGTTTCAAGCTTTTGCGGCCCCCGGAGACGCGCTGAATTACATCAAGGGAGCGGCGGCCATGTCAGCAAGTGCCGGGATGTTTTCACAATCCTTCTTCCACGGAACCAAGGCTGATTTGAAACCAGGAGACCTGATCGTCGCAGGGTACCAGTCCAACTTCACTGACGCCAAGCCGCTGTCCTGGGTGTATTTTACCGCCACGCTGGATGCGGCAATCTGGGGCGCTGAACTGGCTGCCGGCCCAAGGCCGGAACGGATCTATGTGGTCGAACCAACCGGGCCAATCATGGACGATCCCAACCTGACCGATAAGAAATTCCCCGGCAATCCGACCCTTTCCTATCGTTCACGCGACCCGCTGCGAATCCTTGCCGAAGTGACAAGGTGGCAAGGGCACTCCCCTGACCGGCTACAGCAGATGAAGGATGGTCTCGCCCGTCTGAGCGCCGAGGATGCCAGAATCATCGACTGACCGGATTGTCCGCAAGGCAGGCCCTGGCCTTCGGCACCCTCCCCCTATCGCAGCCACCCCTCAAACGCCGCCAGAACCTCCTCGTAAACCCCGCGTTTGAAGGGCACGATGTTTTCCAGCAGCGCGGCGGCGGGCATCCAGCGCCATTCCTGAAACTCGGGGTGATCGGTGTCGATGCGGATATCGGCATCGTCCCCCAGAAACCGCATCAGCACCCATTTCTGGCGCTGCCCGCCATACCTGCCCTTCCAGACCTTGCCCAGAAGCTCGGGCGGCAGGTCGTAACAGACCCAGCCGGGAGTTTCGGCCAGAACCTCGACCTGGTCCGGGGAAACGCCGGTTTCCTCGACCAGTTCGCGCAGGGCGGCCGTGCGGGGATCCTCGCCCTCGTCGATGCCGCCCTGGGGCATCTGCCAGGCGCCGGGCATGTCGATGCGCTGGCCCGCGAAGACCAGCCCGTCGGCGTTGATCAGCACCACGCCCGCGCAGGGGCGATAGGGCAGCCCGCCCGGTCCCGTCCGTTCCGCCTCAGCCATTCGTCTTGGCAGCCCCTTCGGTGCCCGACCCCTCGCCCGTGACGGCGGGGGTTTCGCTGGCAGGCACCTGGCCCGCCTGGAAATCGACGGCGGCCAAGCCCTTGAGGATGTCCACGGCATAGGCCAACTGGTAATCCTCCTCGCGCAGCTTGGCGGTCGCCTCGACCTCGGCGGCTTCTTCCTCGATCTGCTTCTTCTCGTCGTCGCTGACCGAATCGTTGTTCAGCGCGCCGCGCAGGTCGGCCTCGGACCGGCCGAAGTTCGACTGCGTGCGGGGGCCCTGCTTCTCGTCCTCGGGTTTGGCGGCGGGCTTGGGCTGCGCCACCAGGATGTCGGGCTGGATGCCCAACGACTGGATCGAGCGGCCCGACGGCGTGTAATAACGCGCCGTGGTCAGCCGGATGGCGCTGTCGGCCGTCACCGGCATGACCGTCTGGACCGACCCCTTGCCGAAGGTCTTTTCGCCCACGACGATGGCGCGGCGGTGGTCCTGCAGCGCGCCCGCGACGATTTCCGACGCACTGGCCGAACCGCCATTGGTCAGCACCACCATGGGTTTGCCCTGGGCCAGGTCACCGGGCTCGGCGTTCCAGCGCTCGCTTTCCTCGGGGTTGCGGCCACGGGTGCTGACGATCTCGCCTGCGTCCAGGAAGGCGTCCGAAACGCTGATCGCCTGGTTCAGCAGGCCGCCGGGGTTGTTGCGCAGATCCAGCACGAAGCCCGTGACCTTGTCGATCCCGCCCGCGTCCTTGACGCCCTTTTCCAGTTCGGACTTCAACGTGTCATAGGTTTCGTCGTTGAAGGTCGAGACGCGCAGGACGACCGAATGACCCTCGACCCGCGTCTTGACCACCGTCAGCTTGATCGTGTCGCGCGTCATGGTCAGGTCGAAGGGCTCGGTCTCGCCTTCGCGCAGGATGGTGACGGTTATTTCCGACCCGATGGGGCCGCGCATCATGTCCACCGCCTGGTCCAGCGTCAGGCCCATCAGCGATTCGCCGTTCACATGGGTGATGAAATCGCCCGACTTGACCCCCGCCTGCGCCGCCGGCGTGTCGTCGATGGGCGAGACGACCTTGACCAGCCCGTCCTCCTGGCTGACCTCGATCCCCAGGCCGCCGAAGCTGCCGCGGGTCTGGGTCTGCATGTCCTCGTAATCGTTGGCCGACAGGAAGGAAGAATGCGGATCCAGCGATGTCAGCATCCCGTTGATCGCGGCCTCGATCAGCTTCTTGTCGTCGGGCGCCTCGACATAATCGGCGCGGACCCGTTCGAAGACATTGCCGAACAGTTCCAGCTGTTCATAGATCGAGGCGTTGGAGCCGGTTTCCTGCGCCACCAGCGGACCGGCGATCTGGGTGGTCAGCAGGGCCCCGGCCAGAACGCCGCCCACGCCTGCGATCAGATAATGTTTCATGTCGGCCTTTCCTGCCTTCAATCCTGTTGGGCCCCCGTGACGGGATTCAGCACGAACCAGTCCGCCGGGTCCAGAGTTTCCTGTCCCTTGCGCAATTCCAGATACAGGGATTCGGTCTGCCCTGCATTGCCGCCAATGGCGGCATCGGCCACGAATTGCGCACCGAATTCCTGGGCCGACGCTTCCTGCCCGCCCATCAGGCCGATCGGATCGCCCGCCTGCAGCACGTCGCCCACCTCACCAAACACCTGCGACATGCCCGCGAAGACCAGAAGATAACCGCGCGCGGGCTCGACGATCATCACATTGCCGTAATCCAGAAGCGGGCCGCGATAGCGGATCGTTGCGGGCCAGGGGGTCGTGACCAGGGCGGCGGGAGGCGTGGCGATCACCCAGCCGGGGCGCTTGACCCCGGCGGCATCCGGCTGGTCGTAAAGGCGCAGGATGGTGCCCACGACCGGCAGGGGCAGGCTGCCCTTCGCGCCCTCGAAATCCTCCATGGGCGGGCCCACATCCATCTGCACCTTGGCCACGCCCGCCGCGAATTCGTCCAAGGATTGCGCGGCGTCGCGCAGTTTCTGCAATTCGGCGGGCGCCTCGGCAAAGCGGACCGGCAAGCTGGAGCGGTCGGTCACGGCGCTTGCCAGCAGCCTGCGCGCCTCCTGCACCGAGGCCAGCCCGGCGCCCAGCATCTGCGCGGCGCCCGCCTGCAGTTCGCGGACGGTGGCGATTTCCTGCAGATCGTCCTGCAATGCCTCGGCCTCGGCCCGCAGGCCGGGGGTGACATCGGCCAGGACCATGCCGGACCGCGCATTGGCAAGCGCGCCCGCCGGATGCAGCAGCATGGTGGCTTCGGGGGCCTGCTGCAGAGCCGTCATGGCCCCCAGGACCGAGGCAAGCTGCACCCGCTGCGATTCGAAGCGGGCGCGCAGTTCCGCCTCTCGCGCGCTGGCCTGGCGCAACCCCTCGCGCAGGGCGGCAAGGCCCTGTTCGTATCCCCGGATCACCTCGGTCAGGGCGACCACCTGGTCGTCGGCGGACACCGCGTCGGCCAGCTTGGCCACGGCCGCGCGCAACTGGGCGGCGGCGTCCTGCGCCTCGGCCACGGCGGCGCTGACCGAGGGTTCCTGGGCTGTGGCGGGCGCGGCGGCGATCAGCGCGGAGAGCGCCAGGGGAAGAAGGAACCTCATGCGGTCACGATCAGGCTCTGGCCCGTCATTTCGGCGGGCTGGTCAAGGCCCATCAGCTGCAAGACGGTCGGCGCCAGGTCGGCCAGACGGCCATTGCGCAGCCGCGCGCCCGCCGGGCCGCCATAGACGATCACCGGCACCGGGTTGGTGGTATGGGCGGTATGCGGGCCGCCGGTTTCCGGGTCGATCATCGTCTCGCAATTGCCGTGGTCGGCGCAGATCACCGCCGCGCCGCCGACGCGATCCAGGGCCTCCAGCATCCGGCCAAGGCCGCGATCCACGGCCTCGCAGGCCAGGGTGGCGGCGGGCAGGCTGCCGGTATGGCCCACCATGTCGGGATTGGCGAAGTTCACCACGATCAGGTCATAGCCGCCGCCGATCACCTCGACCAGCTTCGTCGCCACCTCATCGGCGGCCATCTCGGGCGCAAGGTCATAGGTCGCGACCTTGGGGCTGGAGGGCATGAAGCGGTCCTCGCCCCGTTCGGGCGCCTCTTTCCCGCCGTTCAGGAAGAAGGTGACATGGGGATATTTCTCGGTCTCGGCCAGGCGGAACTGGCGCAGGCCCTTGGCCGCGACCCAAGCGCCCAGGGTATTCAGCACCTGACGCTTCGGGTAGGCCGTGGTCATGTATTCGTTGTGCCGGGTGCTGTAATCGACCATGCCCAGAAGCGCCGCCCATTCGGGGCGGTCGCCGGTGTCGAACTGGTCGAAGGTCGGATCGGCCAGAGCCGTCAGGATTTCCCGCGCGCGATCCGCGCGGAAGTTGAGGCAGAAGAACCCGTCCCCGTCCATCGCGCCGTTATAGCCGTCGATGATGAAGGGCTGGATGAATTCGTCCGTCTCGCCCCGCGCATAGGCCGTGGTCACGGCCAGGTCGGCGGACAAGGCGGGCTCGCCCTGCCCCGCCACCATGGCGCGATAGGCGCGCTCAACCCGTTCCCAGCGGTTGTCGCGGTCCATCGCGAAGTAACGGCCGATCACCGTGCCGATCCGCGCGCCTTCGGGCAGCGTTCCCTGCAATTCGGTGACAAAGCCTATGGCCGATTGCGGCGGCACGTCGCGCCCGTCGGTGATCGCATGGACCACCACCGGCACGCCTGCCGCGGCAATGGCGCGGATGGCGGCCTGCACATGGACGACATGGCCATGCACGCCGCCGTCGGACACCACGCCCATCAGATGCGCGGTCCCGCCCGTGGCGCGCAGCCGTTCGACAAAGCGGACCAGCCCTTCGTTGCCCACGAAGCTGCCATCCTCGATCGCCAGGTCGATCTGGCCCAGGTCCATGGCCACGACGCGGCCCGCGCCGATATTGGTGTGGCCGACCTCGGAATTGCCCATCTGCCCGCGCGGCAGGCCCACGTCGGGGCCGAAGGTGGTCAGCGTCGCATGGGGGCAGTCGCGCATCAGCCGGTCGAAGTTCGGTGTGGCCGCCTGATCCGGCGCGCTTTGCTCGGGGCGGTCGGAAATGCCCCAGCCGTCAAGGATGCACAGGACCACGGGTTTCGTCATGTCGGCCTCAAGGTAGTTTGCGCCTTGTTACGCTTGTGCCGTCCTAATGAAAATCCCGGCTGGGGAAAAGCCGCTTGGGCCGGTCACGCGGGTGACGGGCGATGACCATTCCGCGAACCGTTGTCCTGCGCAAGGGCGCGCCCGGCCGCTGGGCAGCCGGAGAAACCAGACCGGGGCGACGTGCCGCTTGCGGTTCCGCCGAAACAAGGAAGCCGGGCAGGTGCCCGGCTTGCGATGCTTCGGAAAGGGCGGGTCAGACCCAGGGCCGGGCCTGCGCCATCTGCGTCTCGTAGCTTTCGATGACGGGGGCTTTTTCCATCGTCAGCCCGATGTCGTCCAGACCGTTCAGCAGGCAATGCTTGCGGAAGGGATCGACCTCGAAGGCGAAGGAAACGCCGTCCGAGGTGGTGACCGTCTGGTTTTCCAGATCCACCGTCATGCGGGCATTGGCGCCACGGCGCGCGTCCTCCATCAGCACATCGACCGCTTCCTGCGGCAGCACCACGGGCAGGATGCCGTTCTTGAAGCAGTTGTTGAAGAAGATGTCGGCAAAGCTGGTCGAGATGACGCAGCGGATCCCGAAGTCCAGCAAAGCCCAGGGCGCATGTTCGCGCGAGGATCCGCAGCCGAAATTGTCGCCTGCCACGATGATTTCCGCCTGCCGATAGGCGGGCTGGTTCAGCACGAAATCCGGCAACTCGTTCCCGTCGCGGTCATAGCGCATCTCGTCGAACAGGTTGACCCCGAGGCCCGACCGCTGGATCGTCTTCAGGAACTGCTTGGGGATGATCATGTCGGTGTCGATATTGACCAGCGGCATGGGCGCCGCGATCCCGGTCAGGGTGGTGAACTTGTCCATGATCGGGTCTCCTTACACCGTTTCCGCCGCGAAGGCGCGGACATCGACCAGATGCCCGGCCACGCCCGCCGCCGCAGCCATCGCGGGCGACATCAGGTGGGTGCGGCCCTTGTAGCCCTGGCGGCCTTCGAAGTTGCGGTTGCTGGTCGCGGCGCAGCGTTCGCCGGGGGCCAACTGGTCGGGGTTCATCCCCAGGCACATCGAGCAGCCCGCAAGGCGCCATTCGAAGCCCGCATCCTTGAAGACTTGATCCAGCCCCTCTTCCTCGGCCTGAGCGCGGACAAGGCCCGATCCGGGCACGACCATGCCGCGCACGCCCGGTGCCAGCCTGCGGCCGCGCAGGATCTGGGCCGCCGCGCGCAGATCCTCGATCCGGCCGTTGGTGCAGGAGCCGATGAAGACCGCGTCGATGGCGATGTCGGTCAGGGGCGAGCCGGGCGTCAGGCCCATGTAGTCCAGGCTGCGCCGCGCGGCCTCGACCTTGCCGCCGGTGAAGTCCTCAGGCGCAGGAACCGTCGCGGTGATGGGCAGCGCGTCTTCGGGGCTGGTGCCCCAGGTGATGGTGGGGGCGATATCCTCGCCGCGCAGGGTGACGACCTTGTCCCAATGCGCATCGTCGTCGCTGTAGAGCGTCTTCCACCAATTGACTGCCGCTTCCCACTGCGCGCCTTTCGGCGCATGGGGACGGCCCTTGACGTAATCGAAGGTGGTCTGGTCCGGCGCGATCAGGCCCGCGCGGGCGCCGCCTTCGATGGCCATGTTGCAGATGGTCATGCGGCCTTCCATCGACAGGTTGCGGATCGCCTCGCCGCAATATTCGATGACATAGCCGGTGCCGCCGCCGGTGCCGGTCTTGCCGATGATCGCCAGCACCACGTCCTTGGCGGTGACGCCGGGCGCCAGGCGGCCGGTCACCTCGACCTTCATGTTCTTCGATTTCTTCTGGATCAGCGTCTGGGTGGCCAGCACATGCTCGACCTCGGAGGTGCCGATGCCGTGGGCCAGCGCGCCGAAGGCCCCGTGGGTCGAGGTGTGGCTGTCGCCGCAGACCACCGTCATGCCGGGCAGGGTCCAGCCCTGTTCGGGGCCGATGATATGGACGATGCCCTGGCGGATATCGGTCACCGGGTAATAGACCACGCCGAATTCGCGGGCATTGCGGTCAAGCGCCTCGACCTGGATGCGCGATTCCTCGTTGTCGATGCCCTGTTCGCGGTCCCAGGTGGTGGGCACGTTGTGGTCGGGCACGGCGATGGTGCGTTCGGGGGCGCGGACCTTGCGGCCGGTCATGCGCAGGCCCTCGAATGCCTGCGGGCTGGTGACTTCGTGGACCAGGTGGCGGTCGATATACAGAAGGCAGGTGCCGTCGGGCTGGCGGTCCACCACATGGGCGTCCCAGATCTTGTCGTAAAGCGTCCGCGCGGCGGCGGCTTGGGGTTCGATGGTCATGGCTGTCTGGCTTTCGGCTGTGATGCTTTTGGGAACATGCGGCATGGCTGCGGCGGGACCGCAGCCCGTCACAGTCGCGCCGTCACGCGCCGCGTGGCGCCGAAGAACCGCGACGGCAGGCGCGCGCGATCATGGATGTCGAAATAAATGAACCCTGACATGCGCGATCTTTTACAATGCTTCCGGCGTTGGGGCAATATTGGCTGACTGCCCCCATGTCGCAAGGGAAACGGATGATCCAGGTCGGGCCCGACATCTTGGATGCCGCACAAGGATTGTGGTCGCGCATCGCCCTGTTCTTCGAGATCATGGTCCTGCCCATGCGGCTGTATCAGGCGGCCGCCATCCTGGCCCTGGCGCTCATGTCCCTGATCCTGGGGCGAATCGGGGCGCGGATGCTGAACGGCTGGCTGCGGTCGCGCGCGAATTGGCCCAAATGGCGGCTGCGGCTGGGCATCCTGGTCGGACGCAGGCTGGGGCTGATGATCTTTGTCCTGCTGGCCTGGGGAGTGGTGATCGCCATGCGGGCGGTGACATGGCCGTCCCATAGCGCGCTTGTGGCGCTTGCGGCCTCGATCGCCACGGCCTGGCTGGGCATCTTCTTCCTGATGCGGCTTGTCGCGAACCGCCTGCTGCGGCGCATCCTCAGCTGGAGCGCATGGGTCTGGGTCACGCTGTTCCTGCTGGATCTGACCGAGCCGGTGGGAAAGTTCCTGGACAGCATCGCCCTGACCATCGGCGACTTCCGCCTGTCGGTCCTGACGGTGATGAAGGTTCTGCTGGTGACCGGCCTGATGATCACCGGGGCAAGAATGCTGTCGCGGCTGGTCAGCGGCAGGCTGGCGCGCAACCAGGATCTCTCGCCCACGATGCGGGTCCTGACCACGAAACTGCTGCAGATCGTGCTGTTCAGTCTGGCGATCATCGTCGGATTGCGGGCCGTGGGCTTCGACCTGACGGGGCTTGCGGTCTTTTCGGGCGCGGTCGGCGTGGGCCTGGGCTTCGGGCTGCAGAAGGTGGTGTCCAACCTTGTGTCCGGCGTCATCATCCTGCTGGACAAGTCGGTGAAGCCCGGCGATGTCATCAGCCTGGGCGACACCTTCGGCTGGATCGAGGAACTGGGCGCCCGCTATGTCAACGTGGTGACGCGCGACGGCAAGGCCTATCTGATCCCGAACGAGGATCTGGTGACGGGCCAGGTCGTGAACTGGTCGCACAACAACAGCTTCGTGCGGCTGGACCTGACGTTCCGCGCCTCCTACGACGACGATCCCCACAAGGTCACCGCCACCGCCATCGCCGCCGTCAAGACCGTCAGGCGCGTGCTGACGCACCGCCAGGCGGTCTGCTGGGTCACGGGATTCGGCGACAATTCCATCGACTATGTGCTGCGCTTCTGGATCGACGACGCGGCGGACGGGCTGACCAATGTGCGGGGCCAAGTCTATCTGGTGCTGTGGGACGCCTTCCAGGAACAGGGCATCACCATTCCCTTCCCGCAACGCGAGGTCCGGCTTGTGAACGCCGCGCCGCCGATCCATACGGGCGATCCCCGGCCGGACGACGCGGAATCGGACCGGGAACATTGAGATGGTGCGAAAAGTTGCTATCTTTAACCCTATCCCCTGCGCCGGGGGCGATCGGCGCGCTGACCGGAGGATTGAACCCTGTCACAAGACGTCTCGCCGGCCACGGGTCCGGCAGCGACCCCTGCGGCGCATGATCTGACCAGCGACCAGATCCTTGCCCGCGTCCTGTCCTCGCTTGACGACGACAAGGCCGAGGACATCGTGACGATCGACCTGCGCGGACGATCGGCCATGGCGGATCACATGGTGATCGCATCGGGCCGCAGCGCGCGCCAGGTAAGCGCCATCGCCGAAAAGCTGGCCGACCGCATGAAGCAGATCACCGGCCGCACCCCGCGCATCGAGGGCAAGGACACCGGCGACTGGGTGCTGATCGACACCGACGATGTCATCGTCCACGTCTTCCGCCCCGAGGTGCGCGAGTTCTATCAGCTTGAAAAGATGTGGATGCCCGCCGACGCGCTGAGCCGCGTCCGCGACGGGGCCCGTCCGGCGGTCTGAAACCGGGCAGGCTTCATGCGAATCGACATCGCCGCGGTCGGGCGGCTTCGCAAGGGCCCCGAGGCGGCGATGGTGGCGGACTACCTCGACCGTTTCGCCAAGGCCGGGCGCAGCCTTGGCCTGCCGCCTGTCACCCTCACCGAGGTCGAGGACAAGCGCGGCGGCGGCATGGGTGCCGAGGCCGAGTTGCTGGCGCGTGCCATCCCGCAAGGCGCGGGTCTGGTGGTGATGGACGAACGGGGCGAACAGCCGACCTCCCCCCAGTTTGCGCGGCGGCTGGCGGATTACCGCGACCAAGCGCGCGATTTGTGCTTCGTGATCGGCGGCGCGGACGGGCTGGATCCTTCCCTGCGGGCGCGGGCCGACTGGCAGATCAGCCTGGGCCGCATGGTCTGGCCGCATATGCTGGTGCGCGTGATGCTGGCCGAACAGCTTTACCGCGCGGCGACCATCCTGGCGGGATCGCCCTATCACCGGGAGTAGCATCGGACCCGCAAACCGAAAAAGCCCCGCCATGCGAGGATGGCGGGGCAAGGCGGTTCCCCTGATGGCGGCAGCCGGGGGAACGTGGCGAACACCTGATGTTCAGTTGGGGCGGGACACCTCGCCCTCCATCTCGGCCCGGATCTGCTGGCGCAGGATGTCGATGGGGATCATCCTGCCCTCGCGCCGGTAATGCCAATAGGTCCAGCCGTTGCAGCTTGGCGCGCCTTCCAGCGCGGCGCCGACCTGGTGGATGGAGCCCTTCACGTCATTGCCGATCAGGCTGCCATCGGCGCGGACCTTGGCCTTGTGGCGGTTGTTCATGGAATACAGTTCTTCGCCCGGGCGCAGCATCCCGCGTTCGATCACCTGGCCGAAGGGGATGCGCGGTTCCGCCCGTTTGGCGCGGGTCGTGGCAAGCGCCTCGGCATCCAGGCGGCGGATGCGGCTGATGCGCTTCTCGGCAACCTCACGGTACGCGGCCTCCCGCTCGATCCCGATGAAGTCGCGCCCCAGCATCTTGGCGACCGCGCCGGTGGTGCCGGTGCCGAAGAACGGGTCCAGCACCACGTCGCCGGGATTGGTGGTGCCGATGATGACGCGGTGCAGCAGCGCCTCGGGCTTTTGCGTCGGATGGGCCTTGTCGCCTGCCGCGTCCTTGAGGCGTTCGCCGCCGTTGCAGATCGGGATCACCCAGTCCGATCGCATCTGCGTGCCTTCGTTCAGCGACTTCAGCGCCTCGTAGTTGAAGGTGTATTTCGAGTTCTCGGACTTTGCCGCCCAGATCAGGGTTTCATGCGCGTTGGTCAGCCGCTTGCCGCGGAAGTTGGGCATCGGGTTCGACTTGCGCCAGATCACGTCGTTCATGATCCAGAAGCCCTGGTTCTGGATCTCGGCCCCCACGCGGAAGATGTTGTGATAGCTGCCGATCACCCAGATCGCGCCGTTGGGCTTCAGCAACCGGCGCGCCGCAGTCAGCCAGTCGCGGGTAAAGGCGTCATAGCTGGCAAAGCTGGAAAACTGGTCCCAATGGTCATCGACCGCATCGACGCGGGAATTGTCGGGCCGGTGCAGGTCGCCCCGCAATTGCAGGTTATAGGGAGGGTCGGCAAAGATCAGGTCCACGCTGGCTTCGGGAAGCGCGTTCATCACCTCGATGCAATCGCCTGCCAGAATTTGGTTCAGGGGTAACGGTCGCGCGGCTGCCATGCGCTGATCCTTGGTCGTCATCATCTTCGCCTCGGGGGAAATCGCCGGCTTCTTGCCGGTCTGGTATGCCCCCAACATGATTCAGACCCGAATCGGCGTCAATTTCTTTTTTGAATCAAGAACTTGCTTCCAGGGCTTTACACAAGATGTTGTGGACCGGCTCGAACGAACGCCTATGATAGGGGGTCACGCCCAAATCTAGGAGCGCCTGCCTGTGGGCGGGCGTTGCGTAACCTGCATTGGCTTCCCAGCCGTATCCGGGATGTTGTTGCGCCAAATCCACCATCAGCCGGTCCCGCGCCACCTTGGCCAGGATCGAGGCTGCGGCAATGGTCACGCAGCGGGCGTCGCCCCCCACGACGGGCTCTCCGGGACAGGACAGGTCGCGCGGAACACGGTTGCCGTCCACCAGCACATGGCAGGGCCTGGTCCGCAGTCCCGCGACCGCCATGCACATCGCCAGGTGGGACGCGTGATAGATGTTCAGGCGGTCGATCTCCTCGACGCCGACATGGATGATGCAATGGTCGCAATGGGCGGCCAGCCATTCGGCCAGGGCTTCGCGCCGCTTTGCCGTCAGCTTCTTGGAATCATTCAGCCCCTCGGGGATGTTGCCCGGGTCCAGCACCACGGCGGCGGCGGTGACGGGACCGGCCAGCGGGCCGCGCCCGACCTCGTCCACGCCCGCGACGCGGCGGGCGCCACGGGACAGGGCGGCCTGTTCGAAGCTGAAATCGGGCAGAATCATGCCACGATGGTTACAGGGTCGATGGCGACCTCTTCAAGGTTCACGCCCTCGCCTTCCCGGTCCACGACCAGGAAATCCGCAGGCCGGTCCAGCGGCGTCAGCACGCCATGCCAGACGCCGGCGCGCAGGTTCACGCCCATGCCCGCAGGCACCAGGAAGGCGCGCGGCTGGCCGGGCTGGCCATTGTCATCGGGGGCCACGACCGACATCCAGGCATCCGGGCCCAGCGGCATGAAAGCCTGGCTGCCCAGGGGGTGCCGCTCCAGCAGCGTGCAGTCATAGGGCAGGCTGACGGCTTCGGACCGGAAGATCGAGATGATCGCCTCTCCCCCCGCCCGCTCGACGGTGGCAAGGGCGTGGTGACGCTCGCAGCGGCCGGCGTTGATCATGCGGTCGGGCGTGGCGCGCGCGGTCAGCAATTCGCCGAAGGGGGCGAAGGCGTCTGCAGTGATGGGTTCGATGCGGATCGTGGTCATGGGGTTCCTCCTGCCCCTTGGCTTAGCCTGCCCCGGCCAGCCCGTCGAGGATGCGCGCCATGATCGCCCGGCGCGTGGCGGGACGGCGCAGAAGCGCGGCCTCGGCCTGGGCCGCAGCGGCCATCGCCTTGCATTCCTGGGGATTTTCGCGCGCCCAGGCCAGCTTTTCGGCGACATCCGCGCCATATCGCGCCAGCGGGATATAGTGTTTCCACGGGCGGAAGCGGCCGGAATAGAAGACCTCCCACCCGTCCTCCTCGGACAGAAGCACGGACTGGCCGTCGATGGCGGGGATGAAATTCGACCCGTGGTCATAGCCGGAAAGGCACAGCTGATAGCGAAAGCGCCGGAAGAAGGCGCGGTCCTGGCGCGGCGTGCAGTAAGGCGCCAGCAGCGGGTCGCGGGCGAATTCACGGTATCCCCAGGCCATGACCACGCCCAGGTCGAAATCGGGATGGCCCCACCAGCGGCGCACGAAGGCCAGCCGCGAGGTGTTCGACAACCGATCCCACGCGGCCTGCCGCCGGGCCGGATCGTCCCCGGCCTCGGCCAATTGGCGCAGGAAGACATGCGAGGCGGGGCCGGGCTTGACGCTGCCCGTCATCTCGCTGCCCGAGATCATGCCGCGCCAGACCACCCGGTCCAGCTTCTTTTCCCACGGGATCGGGTCAGGCGCGGCATCGGGGTCGAAACCCGGCAACCCGATGCCGTGCTGGTCCGGCAGCGGCCACAGCACGGCATTCCGCGCGCCCTTGCGGCGATTGTGGCACAGGGTCGGACCGGCCAGGGGATGGCCCTGCGGCGAACCGAACCAGCGCGAATCCTCCATGTCGATGCGCAGGGGCATGGCGCGGCCAAGGCGCAGGGCGTCGTTGATGACGCCTTCGGCGCGGAGCAGCTTGAAATGCCGGCCGGGGGCGGAAACGGCGGTTCCGTCCAGAACCCCGATCCGGCGCCTGTTGCCGCGACGGTCGGCCACGATGTCCCCGCCGTCCCAGGTGGAAAAATATTCCGATGCGCCGCGATCCTCGCTCGTGCCGCGCCCCAGACCGCGCAGGCAGAACAAGGCCACATCCTCGACATAGCCCGGATCGACGGCTTCCGGCGCCTGCCTGTCCAGCAGCGCGAGAGCGGCTGGCGCGGTTTCTTCCGCCTGGGGGAACCACCCTTGCTGCCATCCGGCATCCGGCATCGGCAGCAGCGGGTCCAGCCTTGCCGCCAGATCGCGCGGCGTCTCAAGGTCCAGATCGACGCGGATCAGCCGGGGATCGGCGCCGAAGAAGGCATCGACCGCAGCCAGATGGGCGTGCCAGTCGGCTTCCCACAGGTCCGGCAGGTCCGACGGATCGCAACCGCGATGATGGGCATGGCAGCGCGCGGCAGCACCCCCGTCGCGGGTCAGGCGGTCGAGGATCCAGTCCTCGGGGCGGCGCAGGGTCAGGATGAAACGCGCCTGCGGAAAGCGGTCGGCCAGCCAGGGGAACTGCCGCCAGGCCTCCAGCGGCGGGCGCCAATGCGGGGTGTGGCGGTAAAGGCCCGAAAACAGCACCGTGCCGGGCCAAGGGCGCAGCGCCTCGCCCCCGCTGGCACGCGCGAACAGGATATCCTCGGCCAGGCGGCCATCGTCATGGCAGACGGCGGCATGGCCGTTACGGCGGAACAGGCGGGCCAGCCGCGCCTCGCCGCACCAGTCGGGGCTGATGTGGAAGAACAGCGGCGCAGCCGTCATCCGCCAACCGGCCGTCCCTGACGCGGCAGGAAGATCGTCAGGATCCCCAGCACCGGCAGGAACGAGCAGAGGACGAACACCCGCTCGATCCCCTGCGCGTCGGCAAGAACGCCCAGGGCGGCGGCGGCGATGCCCCCCATGCCGAAGCTGAAGCCGAAGAACAGCCCGGCGATGGTGCCCGTGCGGCCCGGCACCAGTTCCTGCGCAAAGACCACGATGGCCGGGAAGGCCGAGGCAAGGATCAGTCCGATGATGATGGCCAGCACCCCCGTCGTCATCAGCCCGACATGCGGCAGCAGCAGCGTGAAGGGCAGCACACCCAGGATGGAAAACCAGATGACCCGCAAGGGCCCGATCCGGTCGCCGACGATGCCGCCCAGGATCACGCCCGCCGCCATGCCGCCCAGGAACAGGAACAGCATGATCTGCGCGCCCTGCGCGCCCAGGCCGAACTTCTCGATGGTGAAGAAAGTGAAATAGCTGCTCATCGAGGCGGTGTAGATGTTCTTGGTGAAGGTCAGGATCGCCAGCACGGCGATGGACCGGATCACGATGCCGCGCGGCAGGCGCAGGGCGGTGTCGGCCCTGGCGGTCGCGGCGCGGCGGCGCCCCTCGGCCCAGTGGCCCACATGCCACAGCAGCGCGGCACCCAGGGCCGCGGCCACCGCGAACCAGGCCACCGCCGGGCGGCCCAGCGGCACGACGATGAAGGCCGCCAGCAGCGGGCCCAGCGACTGGCCGAAATTGCCGCCCATCTGGAACAGCGACTGCGCCGTCCCGAAGCGCCCGCCCGATGCCAGCCGCGCCACGCGCGAGCTTTCGGGATGGAACACGGCCGATCCGACGCCGATCAGCATCGCGCCCGCCAGCAGCATCCCGTAATGATGCGCAAAGGCCAGCAGCAGCACCCCGCAGAAGGTCGAGGCCATGCCGAAGGGCAGCGAACGCGGCTGCGGGTGGCGGTCCGTCGCCATCCCGATCAGCGGCTGCAGCAGCGATGCCGTGACCTGGAAGGCGAAGGTCATCACCCCGATCTGCGCATAGGTCAGCGAGAACTCGACCTGCAGCAGCGGATAGATCGCCGCCAGCATCGACTGCATCACGTCGTTGATGGTGTGGCACAGGCTGATGGCGGTCAGGATGCCCCAGGCGGTCCCAGTGGCGGCCATCGGGGTGGCGGCGGTAATCGCGGTGGTATGGGCGCGCATCGTTCCCCCTGTGCCTGCCTGCAGATCATGCAATAGCAGCCGCGCTGCCTTGTGCAAGCGAACTGTCGCCTTTGCAGGGGCTGCCTTGCGCAAACCCTTGCTGATCAGGAAGCACTGTCGATTTGGACAGCTTCCTTTTGCGTCAACTTTTCCAGACATTAAGCGGATTGTATGTCTCGAGTATCATAGTCAAAAGATGGCAAAAATCCCCGGAAACCTTGTCCGGTCGCTGCGTGCATCGGGCGCGGCGGGCGGCAGCAGGCGCATGAACACCTGGCAGTCGGTGCGGGCCGATGTGCTGGAACGGATCCGCTCGCGCGAATGGCCGCCCGGCGAGTTGATCCCCACCGAACAGGAACTGGCGGCAAGCCTTGGCTGCGCGCGGGCCACCGTCAACCGGGCGCTGCGCGAACTGGCCGACAGCGGGATCATCGAACGGCGGCGCAAGGTCGGCACGCGCGTCGCCTCGACCTCGGCCCGGCGCACGGTGCTGGACATGCCCGCGATCCGCACCGAGATCGAGGGCATGGGCGCGGCCTATGCCTATGACCTGAACAGCTTTTCCATCCGCTTGCCGACCGAGGCCGCGGCCCGCGCCCTGCAGGTCTCGCCGGGCGAGGATCTGGTGCTGGTCAAGGCGACCTATACCGCCGACGGCCGCCCGCATTGCTGCGAGGCGATCTGGCTGAACCCGCGCGCCCTGCCGCCCCTGACCCGGCAGGACGTGGAGCGCCGGTCGGCGCATGAATGGCTGGCAAGCCAGGTTCCGCTGACGCATGGCCGTTTCTCGATCCTTGCGGATGCCGCGCGCGGCGATTGCGCGCGCCACCTTGGGATCGACGAAGGCGTGCCCGTGCTGACCATCGAACGCACGAACTGGAGCGACAGCACCCCCGTGTCCTTCGCCCGCCAGTTCTATCCGCCCCAGCACCGGCTGGTGTCCGAGGACTGATCAGCCCGCCGCCAGCACCAGCCCCGGAAACAGCACAAGCGCGGCCAGGACCAGAAGGTCCGCGAACAGGAAGCGCCCGATCCCCGCGAATATCGCCCCTGGCGGAACGTCCCGCACCGTCCTGCCGATGATCACCACGATCAGCCCCAAGGGCGGCAGGATCATCGCGGTTTCCACCAGCTTGACCAGGACGATGCCTGCCCAGGCGGGATCGAGGCCATGGGCACGGGCCAGGGCCCCGGCGAAAGGCAGGGCCAGGACCAGCATCGCCACGGGCTCGGCCAGAAGGCTAAGAAGGGCGCAGGCCAGCCCCAGCAGCAGAACGGCAAGCAGGCGGGGGGCGGCTGCCATCCAATCCTCCAGCAGGGCCGGGGTGCCTGCCGCATCAAGGAAGACCAGGAACAGCCGCGCGGCGATCAGGACCGCCAGGATCGCCGCCGCCTGCCGCAGCGTTTCGCGCAGGGCGATCCACAGTGTTTCCGGCCTCAGGCGGTGCTGGATCAAGCCGAAGGCCAGCGTCGCCGCCAGGCAGACCGCCACGGCGGCGGTGGCGGTCAGCAGGCCCCAGAAAAGGCCGCCGACAATGATGGCGAACAACAGCGGCGCAAGCCAGACGGCGCGCAGCGCCTCGGCCGGACGGATCGGCAGGGGTTGCGGCAGGGGCCCGGCTTGGGGATCATGCCGGACCCACCACAGGACAACCGCGACCATTCCCGCCAGAGACAAAAACGCGGGCAGCAGCCCGGCCAGGAACATCGTGCCCACCGGCGTTCCCGACAGCAGCCCCCAGGCGATCAGCAGCATCGACGGCGGCAGCAGCGCTCCCGGCGTGCTGCCCATGGCGACCGAGGCGCCCGCCAGGCGCGGATCGTAACCGGCGGCCAGCATGGGGGGCAGGGCGATGCGCGACATGGTGGCCGCAGATCCCACCGACGACCCCGAGGTCGCGGAAAACGCCGCGCAGCCAAGGACTGCTGCCATGGCAAGCCCGCCCCGCCTGCCCTGAAGGATCACCGCCGCGGCATCATGCGCGCGCGTCGCAAAGCCTGCGTAGAAGGCGACATTCCCCAGCATCAGCACCAGCGGGACCAGCAGCAGATCGGGCGACGACAGCAAACCCGCCACGGTTTCCCATGCCTCGCCCAGGGTGCCCAGCCGGGCCATTCTGGCCGCGCCCGTCAGCAGCAGCGCCAGAGCGACCGGCATGCGCAGGGCCGTCAGCGTGACCACCGCCGCCATCGCGGCAAGGCCGGCCATTCCCATCCCCTCGCCCGTCACCCTGTCCCCGGCCATGCTTTCCTGGCAGGCAGGCTATGCCGCGGCGGGGGCGAACTCAAACGGGAATTGACCGGAATGTGACCGGCGGTCTATCTGGCGATTCCCCGCAAGACCCCCGATGCTGCGCCCATGCCGACGGAGACCCCCATGCCGCGCCTTTCGACCCGAATCCCGCTTGCCCTGACGCTTGCCTTGCTCTGCGCCCTGCCCGTGCAGGCCCAGACCGACAAGCCCTTCCTGGCGGCCGATATCGAGGCGGCAAGCTATAACGGCGGCGATCTTCCCTCGGGCCGGTCGGCGCTGACGACCAAGGTGCAGGTGCTGCTGGACCGCTCGGGGATCTCTCCGGGCGTGATCGACGGCTTCAAGGGCGGCATGAGCCAAAGCGCGATCATGGCCTTCGAACGCCGGTCGGGCCTGCCCATCGACGGGGTGATGGACCCGCATGTCTGGAACCTGCTGCAATCCTTCGCGGCCCAGCCCGCGACGCAGGATTACACCATCACGGCCGAGGATGCCGAGGGCCTGGCCGAGTCGATCCCGACCGACTATGCCGAAAAGGCGAAGATGCCCGCCATGGCCCATACCAGCGTCGCCGAACGCCTGGGCGAACGCTTCCACATGGATGAAAAATTCATCGCCTTCCTGAACCCCGGCACCCAACTGGTGCCCGGCGCCACGATCAAGGTCATCAATACCGGCAGCCGGATGCGGGGCACGGTGGCGCGCATCCTGGTCGATGTGAACACCCGGCGGGTGGCGGGATTCGACGCCAAGGGAAAGCTGCTGGTGGATTATCCGGCGACGATCGGATCGTCGGCCACGCCTTCGCCCTCGGGCAGCCACCATGTGGCGACGGTCGCGCTGAACCCGAACTATACCTATGATCCCCGGAAGAACTTCAAGCAGGGCGACAATGACAAGGTGCTGGTGGTGCCGCCGGGACCGAACGCGCCGGTGGGCACCGTCTGGATCGGGCTGTCCAAGCCCACCTACGGGATCCACGGCACGCCCACGCCGTCGCAACTGTTCCGCAACCAGTCGATGGGCTGCGTGCGCCTGACCAACTGGGACGCCGAGGAACTGGCCCATATGGTCCGCGCCAACACCACCGTGGTCGAGTTCCTGCCCCAGGGCGTCACCATCGCCGATGCGACGGGCGCCACGACCGGAACCCCCGCCGCCCCGGAACAGCCGCTGGAAACCCCCGCCGCCGCGACCGCCGGCACGATGTCGGAACCGGCAGCCGCCCCCGCCCCGGAACAGCCGCTTGATTACCCCGACCCGCTGGCCGCCAAGCGCGCCCCGGTCGAGCCGGTTTACGAGAACACCTCGGAGGAAGAGGCCAACGCGCAGGTTCCGCCCGCCGACCCGCTGTCCGATGCGCTGACCGGCGCCCTGCCCGACGGCTTCGTCGTCCCGCCCGTCACGGAACAGCCATGATCCGGGCGGGCGCGATCCTGCTGGGGCTGCTGGTGTCACTGGCATCCGCCGCCGCGCAGGACCGCCCGCCGGAACGGCCATTGGAACGGCCCGAAGCAGCAGCACCGCCGCCCGAAGCACCGGCAGAGGCCGCGCCCGAGCCCGCCGAGATGTTCGGTCCCCCGCCCCCACCTGCCTGGTGGATGCTGCGCGAAACGGATGCGGACCTTGCCGCCTGCAAGCTGGCGCTATCCTATCTGGGCACGGTCTATGCCGAACAGCCGCCGATCACCGACCCGGAGGATCCCGATTGCGGCATTGCCCGGCCGATCCGGGTGGAGCGGATCCTGCCCGACCTGGTTCTGGAGGGCGGCGCGGTGATGCGCTGCGACACGGCGCGGGGGCTTGGCTTCTGGGCGCGCGACTTCCTGCGCCCGGCGGCGGCCATGCTGCCGGGGGCGCCCCGCGTCACGGGGCTGCAACTGGGCACGACCTATGACTGCCGCCCGCGCATCGGCACCGGAGAGGAAAGGCCCAAGCTGTCGGAACACGCGCTTGGCAATGCCATCGACATCGCCGCCATCCGGTTCGACGGGGCCGAGCCGCTGGTGGTTCAGCCCCGCAGCGACACCGGCGATCTGGCCGAGGCCTTCCAGCGCACCATCCGCGCGGCGGGCTGCCTGTTCTTCACCACGGTGCTTGGCCCCGGCGCGAACGAGGCGCATGAGAACCACCTGCATCTGGACATCGCCGCCCGGCGCGGCGGCTGGCGGCTGTGCCAATAGGCCGGATCAGCGGCTGGTCCGGTCCAGATCCAGATAGGACGGATCGAAGCGCGCCAGCAGCGCCAAGCCCTTCCAGTCGATGATGGTGATATCCGATCCCGACCAGCGGATCAGGCCGCGATCCCGCAGGTCGCGGACCGCGCGGTTCACATGGATTGGGGAATAGCCCAGAATATCCGCCAGTTCGCGTTGCAGCAGCGGCAGCTGGAACTGCCCGTCCGAGGCCGCGCCGACCGCATTCAGGCGCGTGTAGATCTCGCACAGAAGATGCGCCAGATGCGCGCTTGACCGCAGGGACGCGGCGGCGACCAGCCATTGCCTGTGAATGGCCGAATCGATCAGCGTCGCCATCCACAGAAGGCGGGTCAGATGCGGGAAGTTCCGGGTGATCTCGATCAGTTCGGAATGGTCGATGAACTCGACCTCGACGGGGCCGACCGCGACAATGGAATGGTCCAGCTTGGACAGGACAAAGGCGTGAAGATCGACGAAATCGCCGGGAACATGCAGGGCCGTGATCACCCGGTCGTCCGGGCGGCCCACAAGCTGGTTCGACCGCGCCGATATTCCCCGCAGCATCATGCAACTGCGGGTCGGGCTGCTGCCGGCAGGAACGATCACCTCGCCCGCGGCATAGCTGGCATGGTCCGTCTTGATCGCCCTCAGGCGGTCCAGGTCTTTGGGGGCCAGAGTGTCACGTCGTTGAAGATAACGGACAAAATACTCGGTGATTGCCAATTCCGTCCCCTTGTTATGGCAGGGGACAGTTGCAAATCGTGCTGCACCGCGCAATGGTCCGCCCCCCTGACCTAACATTAATTAAGCGATCTCAATTGCTTGCGCTTGCGATCACATCCGCCCGCCTTGGCGCGGATTGGCCTGAACCCGAAGCGCGCGCGCAAGTTCCAGAAAGCTCTCCGCAACCCCGATCGTCTTGCAGGTCACGAAGTCATCAAGCTGCGGGAAGAGCTTTACAGCCTCATCCAGGCGGGGATCCGATCCGGGCGCGTAAAGGCCTGCGCGAATCATCAACTCGGATTCCGCATAGGCCCCAAGGGCGGCCCTGGCCTTGCCGATCATCCTGTTCTCGTCAGCGGTGGCGGCGTCGGGCAAGGACCGTGACACCGATCTTACCACATCGATGGCCGGAAAACGACCGCGTTCCGCAATCGTCCGGTCCAGCACCACATGGCCGTCCAGCGTGCCGCGCAGGATGTCGGCCACCGGCTCCTCCATGTCCGATCCGGCGACCAGCACGCTGAAGATGCCGGTGATGTCGCCCGTCCCCTCCAGCCCCGGACCGGACCGTTCGGCCAAACCCATGATCAGGTTCGAGACCGAGGGAGGAAAGCCGCGATAGCTGGGGGGCTCCCCCGCAGCTAGGGCGATCTCCCGATGCGCCTCCGCAAAGCGGGTGATCGAATCGGCCAGGAACAGGACATGGCGTCCCTGGTCGCGGAAATGCTCGGCCACCGCCATCGCGGCCCAGGCGCAGCGCCGCCGGATCAGGGGCGAGCGGTCCGAGGTCGCGGCCACGATCACCGCCCGCTTCATGCCCTCGGCGCCCAGGGTGTTTTCGACGAATTCGCGCAACTCGCGCCCGCGTTCGCCGATCATGGCGATCACCACGACATCGGCCTGCACGCCCTTGGCAAGCCCCGACAGCAGCGTGGACTTGCCCACGCCCGATCCGGCGAACAGCCCGATCCGCTGTCCCCTGACCAGGGGCAGCAGCGTGTCGAAGACCGCAAACCCAGTAGGCAGGCGCGCGCCCAGCCGCTTGCGGCGGACGGCGGGCGGGGCCTCGCGCCGGTAGGGGCGCGGCTCGCGGCCCGCAGGCAGGGGGCGGCCGTCCAGCGGCTGGCCCAGGGGATCGATGATTCGCCCGACCCAGGCGTCACAGGGGGCAATCGTCGGCGCGAACAGCAACTCGACCTCGGCCCCCACCGACAGCCCTTCGGCATCGCCTTCGGGCAGCACATCGGCATGGCGCGGCGCAAGGCCCACCACCTCGCCCGCCACCTGCCCTTTCTGCAGCGAGATCACCACCCTGTCGCCGACCGAGGCATGGCTGTTCAGCCCCTCGACCCGGATCAATCCCGCCTGCATCGAATGCACCCGACCGAAATGCCGGGCCATGCGCAGATCGGCAATCCGCGCCGCGATCGAGGTCAACTGGTCCATCCCCGTCCTCCGTTTTTTCAGGCCGCAAACGGTTTCTAAACGAATCGGGGTTAAGACCGGGTTATCGCCAATGAGGAGAAGCCTCATGTTTGAGAACATCGAAATGATGCGCATGGCCCGTGCCCTGGGCCAGCACGCCAGCCAGCGGCAGATCACCGTCGCCCGCAATATCGCCAATGCCGACACCCCCGGCTTCAAGGCCAAAGATGTGGCCTCCTTCACCGACAGCTATCGCGCGGCATCCGCGCCGCTGCGCACCACCGATCCGCGCCATCTGGATGCGCCAGACTGGTCGCCCGCCACATACATGACGGCAGCAGAAACCGGCGTTTCGCCCAACGGCAACTCCGTCTCGCTGGAGGAGGAAATGCTGAAGGCGGCCGAGGTCAAGCGCAGCCACGACCTGTCGCTTGGCATCTACAGTTCGGCGCTTGATCTGATGCGCACCAGCATCGGGCGGAGGGCGTGATGGACCGGCCCATATCCGCCCTGCACCTGTCGGCATCCGGGATGCGCGCCCAGGGCGAACGCCTGCGCCACACGGCCGAGAACATCGCCAATGCCGACACGCCCGGCTATCGCCGCAAGCTGGTCAGTTTCGAGGAAACCACCGACTTTGGCCGCCCCACCGGAGAGGTCGAAGCATCCAGGCTGCGGCTGGACCAGACGGAACTGCCGCGCCTTTACGATCCCTCGCATCCCCTGGCGGACAAGGACGGCTATTACCTCGGCTCCAATGTCGATCTGGTGATCGAGATCGCGGATAGCCGCGAGGCCGGCCGCAGCTACGAGGCCAACCTGAAAATGTTCGAGCAGACGCGCCAGATGGGCGCGTCGCTTCTGGAACTTCTGCGCCGCTAGAAAGGGCCGCCCATGTTCACCAGTCTCAATGCAGCCAGTGCCTATTCCGCCGCCCGCACTGCCGTGGCCCCCGGCCAGCCCGCCCCCGCCGTCCAGGCGCTGTCGAACGCGGCCGAGGATTTCGCGGCCCAGATGGCACAGGTCGATCAGGCCGCGACCGGCGCCATGACCGGCCAGGTGGAAACCCACGGCCTGGTCCAGACCCTGGCCGAGGCCGAGATGGCCATGGAGACTGTGGTCGCCATCCGCGACAAGGTGGTCGAGGCCTATCAGGAAATCCTGCGGATGCCGGTGTAAACCATGGATGAGACGCTGCTTTTCGACATGCTGCGCCAGGCGCTGCTGATCTCGGTCCGCATCTCGGCCCCGATGCTGGCGGTGGCGCTGATCGCGGGGGTCGTGATCGGCCTGTTCCAGGCCCTGACCTCGGTCCAGGAGATGACGCTGACCTTTGTGCCCAAGGTCGGGCTGATGCTGGCCGTTTTCTGGGTCACGATGAGCTTCATGACCACGGCGCTGTCCGATTTCTACCTGGGGCAGATCATCCCCCTGGTCGCGGGAAGCTGACATGGACAACGCGATCTATGCGACGCTGACCCGGCAATCGGGCCTGATGGCCGAGATGCGCGTGGTGGCCAACAACATCGCCAATGCCAACACCACCGGCTTTCGCCGCGAAGGGGTGATCTTCGCCGAACACCTGTCGGCGCTTGACCGCGGCGGCGATACGCTGTCCATGGCCCATGCCCGCGGCCGGACCCTGGATCTGGACCAGGGCGTCCTGACCCAGACCAATGGCAACTACGACCTGGCGATCGAAGGCGAGGGCTTCTTCCTGGTCGAAACGCCCGAAGGCAACCGCCTGACCCGCGCGGGCGCCTTCCTGCCTTCGGCCGAGGGCGAGCTGATGACCGCCGACGGCTTCCGCCTGCTGGACGAGGGCATGGCGCCGATCATCGTGCCCGCCGGTGCCAGCGGAGTAGCGGTCGGCGCCGATGGCACCCTGTCCGCCAATGGCGTGGCCTTCGGCAAGATCGGAGTATTCGCCGCCCCCGAGGATGCGCCGCTGACCCATCAGGGCGGCACCACGTTCACCACCGACGAACAGCCCGAGCCGGTCGAGGATGCCCGCATCCGCCAAGGCTTCCTTGAGGAATCGAACGTCGATTCCGTCTTCGAGATCACCCGCATGATCGAGGTCCAGCGCGCCTACGAGCTGGGCCAATCCTTCCTTGACCGCGAAGATCAGCGCATCCGCAGCGCGATCACCGGCATGACCCGCTGAAAGGTCCACCATGAGAGCCCTGCAGATCGCCGCCACCGGCATGAGCGCGCAGCAGACCCGCGTCGAGGTCATCTCGAACAACCTCGCCAACATGTCCACCACCGGCTACAACGCCCGGCGCGCCGAATTCGCCGACCTGCATTACCAGCAGGTCACGCGTCCCGGCACGGTCACGGCGGCCGACGGCACCGTCATACCGGCGGGCGTCCAACTGGGCTTGGGCGTGCGGCCCACGGCGGTCAGCATCAACCTGCAGCAGGGCGCGCTGACCCAGACCGGGGGCGACCTGGATCTGGCCATCGACGGCGACGGCTATATCGAGGTGACGCTGCCCTCCGGCATCTCGGCCTATACGCGCGACGGCGGGCTGAAGCGGTCCCCGGATGGGCTGATCGTGACCTCGGACGGCTATCCGGTCGCGCCGGGCATCACCATCCCGGACGACGCCAGCACGATTTCCATCAACGCCGCCGGAGAGGTTTACGCCTATTTCAGCGACCAGGTCGAACCCGAGATGCTGGGCCAGCTAACGCTGGCGGGCTTTTCCAATGAAAAGGGGCTGGAGGCGATCGGGTCGAACCTGTTTCTGGAAACCGCCGCGTCGGGCACGCCCCAGGTGACGACTCCGGGGCAGGAAGGGCTTGGCACGCTGCGGCAGGGCTATCTGGAGGACAGTTCGGTCGACTCGGTGCGCGAGATCACCGAACTGATCAAGGCGCAGCGCGGATATGAACTCAACGCCAAGGTCATCACCGCCGCCGACCAGATGCTGGCGGCCACGACGCAGGTGCGCTGATGCGCTGGCTGGTCCTTCTTCTGGCGCTGTCGCCCCTGCCCGCCCAAGCCGCCGTACTGGCCGCCGCCCGGACCCTGCCCGCGGGCACGGTCATCATCGCCGCCGACCTGCGCGCCATCGACGGCGACCGGCCCGGCCTGTCGGACCCGTCCGAGGCGATCGGGCTGCAGACCCGCATCACCATCCACGAAGGTCGCCCGCTGCAGGCATCCCTGCTGCAGGCGCCCAAGCTGATTTCCCGCAACCAGATCCATCCGCTGGTCTTCCAGCGCGGCGCCCTGCGCATCGTGACCGAGGCGCGGACGCTCTCGGACGGTGCCGCGGGCGAGGTGATCCGCGTCATGAACCTCGAATCGCGCGCCACCATCAGCGCCGTGGTTCAGCCCGACGGCAGCCTGCTGGCGATGAAATAACCCAAGGACATCCGATGAAACCGGCCCATTTCCTTTGCCTGGCCATTGCCGTCACCGCCTGCGCGCGCGCCGACCACCTGGGCAAGCCGCCAACCCTGACCTCGCCCCGCGACAGTGAGGAGTTCATCGCCATGACCAACCCGCCCCTGGAAATCCCCGTCGATTCGGGCCGCCCCGAGGCTGCGGCGTCGCTCTGGGCCGGGACCACCTCGTCGCTCATCAGCGACCGGCGGGCCGCCACGCGCGGCGACATCCTGACCGTGGTGATCCAGATCGACGACGAGGCGCAGATGACCAACAGCTCGGGGCGCAGCCGCCAGTCGGGCGAAAGCGTGTCGATCCCGCAGATGGTCGGCATCCCGCAGCGGCTGAACCGGGAACTGCCCGACGGCGCCAGCTTCGACAACCTGGCCGAGGCGGAATCGTCCTCCACCTACAAGGGCAGCGGCAACATCACGCGCCGCGACAAGCTGACCCTGCGCGTGGCCGCCACCGTGATCGACACCCTGCCCAACGGCACCCTGCAGATCGAGGGCACGCAGGAGGTCCGCGTGAACTACGAGTTGCGCGAGCTGACCGTCAGCGGCTTCGTGCGCCCCGCGGATATCGACCGCAGCAACGAGATCGCCTATGACCGCATCGCGGGGGCGCGCATCTCCTATGGCGGGCGCGGGCAGATCACCGATGTCCAGCAACCCCGCTTCGGCCAGCAGCTGGCCGACGTGATCCTGCCCTATTGAGGCCGCCGATGAAGAAGATCCTGGGCTTGCTGGTTCCTGTCATCGCCCTTGTCGGAGGGGTCGCAGCGGGAGAAATGCTGCGCCTTGATGCGGGAGCGGCCGACCCTGCCACGGCCCAAGCCCAGCCGAGCGACCATGGCGCGGCGGAGGCCGAGGGCCACGGTACCGACGAAGCTGCCGCCCATGCCGGGGCAGAACCAGCCGACGATCATGGAAAGGCACAGGCTGCCAGCGATCACGGCGGCGGCCATGACAGCGCCGCTGTCCCGGCGGACGGCTGGTTCACCTTCCCCAGCCAGTTCTTCGTCCCCCTGATGCGCAACGGCGACATGGGCGCCGTGATGATCCTGACCCTGACGATCGAGACGCCCGGCGCTGACCTGGCCGCGATGGAACAGCAGGAACACCGCCTGCGCGATGCCCTGCTGCGGGAACTGCTGATCCACGCCAATACCGGCGGCTTCGACGGCAACTTCACGTCCGAGGCGCGGCTGGCCCCCTTGCGGGAACGGCTGCGGAAGGCTGCGCAGGCCAGCACGGATCTGACCGTCAAGGCCGTGCTGATCGAGGATATCGCGCGCCAGGCAGGCTGACGGTTGCATCGGGCAGGACGGCAGGGCAGAAGCCGCCCTGCCCCGATCAAGGACATGCCGGTGGACCGACCGATCTTTCCGCCCCAACCCGTGACGATCCTGCTGGCCAGCTATCGCGGCGCAGCCTTTATCGGCGCGCAACTGCACAGCATCGCCGCGCAGACGCATGGGGATTGGCGGCTGATCGTGTCGGATGACGGGTCGGATGACGGCACGCGCGAGATCGTCGCGGATTTCGCGGCCTCGCGTCCTGCGGGCCAGGTGCAACTGACCTGCGGCCCCCAGCGGGGCGCCACGCAGAACTTCCTGCACCTGCTGTCGCTTGCGCCGGACGGCCCCCTGGCCTTTTGCGACCAGGACGATGTCTGGTTTCCCGACAAGCTGGCCCGCGCCGCCCATGCGCTGGCACCCCATCACGGTCCTGCCCATTACGCCGCCCGGACCATCATCACTGACGCAGACCTGACCCCCGTGGCCGAGTCGCGCCGCTTTCCCCGCCCGCTTGGTTTTCGCAATGCCCTGGTTCAGGCGATCATGGCGGGCAACACCTCGGTCTTCAACGCCAAGGCGGCGGCGATCCTGCGGCGTTGCGTCGGTCCGGCACGGGACCACGGCATCCAGTCGCATGACTGGTGGGCCTATCAGGTCACGGCGGGCGCCGGGGCGGCGCTGATCCATGACGAAAACCCCGCGCTGTTCTATCGCCAGCACGCCCGAAGCGAGATGGGCCGCAACGACACGGTTCGTGCCATGTCGCAGCGGATCGGAATGCTTCTGGCGGGCGATTATGGCGGCTGGCTGGCGGCCAACCACGCCGCGCTCCATGCCGTCCGGTCAGAGCTTCTGGCTGAAAACCGCGCCATTCTGGACCGCCTTGGCGCGGCCCTGCGCCAGCCGGGGCCCCTTGCCGCGACGACCATGGCCCGCATCGGGCTTTATCGCCAGACGCGGGCTGGAACGGCTGCCCTGTTCGCCGCCGCCCTGGCCGGACGGCTTCGTCAAGACCCGATCAGGCCCATCAGATAGCGGCCATAGGCGTTCTTCGAAAACCGCCCCGCCTGTTCGCGCAACGCGTCCTCGGAAATCCAGCCGGCCTCGAAGGCGATCTCCTCGGGGCAGCCGGTCTGCAGGCCCTGGCGGTTCTCCAGCGTGCGCACGAAATTTCCCGCGTCCAGCAGGCTGGCATGGGTGCCGGTATCCAGCCAGGCAAAGCCGCGCCCCATCTTTTCGACCGTCAGGCTGCCGTCGTGCAGATAGCTTTCCAGCAGGGTCGTGATCTCAAGTTCCCCCCGGTCCGAGGGCGTGACGGACTTGGCCCGCTCGGGTGCCGTTCCATCCAGGAAATACAGCCCCGTGACGGCAAAGTTCGACGGCGGCAGCTTCGGCTTTTCGACGATCGCGCGCACCTTTCCATCAGACTGGAAATCCACCACGCCGTAGCGTTCCGGGTCCGCGACGCGATAGCCGAACACGGTGCCCCCGCTGTCGCGCCGGTCGGCGGCCTTCAAAAGCTCGGGCAGGCCATGGCCGAAGAAGATGTTGTCGCCCAGAACCATGGCGGACGGCGCGCCCGCAAGGAAATCCTCGGCCAGCAGATAGGCCTGCGCCAGCCCGTCGGGCGAAGGCTGGACGATCCATTCGAAGCGCAGCCCCCATTGCGCGCCATCGCCCAGAAGCCTCTGGAACTGCTGCTGGTCGTCGGGCGTGGTGATGATCGCGATGTCCCGGATGCCCGCCAGCATCAGCACGCTGATCGGGTAATAGATCATCGGCTTGTCATAGAGCGGCAAAAGCTGCTTCGAGACGCCCATCGTGATCGGATAAAGCCGCGTCCCGGACCCCCCCGCCAGAATGATGCCCTTGCGTGCGGTCATGTCGTATATCCCAATTCCCTCAGAACATGATCAAGGTCGCCCCGCCAGTCGGGCCGCTCGATGCCGAAATCCCGCGCGATACGCGAACAATCCAGCCGCGAATTGGCCGGGCGCCGCGCCGGGGTCGGATAGTCGCTGGCGGGAATGTCGCGCACCTCGCAGGAAAGGCCCGCCCGCGCAAAGATCGCGCGCGCGAAATCGGCCCAGCTCACGTCGGGCGCCCCGGCGAAGTGGTAAAGCCCGCCCTTCCGGCGGTCGGCCAGCATCTGGCGCGCCATCGTGAGCAGCGCGGCGGCGATCCGGCCGGCCTCGGTCGGGCCGCCGATCTGGTCGGCCACGACGCTGAGGCTGTCCCGTTCGGCCCCAAGCCGCAGCATCGTCTTGACGAAGTTCGCGCCATCGGGGGAAAACACCCAGGAGGTGCGGAGAACGGCCCATTGCCCGCCCGCCGCCGCCACCCGGCCTTCGCCGTCCAGCTTGGTCTGGCCGTAAACGCCCAGGGGCGCGGTCGTGGCATCCTCGGCCCGCGCCCCCCCGCCCGAGCCGTCGAAGACATAGTCGGTCGAGACATGCAGGAACGGAATGCCCAGATCGGCGGCGGCCTGGGCCACCAGGCCCGGCGCCGTCGCGTTCAACATGGCGGCCGCCACGGCATCCGTTTCCGCCTTGTCAACGGCGGTATAGGCCGAGGCATTGATGATCGCCCTTGGCCGCAGGTCGCGAACCCTTGCTGCCACCGCCTGCGGATCGGTCAGGTCGGCCTCGGCCCTGCCCCAGAAGGTGGCCTGGGGGGCCTGCCGGGCCAGCGCCTGCGCAAGCTGGCCGGTTTTTCCCAGAACAAGCAAACCGTTCATTTCGCCTGTCCCAGACGCTGTCCCACCCCGTCGCGCGACAGAAGCGGCTGCCACCAGTCGCGGTTCTGCAGATACCATTCGACGGTGCGCCGCAGCCCTTCCTCGACCGTGACCGAGGGGCGCCAGCCCAGTTCGGAACGGATGCGGTCCGGGTCGATGGCATAGCGGCGGTCATGGCCCGGACGGTCCGTGACAAAGGTGATCAGCTCGGCATGGGGGGCGCCTTCGGGATGCAGCTCGTCCATATGGGCGCAGATGGTGCGCACCAGGTCGATGTTTTTCGCCTCGTTCTCGCCCCCGATATTGTAGCTGCGGCCGACCTGCCCCTTTTCAAGGACCAGCATCAGCGCATCGGCATGATCCTCGACATAGAGCCAGTCGCGCACGTTGCCGCCATCGCCGTAAACCGGGATCGGCTCGCCCGCCAGGGCCTTCAGGATGACGACGGGGACCAGCTTCTCGGGGAAATGATAGGGGCCATAGTTGTTGGAACAGTTGGTCAGCACGACCGGCAGGCCATAGGTCTCATGCCAGGCGCGCACCAGATGGTCCGATCCCGCCTTGCTGGCGGAATAGGGGCTGCGGGGATCATAGGGCGTCGTTTCAGTGAACTGCCCGGTTTCATCCAGCGAGCCGAAGACCTCGTCGGTCGAGATGTGGTGGAAGCGGAAATCATCAGGTCGGCCGCAGTCGATCCAATGGCTGCGCGCCGCCTCCAGCATGTTGAAGGTGCCGATGACGTTGGTTTCGATGAAGGCGGCCGGACCGTCGATCGAGCGGTCCACATGGCTTTCGGCGGCCAGGTGCATGACGGCATTGGGCCGATGCGCGGCAAAGACCCGGTCAAGCGCGGCGCGGTCGCGGATATCGACCTGCTCGAAACGGTAAAGGGGGCTTTCGGCTGCCTCGGCCACGTTGGCGGGATTGGCGGCATAGGTCAGCGCATCGACATTGACGACCTGATGCCCGCGCCGGACGGCAAGCCGGACCACGGCCGATCCGATGAACCCGGCGCCGCCGGTGACAAGGATCTTCATGCCGCACCTTTGTAGTCGAAGGGGGATTGCCAGTCGGCAAAGGCCGGGGCATCCCGATCCTTGTCGGACAGCACGGGATCATCGACACCCCAGTCGATGCCCAGGCTGTCCCACCGGACCGCCCCGTCGCTGGCCTTGTCGTAATGGGCGGTGCATTTGTAGACGATCTCGGTATCCGGCTCCAGCGTGACAAAGCCATGCAGGAAACCGGGCGGAACCCAAAGCTGGCGTCCGTTTTCATAGGTCAGTTCCACCGCAACCCATTGGCCATAGGCCGGACTGCCGCGGCGCGCATCCACCGCGACATCCAGCAGCGCCCCGCGCCCGCAGCGCACCAGCTTTCCTTGCGCAAAGGGCGGCGACTGATAGTGCAGCCCCCGCACGGTGCCGGCGCGCCGCGACATCGAATGGTTGTCCTGCACGAAGTCCGGCAGGTCCACCCCGGCCCCGGACAAGGTCTTGCGGTTCCAGCTTTCCGAAAAGAAGCCGCGCTCATCACCAAATCTTGCGGGCGTCAGAACAAGCACATCGGGCAAGGCGGTGGTTTCTATCTTCATCGGCTCGATCCAGACCAGAACATCGCCTCTCCGTCTATGCGATGAAACAGGGGGTGTCACTTGCCTTGCGGTCTTCGACCTGCCTCATTCGACGATCAGATCGGCGTGCAGGGCTCCGGCCGCATGGATCGATTTCAGGATGTCGATCATTTCGCGCGGACGAACGCCAAGCGCATTCAGTCCTTCGACCAGATCGCTGAGCGAGGTTTCCCCCGCGACCTCGGCAAAGCCGATGCCCGGTTCGTTGCGCAGTTCGGCCACCGTCCGCGGAACCGTCACGGTTTCGCCGCGCGCGAAAGGGTTGGGCTGGGACACCATCGGCGCCTCGCTGACCTGCAATGTCAGCGCCCCCTGGGACACCGCGACCCGCGATATCCGCACGCGCTCGCCGATGACGATGGTGCCCGACTTGTGGTCGATGACGACCTTCGCACGGTCCTCGGGCTCGACCATGAGGTTCTCGATCCGGCCCAGAACACGAGCCGGATTGACCTCGCCAAGCTGCCGGAATTCGACCAGGACGGTTCCGCTGTCCTGCGTGACGGCAAGGCGGCGGTCGAAGTCCCGGTTGATCGCGTCCTCGATCCGCGTGGCGGTGGTGAAATCGGCGTTTCGCAAGGCGATGCGGATGTTCTCGATGCCGGCGAAATCGAACTCGACCTCGCGCTCGACCCGCGCGCCCGCCGGGATCTTGCCCGAGGTCGGAACCCCCTCGACCACGCGCGCGGCCTCTCCCTCGACCGCGGCGCCGCTGGCGATGATCGAGCCCTGGGCGACGGCATAGATGTTGCCGTCGGCCGCCTTCAACGGCGTCATCACCAGCGTGCCCCCCAGCAGGCTTTTGGCATCGCCGATGGTTGATACGCTGACATCGATGCGCGCGCCCGACCGGGCAAAGGGCGGCAGGGCCGCGGTGACGACGACGGCGGCGACGTTGCGCGACCGCAATGCCTCGTCCGTGACGTTGACGCCCAGCCGTTCCAGCAGACCGGCCAGCAATTCTTCGGTGAAAGGCGCATTGCGGAAGCCGTCGCCGGTGCCGTCCAGACCGACCACCAAGCCATAGCCGACCAGATCGTTGCCCCGCACCCCGTCGAATTCGGCCAGATCCTTGACGCGCACCGGCGCCGCCACCGCGAGAGCGGGCAACAGCGCCATGACCAGGATCGCAAGCAGGCGCCGCATCAGATGTAATCCGCCAGCTTGAGCTGCGACAGCCGCCCGATCACCGAATAAAGCGTCTGCAGCTTCGTTTCGGCCTCGCTGATGGCAGCCGAGGTCGCAAAGGGATCGGCCTCGCGCAGCCTGTTGCGCGCGGTCTGGAGGGTGGCGGTCGCGGCTTCCCCTTCGGTCTGGACGGTGGCAATCACCTGCTGGGCATAGCCGATGCGCGACATTTCCGCGATCAGGGCGGGTGAATTGTCCATGAGCGTCTTGCCAGCGCCTTTCAGCAATTCCCGGCCTTCCTGCGGGTCGCCGGCCAAGACGCCACGGTCGATCAGCGCAGCGGTTGCAAGGCCTTTCAGGCTGTCGCGGATCGCCGGCGACAAGGCGGTCGTCGTCAGGGCAAGGGTCGTCTCCTCGCTGATCGGCAGGCGCTGGCCCCCTGCCGCGCCGCGATAGGCGACATCCGCAAAACCGCCCGAGGGGGCGTCGAACCAGTCCGAAACCGCTTGCGCCACATCTCCGGCCGTGGTCATTCCCAAAACCAGGGTCGTCAATTCCGACAGGATCGCATCGGCGGATACCAGAGGGGCCGCGTCGCTGGCCGTGCCCGAGAACAGGAACCGCTGCCCGACCGAGCCGTTCAATTGCCCGATCATCGTCTGCAGGGTCAGGACAGCCTCGGCCGAGCGGGCGGCCACCAGTCCGCCGGTTGCCAGTTCCGGCTCAAGGTAAAGGCCTTGCCCCAGCTTTTCGGTGGCGGACTGGATGGCCGTCAAGGCGTCCTGCATGCTTTGGGTATGCGCCGCGGCCTCGGCGGCGTTGGTCTTGAACTGGGCCAGCCGCGCCAGCCGCGCCTCGATCCCGGCCAGGGTCTGGGTGTTGCCCCCCAGCCTTGCGCCCAGATCGGCAACTTCGCCGCTGGAGAGTTCCGCGGTCAGCGTCGCCAGCGTGGTCTTGATCCGGCTGGAAGCCGCCTGCATCGCGAAGGCACGCGCCTGATCCCCGATGGATTGCACCGTCATCGTTCAAATCTCCAGTATCTGGTCCATCATGGCCTGGATGGCCTGGATCACCCGCGCATTGGCGGCATAGGCCTGTTCGTATTGCAGCAGTTTCTGCATCTCGGCATCGCTATCGACGCCGTCCGCGGCCAGCCGGGACCAGATCGTGTCCGCCTGGCTGTTGCGGACCGCGGCCTCCGATTGCGCGTTCAGGCGGGCGGTGGAAACCTGCGCCTCGACCGCGGCCAGCCGCCCGGCAAGCGAGGCCTTGCCGCTGAACCCGGTGCCCGTTGCAGGCGCGGCGGTCTTGCCCAACGCCTCGGACAGCGCGATCAGCAGCGTCGCATCGCCAACCGTCCCCGAGGTCGTGGCCCCCAGGCCCGCGCGGATGCGCCAGGCCGCGCCCCCCGCGCTTTCCACGACCGCACCGTTCACACCGAAGCGTCCTGCAAGCCCGGTCTTGTCCGCCGCAGTGGCGCGGGCGCCGTCATCGGTGAAAAGGCCGGGGGACGTGAGGGTGATCGTGGGATCGACTGCCGGATCGGCCAGCCGGTCGTGCAGATCAAGCGCGATGTCGTCCAGCAACTCCTGCGCCTTGGGCGCGAGTTCGTCGCGGATGGCGAAATTGGCGGCCAGCGAGCCGCCTGCATAAAGCCTCATCTGCGATTGCGTCAGTTCGACGCCGTTCTGGACCAGCATGGACAATCCCGACCCAGCCGTCTGGGCCGTTGTCACCTGCCCCGCCGCCGTGAAGGAAAGTTCGGTCGGCACGGTGCCGTCCAGAAGCACCGCCCCTTCGGCCGTGAACAGCGCGACGGCACCCGCCGCCCGCGTCACCTCCTGCACCGGGACGATCCTTGCAATCGCGCTGATGATGCCCTGCCGCTGGTCATAAAACGACGAGGGATCCGAGCCATCCGCCTCCAGCACGGCGATCTTGCGGTTCAGATCGGCCACCTGGGCCAGGGACTTGTTCAGGCTGGCAATATCTGTGGCAATGGCCTGATCGGCGGCGGTGCGCGCCGCCTGAACCTCGCCTGATAGGGTGTTCAGCCGGTCAGCCAGCGCCGTTGCCGTATCGACCACCTGCGTCAGGCGGATGTCGTCATCCGGCCGGCTGGCCGCCGAAGACAGGGCCGTCTGGAAGGCGCTGAGGGCGGATCCCAGGCTGCCGGCATTGCCGGCGATGCCCATGGCGTCCTCAATCCGGGTGGCAAAATCCAGGCGCGTGGCGGCGTCAGAGCGCGCGGCCTCGGCCAGGCGCGATTCGGACAGGACGCTGGCATTGACGGCGCGGGTTACGCCATCGACCCGCACGCCCCCGGCATTGCCGCCCGCCGTCTGCGCGCTGACGACCAGATCCCGGCGGGCATAGCCGGGGGTCGAGGCATTGGCGAGGTTGGCCGCGACCGCTTCGGTCCCCCGCGCCGTGGCGGTCAGGCCCGAAATGGCATTTCCCAAGGCGCGCGCGATGCTCATCCATCAGCCCTTTCAGCGCTTGATGTTCGTGGTTTCCTGCAGCATCTCATCCACCGTCTGGATGATCTTCGCGTTCGAGGAATAGGCCCGCTGCGTCTGGATCAGGTGGGTCAGTTCCTCGGCCACGTCGGTGGTCGATTCCTCCAGCGCATAGCCCTGGACCGAGCCGGTCGGCCCGTCCCCGGCATCCCATAGGAAGAAGCTTCCCGATGTGGGCGAGATCGTGAAGGCCTGCGAACTGACCGAAGTCAGGCCATTCGGGTTGGGCACATCGACCAGCGGGATCTGGTACAGCGTTTTCACAAAGCCCGTGTCGTAGCTGGCCTTCAGGAAACCGTCCGCGTCCACCTCGACCGTGGTCAGGTTTCCGACCGGGGATCCGTTCTTGGTGATGTTGGTGGGCGAGAAGCTGGCCGACAGCTGGCGCAGGCCGGTGGTTCCGCCCGGCCTGCCGATCACCAGGTCCATCGGCCCGCCCGCCACCGTCAACCCGATCGCCCCGGTCGCCGGATCATAGGCCCCACCGCTGATCGCGGTCACGCTGGCGATGCTGCCGGGATTGGCCTGGCTGTCGTCAAAGGTGATGCGATACGACCCGACCAGGTTCGAGGCCGGATCCGACGCCGAATTGCGCACCTCCATCACCCAACTGTTCGACATGCCGGTCGCATCCGAGGTATCGGGGACAAAGGTGATGTTCAGGGATTCGGCAGTACCCAGGTTCCCGTAATATTCCACCTTCAGACCCAGCGGATCGCCGGATGCGGTGGGCCTCGTTTCGGTCGCGGGCAGGTTGACGCCCAGGGATACCTGGGTGGTCGGATCGCCCGAAGTCTGGTTGGCGCTGATCTGGATGGGCACCAGCCCGCCCATCGTGTCGCGCGACATCAGCGGGATCGTTCCATCCGCCTGTGCGGGCCACCCCATCAGCACCAGGCCCGAGCCGGTCTTCAGGAACCCTTCGGCGTCGGTCCGAAACGATCCGGTGCGGGACATCATGAAGGGCAGGTCCGTAAAGCCGTTGTCCAGGTCCACGGCCGAGGTGACGGGCAGCATCCCCCGCCCGGACACGGCAATGTCCAAGGGATGCGACGTGGTGGACAGCGCCCCGTCATCCTCGATCAGCCTTTGCGTCGTGGCGGTGACGCCGCCCGCCGAATACAGGCCTGCCACGCGATGCTGGTTCAGCACGAAGGCGTTGAAGTCGGTTTCCATCCGCTTGTAGCCATAGGTGCCCGAATTCGCGATGTTGTCGGAAATCGTTGCAAGACGGGTGGAATTGGCCGCCAGCCCCGAGACACCGGCGCTCATCGCGGAAGACATTGACATGGCATCACCTTCTTGTGGTTCGCCTTGGATCATCCACCGCAGGGCTTAAGATTCGCCTAACCGCGCCCGTTCATCTGAGTAAAATCACCTCGATCCGGTTGTTGGCCGGGTCCATGGGATTGGCGGTCTTCCCCTTCCGGTCCGCATAGCCCGTAACCCTTTGGATACGCTGGCCATCCAGGGCGGAACCCTCCAGAAGAACCCGGACCGCGTGGGCGCGGGCATCCGACAGGGTCCAGACCGGCGAATTCACCAATGTTTCGGGATAGGCGCGGACATGGCCGGAAACGGCGATCTGGTTTCGGGTTCTGGCAACGACCCGCCCAAGGATTCGGGTCAGATCCCGCAGCACCGGCTGCGGCTGGGCGCTGTCCTCGACAAACAGGGGCGCGTCCGTCAGATCGCCCAGTTCGATCACCAGCCCCTCATCCGTCATGCGGGTGACGACATGGCGCAGCAGGTTGGTCAATTGCTGCGATTCGCCCCCGCTTGCGCGGATCTGACGGTCGATCTCCTCGGCCACCTGTTCCAGGGTGGTCTCGGCCGCGTCCTTCCCCTGCTGCTCCACGCCGTCGCCCGTTGCACCGGGCGTGCGCACGATGGTGGGGTTGAAGTAATCCGCCAGCCCCTGCCGCTGCTGTTCGGTGGTGGCGTTCAGCAGCCACATCAGCAGGAAAAAGGCCATCATCGCGGTCACGAAATCCGCATAGGCGACCTTCCATGCCCCGCCATGGTGCCCGCCTTCGCCCGAGGCGGTCACCCGCTTGATCATGATCGTGGATCCTGCGGATCCCTTCTGCCTTGCCATCGCCCCACCGCCTTGAACATTCGCGGGGAATGTCGCGGGCGGCGGGGCAAAGAACAAGTCAACCCCTCAAATGCAAGGCATTATGGGGTCAGTCGGCGGCCCAGCCGCTGATGGCCTTGGAATCCATGAACTCCTCAAGCCCCATTACGCCGCCTTCGCGCGCCCGGCCCGACATCTTGACGCCGCCGAAAGCCGATCCCGCGCCGCGCGACTGACCATTCATCTCGACCATGCCGGACCGTAGCTGTCGGGCCAGGCGGTTGCGCCGGGCGCCGTCCTGCGACTGGACATAGTTGGTGAGGCCATAGGGCGTGTCATTGGCGATGGCGATGGCCTCTTCCTCGGTCTCGAAGGGGATGATCGACAGGACGGGGCCGAAGATTTCCTGCTGGGCGATGGTCATGTCGTTGCTGACATCGGCGAATACAGTCGGACGCACGAAATAGCCGCGGTTGACGCCTTCGGGCAGGCCGGGGCCGCCCGCGACAAGGCGCGCGCCTTCGTCGATGCCCTTCTGGATCAGATCCTGGATCCGTTCCCACTGCTGTTTGCTGACCACCGGCCCGATATGCCGCCCCGGCTGATGGGCCGTGGCCACCTGCGTTTCATTTGCGACCTTGGCCGCCGTTTCCACTGCGTGGTCATAGACCGAGCGTTCGACCAGCATCCGGGTCGGCGCATTGCAGGACTGGCCGCTGTTATAGAAGCAATGCCGCGCGCCCCGCACCACCGCCTTGTCGTCGGCATCCGCGAAGACGATGTTGGCGCCCTTGCCGCCCAGTTCCAGCACCACCTTCTTCAGCGTGTCCGCCGCGGCCTTGGTGATGGCAATCCCCGCGCGGGTGGATCCGGTGAAGCTGATCATGTCCACGTCGCGATGCGTGGACAGCTGCGTGCCCACCCCCGGCCCGTCGCCGTTCACCAGGTTGAAGACGCCCTTGGGCAACCCGGCCTCGTCCACGATCTCGGCGAACAGCATCGACGATAGGGGCGCGATCTCGGAGGGTTTCAGCACGCAGGTGTCGCCTGCCAGGATCGCGGGAATGACCTTCAACGTGACCTGGTTCATCGGCCAGTTCCAGGGCGTGATGAGGCCCACGACGCCCACAGGCTCCCACGCGACCATGGATGTGGGGGCGTGATCGCCCAAGGGCCGGATGAAGTCGAAATCCTTGAAGGCATTGATGAAGTTGGTGATGTGCCAGGTGCCCGCCGCGACCTGGTCGTCCAGCGACATGTCCTGGGGGGCGCCCATCTCGTGGCTGATCGCCCAGGCCATGTCGGCGGCGCGGCGATTGTAAATCTCCAGGATCTTCTCGACATGGGCCAGACGCTCGGAGGGCTCGGACCGCGACCACGAGGCGAAGGCCGCCTTCGCCGCCGCGACCGCGCGGTCCGTGTCCGCTTGGTCGCCCAGGCTGATGACCGCCACCGCTTCCTCGGCCGAGGGGTCGATCACCTCGAGGTCATTGGCGCGCACGGGATCCACCCATGCCCCGTCGATATAGAACTTGCGCTTGTCCAGAAGCCCTGCCATCGCCATCCCTCCCTGCGGATTTGGCCATAAGGTAAGCCCCAGCGGGGCAGGCGCAAGCCTTCATAAATCTCGATACACTATATCGATAAACGACTGGCATTCCCGGTCGCCTGCCCTATTCTGCGCGCGACAACCACTTGAAAGGACGCGGCCATGTCCCTGCGCATCAACGACATCGCCCCCGATTTCACCGCCCCCTCGACCGAGGGCGAAATCCGGTTCCACGACTGGCTGGGCGACAGCTATGGCATCATCTTCAGCCATCCGCGCGACTTCACGCCGGTCTGCACCACCGAATTCGGCGCCGTGGCGCAACTGATCCCGGAATTCGAGAAGCGGGGAACCAAGGTGCTTGGCGTTTCGGTCGATTCCGTCGAGGATCACGGCAAATGGAAGCGCGACATCGAGGCGGTGGCAGGCGTCCCCGCCAATTTCGCGATGATCGACGACCGCGACCTGACCGTCGCCAAGGCCTATGACATGCTGCCCGCCGACTACTACCTGCCCGGCGAAGGCCGCACGCCCGCCCATTCGGCGACCGTGCGCAGCGTGTTCATCATCGGCCCGGACAAGAAGGTGCGGCTGACCATGACATACCCGATGTCGATCGGCCGCAACTTCGCGGAAATCTTGCGGGCGCTGGATGCCGTGCGGAAGACCGACGGCGTGCCCATCGCCACGCCCGCCGACTGGCTGCCGGGCCAGGACGTGATCGTGGCCCTGTCCCTGGACGACAAGGCTGCCGAGGAACGCTATGGCCCGCTGGACATCAAGCTGCCGTACCTGCGGTTCGCCAGGGATCCGGCGTGATCCTGCCTGCGCCCCGCCCTTGCAGGGCGCGCTTGCCTAGCCGGGCCAGCCGTAATGGGCGATCATCGCGGCAATGGCCTGGTCGTTGCCCGTCCCGTGCAGGTTGGCAGCCCGCAGGCTTTGCGCCTGGCTGCCTTCCCATTCGACAATCCGGGCGCGCGCGCCGATCTTCTGCGCCTCGACCCCGTTCAGGCGGTGCATCCAGTAGAGCCACACGTCGTCCGAACGCGGCGCCAAGCGGGTGAACAGGTCGTCGCGCGTCACGTCGGCGTGAAACACGCCGGGCGCATAGATCACGCCGCTGACCCCCGTCAGGAAGGTCAGCGGAGAGCATTCGGGCGCGTCGATATTGTGCCGCCATTCGGCATAGGGCGCAGGCTGGCCATCCGCCCGCAACGCGATCCGATGCGCCCGGTGGCAAGCCACGGGCGCGCCTGCATTGGCGGCACCGACCAGTTTCTCCAGCCAGTCGGCGGGATAATAAACATCGTCATCGGCCGTCACCACGAAGGCCTCGGGATGCGCCAGCAGCGTCGGCACGATCTTCTTGTAGGACCGCCAGGCAGGGCAGGTCCGAACTTCCAGCCCTGGTAGCAGCCGCACGTCCTGCGGGAGATGCGCCTGATCGCCGTCGTCCAGCCACAGGATCACCCGATCAGGCCGGACCGACTGGCGAAGGATGCCTTGCAAGGTCAGCGCAAGCGTGCCGAACCGCGCCGGATAACTGGTCAGCGAAATCACCAGCGGACCGGGCAGGCCATGAGGGCGGCCTGGCCCGTCAGGGCGGGCGGCAATCTCGGCCTTGGCGCGGGCCAGGCGGCGCCGGTGCTTGAAGGCCCGGAAGGCGCCCGAAATCACGGCCGGTCCCAAGCCTGGCGCAGCCAGTCGATCTTGCCGATGCGGCGATACCACTTGTGGCCGCGCCCGGCGAAGACATCCTCCATCTTCGGTGCGCCCGCGAACAGGACGATCTTCGCGCCGGGGGGCAAGGCGGGGTCGCGCAGATAGCTGGCCAGATGACGCGGCACGCAGTGGTTCTTGAAGCTGACGCACCACCCCTTAGGCCAATAGTTCAGGTTCCCGTGTGCCGCCAGCTGCGCCGACTGGAACTGCTGGCTGATCTCATAGCGTGCCGTGGCGCCCGCCGGGTCGGCCAGATAGGCATCGAGGATATAGGCGTGCTGCCCGATCTCGAACCGGAAGACGCTGGAATTGCCGACGCTGTGCAGGAAGCGGTCGCGCGCGGGGTTCACCTTGCGCAGGGGCTTGGGCCGGAACAGGTCGTCGTCGCGGATGATGTGGAAGGCGCCCGGCAGGTCGAAGAAGGGCTGCAGGTCATCGACCACCACCAGGTCGATGTCGAGGAAAAGCGCCGTCCCCGAAAGGTCCGCCAGATCGCGCCGGAAGATCGCAAGCTTGCGCCAGCGGGTATCGCCATGGCCCTTGGGCAGGCCCAGTTCGGGCAGGGGCACCGCCTCGATCCCTGGCTCCAGGCCTTGGGCATCGTCGGTAAAGCAGATGAAGCGGTGCGGCCGCGCAAGATGGCGGCGGACCTGATGATACAGCCGGTTCACGTCGGCTGCGCTGTAAAGCGTGCCCCATTTCATCGTCAGGATCAGGACCGGATCGGTCATCGGCTGCCTCGCTGCCTGCCGACGCGGACCGAGACGCGCTCGCGTAGCCATTGGCCAATCGAGGCATAGCCCGACCGCTCGGACCTCCGGCTGCCCATCAGATCGCGCAGCCGGGACCGTTCGGCCCTCAGATGCGATGTTTCGTCATTGTCAGGCCGTTGTTCGACCAGGCGCGGGACCAGGAACCAGGCACCCAAGCCATAAAGGTCGCAAGGCCAATCGGCCTGCCTTCTGACAGGGGTTGCAGCCTGCACCAGCCGTGCGGCCGCATCGGCGCGCAGCGTATAGGCCATGGCCCCGGTGGCCTTGTTGGCCACCCGCCGCATGACGGCGAAAGAGCCGACGGAACGCCGGACAAAGGGCAAGGCCCGCGCAAAGTTGTGATAGATCAGAGCCATCGGAACATCGCGGTAAAGACCAGCGCGCACGAAATCGGCAAAATGACGATCCAGAAGGGCGTCGTCCTCAAGAACGATAGCGCCGGGCAAGTTGCGGTCCAGGATCATCTGGTGGATGGCGCGATGCGACAGGGCGCAAGCGAATTCCCCATCCGACATGGGCCTGCGCAACGCCTGCCGTGCATGTTCGCGATCAACCATCGCTTCGTATTGCGCAGGCAAGCCCTTGCGAGCGTCGATACCCTCGACCAGTTCATGGGAAAGCCCGGCGCTATCCAGTGCCGCCACAAGCGGCGCGCGGCGCCCCTCGTCGCCGGCCAGGGTAAGCACCAAGATCGGCCAGTCCGTCATCAGCAAAGCCTTTTGTAGACAAAAATCGGCCCCGGTGCGACCCGGGGCCGACAAGATCCGAAGATCAGCTCTCGGCCGCTTCTTCCTTGGTCTCGGTGATCTCCTGGCCGGTCTGCTGATCGACCATCTTCATGCCCAGGCGAACCTTGCCGCGGTCGTCGAAGCCCAGCAGCTTGACCTTGACCTCCTGGCCTTCCTTCAGAACCTCGTTCGGGTGGTTCAGGCGCTTGCCCGCGATCTGGGACACATGGACCAGGCCGTCGCGCTTGCCGAAGAAGTTCACGAAGGCGCCGAAATCGACCAGCTTGACGACCTTGCCGGTGTAGATCTTGCCTTCTTCCGGCTCGGCCACGATCGAATAGATCATGTCATAGGCCTTCTTGATCGAATCGGCATTGGCCGAGGCGATCTTGATGGTGCCGTCGTCGTTGATGTCCACCTTCGCGCCCGAGGTTTCCACGATCTCGCGGATGACCTTGCCGCCCGAGCCGATCACTTCGCGGATCTTGTCGGTGGGGATGGTCATCGTCTCGATGCGCGGGGCGTGGGCGCTGAACTCGCGGCGGCCTTCGGACAGGGCCTTGCCCATCTCGGCCAGGATGTGCAGGCGACCTTCCTTGGCCTGGGCCAAGGCCTGCTCCATGATGGCGGGGGTGATGCCCGCGACCTTGATGTCCATCTGCAGCGACGTGATGCCTTCGGCGGTGCCGGCAACCTTGAAGTCCATGTCGCCCAGGTGATCCTCATCCCCCAGGATGTCGGTCAGGACCGCATACTTGCCGTCGTCCTCCAGGATCAGGCCCATGGCGACGCCCGCGACCGGCGCCTTCAGCGGCACGCCCGCATCCATCATCGACAGCGAGCCGCCGCAGACCGAGGCCATCGAGGACGAGCCGTTCGATTCGGTGATCTCGGACACGACGCGGATCGTGTAGGGGAAGTCGGTCGGGGCGGGCAGCACGGCCTGCAGCGCACGCCAGGCCAGCTTGCCATGGCCGATCTCGCGACGGCCGGGCGACCCCACGCGGCCAACCTCGCCCACCGAATAGGGCGGGAAGTTGTAGTGCAGCAGGAAGTTCGACCGGAAATTACCGTGCAGCGCGTCGATGATCTGTTCGTCGTCGCCGGTGCCCAGCGTGGTCACGACCAGGGCCTGCGTCTCGCCACGGGTGAACAGGGCCGAGCCATGGGTGCGCGGCAGGATGCCCACTTCGCTGTCGATGGCGCGGACGGTGCGGGTGTCGCGGCCGTCGATGCGGGCGCCGCCGTTGATGACGTCACCGCGCAGGATGCCCGATTCCAGCTTCTTGAGCGCAGAACCCAGATGCGGGTCGGCCAGTTCTTCCTCGGTCAGGGCTTCCTTGACCTTGGCTTTCGCGGCCTCGATCGCGTCGCGGCGCTCACCCTTGTCGCGGATGGCATAGGCGGCGCGCATGTCGGCCTCGCCCGCGGCCTTCACCTTGGCATAAAGCTCGGAATAGTCGGGCGACTGGAAGTCGAAGGGCTCTTTCGCGGCGGCCTCGGCCAGGTCGATGATCAGGTCGATCACGGGCTGCATCTGCTCGTGGCCGAACTTCACGGCGCCCAGCATCTCGTCCTCGGTCAGCTCATAGGCTTCCGATTCGACCATCATCACGGCATCTTTCGTGCCGGCGACGACCAGGTCCAGGCGCTGTTCGGGATTGCCGCGCAGGTTGTCCATGTCCTGGACTTCGGGGTTCAGCACATACTGGCCGTTCACGAAGCCCACGCGGGCAGCCCCGATCGGACCCATGAAGGGCACGCCGGAAATGGTCAGCGCGGCGGATGCCGCGATCATCGCCACGATGTCGGGATCGTTGACCAGGTCATGCGACAGGACCGTGCACATCACCAGCACTTCGTTCTTGAAGCCCGGCGCGAACAGCGGGCGGCAGGGCCGGTCGATCAGGCGCGCGGTCAGCGTCTCCTTCTCGGTCGGGCGCGCCTCGCGCTTGAAGAAACCGCCGGGGATCTTGCCGGCGGCATAGTATTTTTCCTGATAGTGAACCGTCAGCGGGAAGAAATCCTGCCCCGGCTTCGGTTCCTTCGCGAAGGTCACGTTGGCCATGACGCTGGTCTCGCCCAGGGTGGCGATGACCGTGCCGTCGGCCTGACGGGCAACCTTGCCCGTTTCCAGCGTGAGCGTTTCCTGGCCCCACTGGATGGATTTCTTCACTTCGTCAAACATCTGGTTTCCTCTGGGCCGCGCCAGCCCTCTGGCCACGCCCGTGTCCTATGGCGGCCCCATTGCCGCCGCCCCTATCCTTTGCATGTGCCCCGGGGCATGGGGCGTCACGTCACAGATGGCGGGCCATTACAGGAAAACAAGGGGCTTGGAAAGTAGAGAGACTGGATGCTGGCACCGCCCGGCCGCAGCCGCCATACTGAGGGCGGGCGGCAGGGAAGCAGCGTCATGAACATTCATCCGATCCACCGTTTTCTGGCGCGGGCGCCAAAGCCGCTGCGCCCACCGGCCTGTCGGTTCCTGTATGGGCGCCTGCTGCCCCGCCTTGCCTTGGACCCCGGACTTTTCACGGGCAGGCGCGTGCTGATCGTCGGGCCGGCGCGCACGGTCGAAGACGACCTGTCGGCCCTGGATCCAGACCGCTTCGACCTGGTCGTCAGGATGAACAACGGACTGGACACGCCCGTGCGGGCCATGGGCGCGAACCCTTACCGCTGCGAGGTGCTGTTCCACAGCCTGACCGCGGATGCCCGGCCTGTGACGGACGACAACCTGCGCCGGGCAGGAGTGAAAACGGTTGTGCATCGCACCCCCAAGCGCGGCGCCTTTCTGCGCACGCTTGCCTTTCGCGACCGGCTCGATCCGGCAATCGACCTGCGGATCGTGCCGGTCGATCGGTATCACGCGCTGTCGCAGCAGCTTGGCGGGCATTCCCCGACGACCGGGCTGGTCTGCGCCAGCGTGATCCTGGAGGCCAAACCGCAGGCGCTTGCCATCTGCGGCTTCACCTTCTTCAGCACCCGATATATCGACCGCTACGACGACGCCGACCGCAGCGATGCCGACACGGTGCGGCGCATCCGCGACACGGGCCATCATGATCCAGGACAAGAAGCGCAGCTGCTGATGGCGATGGTGGATCGGGCCCGCGCCCGGGGAGTCGAGGTCATCCTGGGCGCCGGAGTTCAGCAGGCTGCCGCAGCGATGGCGGACCAGCCACAGGCCGGATCGTGATTTCGATCGATCTATGGGCCGTATGAAAACGCCCGCGGCTTTCGCCACGGGCGCACAGGAACATCGCGGCTGCGATCAGCGGCGCAGGCCCAGCTTGCCGATCAGGTCGGTATAGCGGGCTTCGTCCTTCTTCTTCAGATAGTCCAGCAGCTTGCGGCGCTGCGCGACCAGTTTCAGAAGGCCACGGCGCGAGTGGTTGTCCTTCTTGTGGGTCTTGAAATGCTCGGTCAGGGTGGCGATGCGCGAGGACAGGATCGCGACCTGCACCTCGGCCGAGCCGGTGTCGCCGGACTTGGTGCCGAATTCCTTGATGACGCGGGCTTTTTCTTCAACGGTGATCGACATCGGGATCTCCTTTCAAAAAAGGGGTTATGGCGCAGGCCGGGATGTCGTCCAGCACTGGCCCGTGGAGGCTCCGGCCACAATCGCGGGCGGATGCGCGCCTATAGGGGAAAAGCGCCCGCAAGGAAAGGGGCTTCTTATCCGGGCAGCCGGACGATCAGGATGTCCTGGGCCGCAAGCCCGCCCGCTTGCAGCATCCGGCCGATGGCATCGCCATTGATGGTGATCAGGACGGTGCCGTCCTCATCCTCGGCCAGATCGACCCTGGCGTCCTGGGCGATGCTGTCGGGCAGGTGCAGGACCAGCCTGTCTTCGGCCGCGTCGAAATCGGCGATGACGGGCAGGGCGCCGGGGGTCTGCTGCAGCACGAACTGATCGGCACCGTCCTGCCCTTCGGCAAAATCGCCCGCGCCGGGCGCCAGGGTGTCGTCGCCCGTGCCCCCGTGCATCCAGACCGTATCGGGGTCGCTATCGCCGACCAGGTGGTCGGCGCCGCGCCCGCCGTCCAGGTCATCGGCCCCGCCGCCCGAGACCAGCACGTCGTCGCCGTCATTGCCCGACAGCCAGTCGTTGCCACTGCCGCCGAACAGCGTGTCCTGGCCTTCGCCGCCATGGATGGTATCGTCGCCCTCATCCCCCCAGATGATGTCGTGGCCCCCCTGCCCTGCCAGCGAATCGTTGCCCGCGCCGCCACGAATCTCATCCGCTCCGGCGGCGTCATAGGTGCCGTCGCCCTGCACCCAGTCATCGCCCGCACCGGCGGTGATCGTGTCATTTCCCGTGCCGCCGAACAGGTTGTCGGCCCCCGGCCCTCCCTCGATCACCTCGTCGCCCGCCTCTTCCCCGGACACAGGCCGTTCGGGATCGGGTGTTCCGGCCGCGGGATCGGTGCCCGCCTCCTCGGAACTGCCGGCGCTGATGTCGCCGACCTCGCCCATATCGGCTTCGCCCAGGGTGGGGGGCAGATCGGCCAGATCCTCGTCATCCTCCTCGGTCCGGCCTCCGGTCAGGTCCAATGCCGCCCCGGCTGCGGCAAGCGCCATCAGACTTGCAAGAACGAACATGACATGACCCCGCGCAAACCTGGCGAACCGATACGATCAGAACATACAACCGTAAGGTGTTGTTAACCAATTACTTTGTTAAAAGACGGTTAATTTCGCCGCATCGACATGAAAAAACCCGCCATTGCGGCGGGTTTGTTTCGTCTTCGCAGTGATCGCGCCGGATCAGCCCTGGCGGGCCTTGAAGCGGCGGTTGGTCTTGTTGATCACATAGATGCGGCCCTTGCGGCGCACGATCTGGCAGTCGCGGTGCCGGCTTTTCAGCGAGCGGAGCGAGTTGCGAACCTTCATCGGTCTGTCTCCATCACGCGGCTCGCAGCCGCAGGAAAACGAAATGCCCCCGACTGTCCGGCCGGGGGCGGCGAAAACAATGGTGGGCGGTACTGGGATCGAACCAGTGGCCACTACGATGTCAACGTAGTGCTCTACCGCTGAGCTAACCGCCCGTCCTTGGGTGATCCCGTCCACGTCTTCCGACATGTCCCGAACCGCCTTTGGTCCGCGTGTCTATATAGGGGGGCCTCGGGGGTTTCAAGCCCTATCGCAGCAAGAAAATTGGCGCTTATATGGGAACAAGGAAAACCGCCCGCCGGGGTCTGACTTGACCGAATCCGACCTTCCCGTCCTGATCGAAAGGCCCGCCCACTGGGTCAGCGGCGTCATTTTCGGATCGCCGCATTCGGGTTGCACCTATCCCGACTGGTTCCTGGAGGGCACGAAGCTGCCCCCGGAAACGCTGCGGTCGTCGGAAGATGCCTTCGTGGACCGCCTGATCGCGGGCGCCCCGGCGCTTGGCGCCGTAACGATTCGCGCGCAGGTGCCGCGCGCCATCGTGGACCTGAACCGCGCCCCGGACGAGATCGACCCGCTGATCGTGCGCGGTGTCCCGCGCCATCCGCTGAACCAGCGGACCCTGGCGGGCCTTGGCGTCATCCCGCGCGTCGTCTCTCAAGGCCGCGCGATCCTGGAACGCCCGATCGAGCGGGCCGAGGCCGAGCGCCGCATCAACGCCTATTGGCGGCCCTATCACCAGGCGCTGTCAGCCCTGATCGCCGAGGCGCGGACGCGATTCGGCCAGGCGATCCTGATCGACATGCATTCCATGCCCCATGACGCGCTGAACCACCTGCACGGGCCCCGTCCCGACATGGTGCTGGGCAACCGCCACGGGTTGTCCGCCGCGGCCCGCGTGTCCGACGCCATCGTCGCCGCCGTCGAGGCCGAGGGCTGGCGCATCCGCCGCAATTCGCCCTTCGCCGGGGCCTATATCTGTTCGGCCTATGGGCGGCCCTGCCAGAACATCCATGTGGTGCAACTGGAGATCGACCGTTCGCTGTATATGAATGAAAGGACCATCACGCCCCATGCGGGCTTCGACGATTTCTCCGCCCGGTTCGGTTCGGTGATTCGCAAGCTGGCCATGCTGGATGCCGATGGCCAGGCCAATGCCGGGATCGCGGCGCAATAAGGGGATGACGATTGACGACCTGCCCGGCCTGATCGGCCAGAACCTTGCCCTGATCGTCCTGGCGGTGCTGATCCTGATGGCCGTCACCTCGGCCGTGAGGATCGTGCCGCAGTCCGAGAAATACGTGGTCGAACGCTTTGGCCGCCTGCATTCCGTGCTGGGGCCGGGGATCAACTTCACCGTGCCCTTCCTGGACCGGGTGGCGCATCGCATCTCGGTTCTGGAACGGCAGTTGCCGACCAAAAGCCAGGACGCCATCACCGCCGACAACGTGCTGGTGCAGGTGGAAACCAGCGTCTTCTATCGCATCATCGAACCGGAAAAGACCGTTTACCGCATCCGCGATATCGACGCGGCCATCGCCACCACCGTCGCCGGGATCGTGCGGTCGGAAATCGGCACGATGGAGCTGGACCAGGTCCAGTCGAACCGCGCCCAACTGATCACCCGCATCCGCGAATCGCTGGCCAATGTGGTCGATGACTGGGGGATCGAGGTCACGCGGGCCGAGATTCTGGACGTGAACCTGGACCAGGCCACCCGCGCCGCCATGCTGCAACAGCTGAACGCCGAACGCGCCCGCCGCGCCCAGGTGACCGAGGCTGAGGGCAAGCGCCGCGCCGTCGAACTGGCCGCCGATGGCGAACTTTACGCCGCCGAGCAGCTTGCCAAGGCCAAGCGCGTCCTGGCCGATGCCGAGGCCTATGCCACCGCCTCCATAGCGGAGGCGATTTCCAAAAACGGGCTGGAGGCCGCGCAGTATCAGGTCGCGTTGAAGCAGGTCGAGGCCCTGGCCGAGATCGGCCGCGGCGATGGCAAGCAGGTGGTGCTGGTGCCCGCCGCCGCGCTGGATGCCTTTACCGATGCCTTCGGCCTGCTGCGCGGGCGGTCGTCGTGAACGGCTGGTGGTGGCTGATCGCCGCGTTCGTGCTGGCGGGGATCGAGCTTCTGGTGCCCGGCTGGGCCTTCATGGGGCTTGCGGCCTCGGTCGGGCTGATGGGTGTGCTGATGCTTGCGGGGCTGTGGTCAGCAGGGCTGCCGGTCACGCTTGTCGTGACGGCGCTGCTGTCCGCTGTTGCCTGGCTGGTGTTCCGCCGCTTGTGGCCGACCAGCCAGGGTGAGAAGCGCATCTGGGACCGCGACATCAACGAGTGATGCGCGTTCAACGCATCGCCGCCACGCCGCGCACCAGCGGGCGCAGGGCATCGCCCTTGACCATCCAGCTTGTCGCAAAGGCGAAGGTGGCGATGGTTTCCAGCCAGAAGACCGGGCGCAGCCAGGCCAGCCTGTGGTCCAGATCGGTCGCGAACAGCAGCCCCACCAGCGCGATGCAGAGAATGATGATCCAGCCGCAGAGCCGGTAGATCCGGTTCGAGGCATCCTTTTCCGGCCCATCCACCTCGCCCTTGATGAACAGCACCAGGAAATAAACCGCAAGCGCGCCGAAAAACACGCCCGCCGCCACCAGATGCACGGTCGAGGACAGGCTCTCGCCCAGAAGGCATTGCAGAAGCGTGCAGGACGGATCGAGGGCGGGGGTTTCGACCTTCTCGACCGGACTGGTCGGCAGCAGGGCCACAAGCGCGATCGCCACCGCCGCCACCCGCGCCGTGCCCTTGTCCGTCACCAGATCGCCCGCATCGGGGCGAAAGCCCTCATAGCTCCACAGGAACACCGCCTGCGCGATCAGGGTGCCCACGAACACCTCTCGCATGGGCGAATAATAGGCCGAGGAGATGCTGGGCAGCAATTCGCCCACAGCCAGGCCATAGGCCAGCAAGGCCAGCGGCAGGAAGAAGCCAAGCGCCCCGATGGCCCGCCGCACCGCCAGGAAGGACAGGACCAGGTCGTTATGGGCCTTTTGCGAAATGCCGCTTTCGTCCGCCATCCTCGCCCCCGCTTTACGCCAGATTGGCGCGCGGGATGCGGGCGGTCAATCAGCCGCGCATCTCGGCCAGGATGGCCTGGGCTGCGACGCGCGGATCGGCGGCCTGCCAGATGGGGCGGCCGACGACGATGTGATCGGCCCCGGCGGCGATGGCGCTGGCGGGGGTTTCCACCCGCTTCTGGTCGCCCAGGGCCGCCCCGGACGGGCGCACGCCCGGCGTCACGATCAGCCGCGATCCTGGCAGGGCACGGATCGCCTGCGCCTCGCGCGGGGAACAGATGATGCCGTCGGCGCCTGCGTCAAAGGCGCGGGCTGCGCGCTCCACGGTGATCTCGTGCAGATCGCCCGGCTGGATCATGCCCGCGTCCAGATCCGCGCGCTCCAGCGAGGTCAGGACGGTCACGCCCAGGATCTTCAGGTTCGACCCCCCTACCCCTTCCTTTGCGGCGCGGACCACATGCGGATCGCCATGCACGGTCAGGAAATCCAGGTCGAACTGCGCCAGCCCGCGCACGGCGGCCTCGACCGTGGCGCCGATGTCGAACAGCTTCATGTCCAGGAAGATGCGCTTGCCGTGTTCCCCCTTCAGTTCCTGCGCAAGCGCCAGCCCGCCGCCGGTCAGCATCCCCAGGCCGATCTTGTAGAAGCCCACGGCATCGCCCAGCCGTCCGGCAAGCTCCAGCCCCGCCAGGGCATTCGGCACATCCAGCGCCACGATCAGCCTGTCATCCATTCCCATGCCCTTTCACTGAAATCGGGGCGTTATGGCACAACATGAAACGCCTTGAAAGCACTGCCAAAGCCCCCAAATGATGATCGAAGACCCGGACCGGGGCGTGCCTGTGGGCGCCCGCGACACGGGGGCTAGTGGAAGGAGTTATTGTCGATGAACATGGAAAAGTTCACCGAACGGTCGCGCGGCTTCATGCAGGCCGCCCAGACCATCGCGATCCGCGAGGAAAACCAGCGGGTCGTCCCGGAACATCTGCTCAAGGCGCTGATGGATGACGACCAGGGGCTGTCGTCGAACCTGATCACCCGCGCGGGCGGCGATGCCCGGCGCGTGCGCGAGGCCGTCGATCAGGCGGTCGCCAAGCTGCCCAAGGTGAAGGGCGGCAACAACCAGGTCTATGTCGATCCCAGCCTCGTGCGCGTGCTGGATGAGGCCGAGCAGGTCGCCAAGAAGGCGGGCGACAGCTTCGTGCCCGCCGAACGCATCCTGATGGCTCTAGCGATGGTCAACACCAATGCCCGCGACGCGCTGTCGGCGGGCAGTGTGACCGCGCAGAACCTGAACGCGGCCATCAACGACATCCGCAAGGGCCGCACAGCCGATTCGGCAAGCGCGGAGGACAGCTATGAGGCGCTGTCGAAATATGCCCGCGACCTGACCGAGGCCGCCGAGCAGGGCAAGATCGACCCCATCATCGGCCGGGACGAGGAAATCCGCCGCGCCATGCAGGTGCTGTCGCGCCGCACCAAGAACAACCCGGTGCTGATCGGCGAACCCGGCGTGGGCAAGACGGCGATTGCCGAAGGCCTCGCGCTGCGCATCGTCAACGGTGACGTGCCCGAATCCCTGCGCGACAAGAAGCTGATGGCGCTGGACATGGGCGCCCTGATCGCAGGCGCGAAATATCGCGGCGAGTTCGAGGAGCGGCTGAAGGCCATCCTGAAGGAAATCGAGAACGCCGCGGGCGAGATCATCCTGTTCATCGACGAATTGCACGTGCTGGTCGGCGCGGGCAAGACCGATGGCGCGATGGATGCCGCGAACCTCATCAAGCCTGCGCTGGCGCGGGGCGAGCTGCATTGCGTGGGCGCCACCACGCTGGACGAATACCGCAAGTATATCGAAAAGGATGCGGCCCTGGCCCGGCGCTTCCAGCCGGTGATGATCGAGGAGCCGACGGTCGAGGACACCATCAGCATCCTGCGCGGCATCAAGGAGAAGTACGAGCTTCACCACGGCGTCCGCATCAGCGACGCCGCCCTGGTGGCGGCGGCCACGCTGAGCCATCGCTACATCACCGACCGATTCCTGCCCGACAAGGCCATCGACCTTGTCGATGAGGCGGCCTCGCGCCTGCGCATGGAAGTGGACAGCAAGCCCGAGGAGCTGGACCAGCTCGACCGCCAGATCCTGCAGATGCAGATCGAGGCCGAGGCGCTGAAGAAGGAAGACGACGCGGCGTCCAAGGACCGGCTGGAACGGCTGGAAAAGGATCTCTCCGACCTGCAGCAGCGCAGCGCCGAGATGACCGCCCGCTGGCAGGCCGAACGCGACAAGCTGGAAGGATCGCGCAACCTCAAGGAACAGCTTGACCGCGCGCGCGCCGAACTGGACCAGGCCAAGCGCGAGGGCAATCTGGCCCGCGCGGGGGAGCTGTCCTATGGCATCATCCCCGGTCTGGAGAAGAAGCTGGCCGAGGCCGAGAACGGCGGCGCGGACGGGCTGATGGTCGAGGAAGCCGTGCGCCCCGAGCAGATCGCCGAGGTCGTGGAACGCTGGACCGGCATCCCCACCAGCAAGATGCTGGAAGGCGAGCGGGAAAAGCTGCTGAAGATGGAGGAGCAGATCGGCGCCCGCGTCATCGGCCAGCAGGAAGCCGTGGTGGCCGTGTCGAACGCCGTCCGCCGCGCCCGCGCGGGCCTGAACGATGAAAACCGCCCCCTGGGGTCGTTCCTGTTCCTGGGCCCGACCGGCGTCGGCAAGACCGAACTGACCAAGGCCTTGGCCGAATACATGTTCGACGACGATTCCGCGATGGTCCGCATCGACATGTCCGAGTTCATGGAAAAGCATTCCGTGGCGCGGCTGATCGGCGCCCCTCCGGGCTATGTCGGCTATGACGAGGGCGGCGTCCTGACCGAGGCCGTGCGGCGGCGTCCATACCAAGTGATCCTGTTCGACGAGGTCGAGAAGGCCCACCCGGACGTGTTCAACGTGCTGCTGCAGGTTCTGGACGACGGGCAGTTGACCGACGGCCAGGGCCGGACGGTGGACTTCAAGCAGACGCTGATCATCCTGACCTCGAACCTGGGGTCGCAGGCGCTGTCGCATCTGCCGGAAGGATCCGATTCGACCGATGCCCGCCAGCAGGTGATGGAAGCGGTCCGGGCGCATTTCCGGCCCGAATTCCTGAACCGCCTGGACGAGATCATCATCTTCCGCCGCCTGTCGCGGCAGAACATGGACGGGATCGTCGATATCCAGTTGCGGCGTCTGGAACAGCGGCTTGCGCAACGCAAGATCACGCTGGATCTGGACGATGCGGCGCGCAAATGGCTGGCAGACCAGGGCTATGACCCGGTCTTCGGCGCGCGTCCGCTGAAGCGCGTGATCCAGCGCGCCCTGCAGGATCCGCTGGCCGAACTGCTGCTGTCGGGCGAGGTTCTGGACGGCCAGACCGTCCATGTCAGCGCGGGCGAGGACGGGCTGATCGTCGGCAACCGCGTGGGCAAGGCAGGCCACAAGCTGGGGGCCGTGGGCGAAGGTCCGCGTCCCGAGGCGACCGTCCACTAGGACACAAAGGCGCGGGTTTTCCCGCGCCTTTTTCGTTCCGGACACCGCCAGAGACATCGCAGGGAGGAGGGGGGCGTGTCTCTGGCGGGCCGACGGAGGGTCCATCGGGTCGGAAGACATGGGGCGGCTTCACACGCCCCACGCCCTCATAATCGCGCAAGGCCCCAAAGGTGCCAGCCTTGGGGCGAAAAGTTTTCGCTGCACTGCAGAAATCCTGTCGTATGCCGCTTTTTTTGGCAGCCCGCCCGTGCAAGCCCCAATCTGCGGATCAGGCGGACTTGCCCGCCAGTTGCGCGATTCCCATGACCTCCAGCACCTTCGCCTCGATATGGGCGGCATTCAGGGCCGAGCTGTCATACATGGCGAAGGGCGCGTCGTGATCGACAAAGCGGTCGGGCAGCACCATGGACCGGAAGCGCAGGCCGTGATCGAAGACCCCTTCATCCGCCAGCAATTGCGCGACATGGCTGCCAAAGCCGCCGACCGCGCCTTCCTCCAGCGTGATGAGGGCATCGTGGCTGGCGGCAAGCCGCAGGATCAGGTCGCGATCCAGGGGCTTGGCAAAGCGCGCATCGGCCACGGTGGGGTTGATCCCCCGCGCGCCCAGCGATTCGCAGGCCTTCAGCGCCTCGGACAGGCGGGTACCGAAGGACAGGATGGCGACGCCCTTGCCTTCGCGGATCATGCGGCCCTTGCCGATTTCCAGCACCTGCCCGCGTTCGGGCATCTCGACCCCGGTGCCCTCGCCGCGCGGAAAGCGGAAGGCGATGGGGCCGCTGTCATGGGCGGCGGCGGTGGCGACCATGTGCATCAGTTCCGCCTCGTCGGCGGCGGCCATCACGATCATGCCGGGCAGGTTCGCCAGGAAGGCGATGTCATAGGCCCCCGCATGGGTCGGCCCGTCCTGCCCCACAAGGCCTGCGCGGTCGATGGCGAAACGCACGGGCAGGTTCTGCACCGCCACGTCATGGACCACCTGGTCATAGCCGCGCTGCAAAAAGGTCGAATAGATCGCGCAGAAGGGCTTCATGCCCCCCGCCGCCAGCCCCGCCGCGAAAGTCACGGCGTGCTGTTCGGCAATCCCCACGTCGAAGGTCCGGCGCGGGAAGCGTTCGGCGAATTGCTTGAGCCCCGTGCCGTCCGGCATGGCCGCCGTGATGCCGACGATCCTGTCGTCACGGACCGCCTCGTCGATCAGGGCACGCGCGAAGACGGCGGTATAGCTGGGGGCGTTGGATTTCGCCTTGGCCTGGATGCCCGTCACCATGTCGAACTTGCCCGTCGCATGGCCGCGATCCGCCGCGTTTTCCGCAGGCGCATAGCCCTTGCCCTTGCGCGTGACGGCATGGATCAGCACCGGGCCGGTGGCGCGATCCTTGACCGTGCGCAGCAGCGGCAGAAGCTGGTCCAGGTCGTGGCCATCGACGGGACCGATATAGGAAAATCCCAGTTCCTCGAACAGCGTGCCGCCGATGGTCATGCCCTTCAGCATTTCCTTGGCCCGGCGCGCGCCTTCCTGGAAGGGCGGCGGCAGCAGGCCCACGGCGCCCTTGGCGGCGGCCTTCAGATCCTGGAACGGGCGGCGTGTATAGAGGCTGGTCAGGTAAGACGACAGCGCGCCCACCGGCGGAGCGATGGACATCTCGTTGTCGTTCAGGATGACGATCAGCCGCTTGCCCAGGTGACCCGCGTTGTTCAGCGCCTCGAAGGCCATGCCCGCGCTCATGGCGCCGTCGCCGATCACCGCGATGGCATCGCCGGGATCGCCGCCCAGATCGCGCGCCACGGCAAAGCCGAGCGCCGCCGAAATCGAGGTCGAGGAATGGCCCGCGCCGAAGGGGTCATAGGGGCTTTCCGCCCGCTTGGTGAAACCCGCCAGTCCGCCGCCCATCCGCAGCGTGCGGATGCGGTCGCGCCGCCCGGTCAGGATCTTGTGGGGATAGCACTGGTGGCCCACGTCCCAGATGATCTTGTCGCGCGGCGTGTCGAACACCGCGTGCAGCGCCACGGTCAGTTCAACGACGCCCAGGCCCGCGCCCAAGTGACCGCCGGTCACGCTGACCGCGCTGATCGTTTCCGACCGCAATTCGTCGGCCAACTGGTGCAGTTCCCGGTCGCTGAGCGTCTTCAGGTCCGAGGGCAGCTTGACCCGGTCGAGAATCGGCGTCTTGGTCAGGTCGGTCATCGGCTGGCCCTTTGTGCAGGCAGGGGGCGGGCGTTCAAGTGTCGCGTTCGATAACGAAACGCGCCAGGTGGCGCAAGTTTCCGGCACCCTCGCCATAGGGTTCCAGGGCGGCATCGGCGGCGGCGACCAGCCGCGCGGCCTCGGCCCGCGCGCCGTCGAGGCCCAGCAGGGACACGAATGTGGCCTTGCCCGCCGAGGCATCCTTGCCCACGCGCTTGCCGGTCACATCTTCGTTGCCGGTCACGTCCAGGATGTCGTCGGCGATCTGGAAGGCCAGGCCAACGGCATCGGCATAGGCGGCCAAGGGCGCGGGATCGGCATCCGCGATCAGCGGCCCGGCCATGGCGGCAAAGCGGATCAGCGCGCCGGTCTTGCCGCCTTGCAACTGGGTGATCTGGTCCAGCGTCAGCGGCATGGCGGCAGTCTCGGCGGCGATGTCCAGCGCTTGCCCACAGACCATTCCCGCCCCGCCCACGGCCTGCGCGAAGGCCCCGACCAGGCGGCGCGCTGCCGCATCGCCGATGGCAGGGTCGGCCAGCAGTCCGAAAGCCAGCGATTGCAGCGCATCGCCCGCCAGGATCGCGGTGGCCTCGGACCATTTCACATGCACGGTCGGCAGGCCGCGCCGCAGGTCGTCATTGTCCATCGCGGGCAGGTCGTCATGGACCAGCGAATAGGCGTGCAGCGCCTCGACCGCCGCAGCGACCGGCAGGGCTGCATCGTCAGACACGCCATGCAGGCGCGCGGATTCCATGACCAGAAAGGCGCGGATCCGCTTGCCGCCCGCGCAGGCATAACCCATAGCGTCGCGCAGTTCACCCGGCGGCAGCGCGCCAATCGCCCGGTCAAGCGCGGCCTGGACCTGCGCCTTGACCCCGTCCAGCCGTGACTGCATCACAGCCCCTCGGCCGGTTCCGTTCCCGTGGGCTGGCCATTGGCCGCGAGGGTGATCTTTTCCACCCGGTCCTCGGCCTCGCGCAGGCGTTTCTCGCAATGAAGGCGCAGGGCGGCGCCGCGTTCGTAGAGGCGGATCGATTCGTCCAAGCTGGCATCGCCGGTTTCCAGCTTGCCGACCGTGGCCTCAAGCTCCTTCATGGCCTCCTCGAAGCTCATGGTCGCGATGTCGTTCATGTTCCGGCCTCCAGCAGCACTTGGACATGGGCGCGGACGGACCGGCCCAGGGCGTCGAGATCATAGCCACCTTCCAGGCAGGATACCACCGGGGCCGAAAGATCCGCCGCCCTGTCGCAGATCATCCGGGTGACGGCGGTGAAATCGGCGTCGTCCCATTCAAGCTGCGCCAGCGGATCGGCGGCATGGGCGTCGAATCCCGCCGAGACGATCACCAATTGCGGCGTGAAATCGCGGCAACGCGCCAGGATGTCGCGCCACGCCGCCTGCCCTGCCGCGCCGTCCGATCCGGGGCGTAGCGGCACGTTCACCATCTGACCATGCGCGCCCCTTTCGGATGCCGCGCCCGTGCCGGGATAAAGCGGCATCTGGTGGGTCGATGCGAAGAAGGCGCGGGCCTCATCCCACAGCAGATCCTGCGTGCCGTTGCCGTGATGCACGTCGAAATCCAGCACCGCCACGCGGTCCAGCCCGTGATGATCCAGCGCGCGCTTCGCTGCGATGGCGGCATTGCCGAAGATGCAGAAGCCCATCGGCTTTTCCCGTTCGGCATGATGGCCGGGCGGGCGCATGGCGACAAAGGCATTCGCCACCTCACCGGCCAGCACGGCATCGACGGCGGCGACCGCGCCGCCGACCCCGCGCAGGGCGGCATCCAGGCTGCCGGGCGACAGGTGGGTGTCGGCGTCCAGCATCTGCCAGCCTTCATCCGGGATCGCGGCACGGATGCGGTCCAGATAGGATTGCGGATGGCAGCGCAGGATCTCGGCCTCATCGGCCCTTGGCGCCTCCCGCCGGTCAAGGTCCAGATCGGCAAGCGCCTCGATCACCGCCGCGTATCGCGCCACCTGCTCGGGGTGGCCCGGCGGGGTGATGTGCCGTCCCGCGTCGGGATGGGTGAACAGGGCCGTGGTCATGCGCTCTCCTTACACGTCGATCTTGCCGATCAGGGGCATGTCATCCTCGGGGCCGACGCTGTCGCGCTCGATCATGCGGTGGACCAGGGGATCGCCCTCGCCCTGGTGCAGGGCGCGCAGGGCCACGGTGATTTCCGCGTCCGATTTCGTGCGGCGCAGGTTGTGGCGCACATATTCGTCCCAGGTGGCGATGTGATAGCTTTCGGACCATTGGTCGGGATGTTCCAGGTCGCGCAGCAGCGCCCAGTTCCGCGCCCCGTCGCGGCGGCGGACATTGCGGCGCAACTGCATCAGGCGCAGGAATTCCGGCACGTCCTTCTGCGCGATCTGGTAATCGACCATGACCATGATCGGACCCGAGCGCCCGCGCAGATCGATCCGCAGCGCCGGCTCGCGGAAGCGGTTGACCGGGTCCAGATCCGCGGTGCCGAAATCGGGCGCGCGGAACCAGTGGCCGATGACCGCGCCCGCCAGCAGCACGCCACCCGCCGCCGTCAGGGCATCGCCCACGCCATGCGATCCCGCGATGCCGCCCCAGACCCAGGATCCCGCCGCCATGCCCCCGAAGGTCGCCGTCTGGTACAGCGCCAAGGCGCGGGCCACGACCCAGCGCGGCGTGGACAGTTGCACCGTCACGTTGAACAGCGACAAGGCCAGCACCCAGGACGCCCCGGCGGGCAGCAGCGCCAGGGCGTGCAGCCAGACATTCTGCGTCTGTCCCAGCACCACCGCCGACAGCGCGAAACCGGCGAATGCCATGCGCACGATGTTTTCATTGTCATAGCGCGCCCGGATGCGCGGGTTCAGCGCGGCCCCCGCGATGGCGCCGATCCCGTAGCAGCCCAGCAGCCCGCCGAACAACATCGACCCGCCTTCGGGGTGGGCCTTGGCGACCAGCGGCAGCAGCGCCAGCACGGACACGGCGGCAAAGCCGAACAGCGCGCCGCGCCCGATCACCCGCGTCAGGTTCGGCGACAGGAAGACATAGCGCAGCCCGGCGGCCACGGCGGGCAGGAATTCCTCGGGCGGGGCGGTGCGCGGGGCGATGTTCGGACGCCAGCGGAACAAGGCGCCCAGCAGCGGCGCATAGCTGGCGGCATTGACCGCGAAAGCCGCCGCCGCCCCGAAGGCCGCCACGATGAAGCCGCCCGCCGCAGGGCCGACGCTGCGCATCAGGTTGAAGCCGACCGAGTTCAGCGTCACCGCCGCAGGCAGGTCGGCGCGCGGCACCAGATCGCCCATGCTGGCCTGCCAGGGCGGGTTATACAGCGCCTGCCCCGCCCCGATCAGGAAGGTGAAACCCAGCAGAAGCCAGGGCGTCAGCCATCCCTGCCAGGCGACGATGGCCAGGGCCAGCGACACGGCGGCCATGAAGCATTGCGCGAACATCAGGATCGCCTTGCGGTCGAAGATGTCGGCCAGCGCACCCGAGGCCAGCGCCAGCAGCATGATCGGCAACGTGTTCGACGCCTGCACCAGCGCGATCAGCGTGGCGCTGTCGGTCAGCTGCGTCATCAGCCAGGCCGCGCCCACCGCCTGCACCAGCCCCCCGAAGTTCGAGATCAGCGTCGCCCCCCACAGCAGCCGGAAATCGGGATAGCGGAAGGGGGCGAGGGCGGAAGGCGATGCGGGCCGGGATGCTGTCTGATCGGTCACGGGAACTGTCGCTCTGGCTTTGGGGCGCAGCCTAACCAGCCGGGCGGCATGAGGCAATCTGCGGGCAATCTGCGGTCGTGCATGGCGTGATGCTTGTGCCGGTGAAACCAAAACAAACGACAAGTTGTTCCAGCGTCAGCCAATCTTGAACAGACTGCCACCCTTTCGCCACAACGCAGGGTCAGGTATCCCCCGGATCCGGCTGCGAGGCTTGACGACCCGTGCCTGTGACGGGCTGATGAAACTCTGCGCGAATCACCCCTGACCTGCCATCGGGGGCGATCAAGACGAAATGTACACGCTGCCGGCGTCGGGAATGCCCGTGCTGCCGTATATGCCATGAAGGAAGATGAAGATGCGTCTCGTTACCCTGTTCACGGCGGTTGCCCTGGGGCTTGCCGCATGTGGAAGCAGCCAGCCGATCACGCTGGCCAACCCCACGGTGCCCGAAGCCTACCAGGCCCGGACGGATACCGGCCCCAACGGAGAGCCGATCCAGATCCCCGCGGTCCGCGCCGCCTACCTGAACGAACGCAACCAGCGCCAGCAGGTCGCCTATAACGGCCCCGAGGCGCCGGGCACGATCGTCGTCGATCCCTATGCGCGGGTGCTGTATCACGTCCAGCCGGGCGGCCAGGCGATGCGCTATGGCGTGGCCGTGGGCAGGGCGGGCACGGGCTATGCCGGAACCGCCACGATTGCCCGCAAGGCGACCTGGCCCAGCTGGCGCCCGACCGACAACATGATCCGCACGCAGCCCGATCTGTATGCGCAGTTCGCGGGCGGCCTGTCCGGCGGGATGCACAACCCGCTGGGGTCGCGGGCGCTGTATCTTTATGAAGGCGGGCGCGACACCTATTACCGCATCCACGGCACGATGGACCCGTCCTCGATCGGCAAGGCCACCTCGGCGGGCTGCATCCGGCTGTTCAACCAGGACGTGATGGACCTGTTCGGCCAGGTCAGCACCGGCACCACGGTCCATGTCCGCAGCGAGGCCGAAAGCCTGCGCTATGAAGGGCCGATGATCGAGACGCCCGAAGGCTATGTTGAACCCGCCAACCAGGCGCAGACCGCCATGGCGGCGGTGCCGTCGCAGGTGACGGACCCTTACGCGGTGACCACGATCTCGACCCCCGCCTCGGCTCCGGTCACGACGATGTCGCCCGTGGAAAGCGCCGTTCAATAAGGCGTGGCCCCCGGACCACGGGATTTGGCCCTGGCTTGCGCCAGGGCCTTTCCATTTGCAAATCCAGAAAATCTCTTTCAACATCCGCCGCAAAAATCAGGCCGCGTGGCCCAAGGGAACAGCGATGCCCAATTATACCAGCCTCGAACAGGAGCTGCTGACGGACGAACAACAGGTCTTGACCGGCAACAGCCGCGGCGCGGCCCTGAAGGGGCTTGACGACGCGGCGCTGTCGGGGCTGATCGCGGATCTGAAAGGGGCGATTGCCCAGGCGGCCCCGGTGGGCGAGGATGGCCAGGTGTCCCCCAGGGAACTGCTGTCCACCGCCCTGCGCCGCGCCCAGGCCGAACGGCGCAAGCGCAAGCAAGCCTCTCAGCCCGAATCCGCCGCCCAGGCCGAGGCCCCCAAGCCGGCCGAGGTGACGGTCGCCAAGCCTGCGGCGGCGTCCAAAGCCGCCAAGCGCGCCCCGGCCTCGCCCGCGCGCAAGCCTGCGGGCCGCGAAAAGGCCGAAACGCGCAAGGCCGACCTGCGCACCGGGTCGCGCCGCGTGTCCAAGGTCGGTGCCAAGCCCCCCATCGACACGGCCGAAGCCAAGCCTGCCGCAAAACCGAAGGTCGCCCCCAAGCCTGCGGTCGTGGAAGCCGCGCCCCAGACGCAGGCGCCTGCGGCCTTGGGCGCGGAAGACGCCAAGGCCGCGCGCAAGGCGGAACGCAAAGCCGCCAAGCAGGCCGAGAAGGAGGCGCGCAAGGCTGCCCGGAAGGCCGAAAAGAAGGCCGCCAAACAGGCCGAGAAAGCCGCCCGCAAGGATGCCGAAAAGGCCGCCCGGAAAGCCGAGCGCAAGGCATCCGGCAAATCCGGCAAGAAGGCGGGCAAGGACAAGGCGGATAAGGACGGGGCGGATAAGGACAGGGCGGGCAAGTCCAAGCCCTCCGAGACCGAATGATTTCTGCACGGCGATGATCTTCCCTGCCCGGTTCCTTCGCCGCAGCCTGACCCGCCTGATCGGGCCGACGCTTGCCCTGCTGATGGCGGCGCCGGCACTTCATGCCGCGCCCGCCGCCGGAACCGAGCCGGCCCCGCCCGCGCAGCAATCGGACAAGGTGCGCTGCACGGAGGACGGGCGCAGCTGCATCCGGCTGGATCACTATGTCGCCGATGTCTGCATGCTGATCGAGGAAAGCGCCCGTGAACACAGACTGGATCCCAATTTCCTGGCCCGCCTGCTGTGGAAGGAAAGCCGGTTCGAACCCGGCGCGATCAGCCCCGTGGGCGCGCTTGGCATCGCCCAGTTCATGCCCGGCACGGCGGAACTTTACGACCTGAAGGATCCGTTCAACCCCGCCCAGGCGATCCACAAGTCCGCCTGGTATCTGCGTTATCTGACCGATACCTTCGGCAATATCGGCCTGGCCGCCGTCGCCTATAATGGCGGAGAGAACCGCGCGGCCCGCTTTGTCGGCCAGAACGGGGGGTTGCCCTATGAAACCCAAGACTATGTCGCCGCCATCACCGGCTTCGAGGCGCTGCGCTGGCGCGACAACCCGCCCCCGGACAGCGAGCTGAAGCTGGCGCTGGATCCCGACATGGCGTTCCGCCCGGCCTGCGAAAAGCTGGCAGGCGACCGCCGCTTGCGCGAATTCATGGTCCAGCCCAAGGTCTTCCCCTGGGGCGTGATCGTGGCCAGCCATCCCAGCCAGTCGGGCGCATCCCGCCAGGTCGCGCGCCTGAACCGCAGCCTGCGCCCGATCCTGGGCGACAAGCAGGTGGGCTATGTCCGCAAGCGCCTGACGGGAATGCCGCGCGCCGTCTATACCGCGCAGGTTGGCTGGGACAGCAAGGCCGAGGCCAACCGCTTCTGCGCCCGCTTCAAGCAGCTGGGCGGGAGGTGTATTGTGCTGAGGAACTGAGGCTCAAACCCGGCCAAGGGCCCACGATTCAGCAGAAGGGTGCCGGCCGCCCGCGTAATGCTATCTGACCGTCACGGTCACGCAGCCGGACAGGGTCTTGCCGCGCACCTGGGGCGTCGTGTTGCGGATGCAGAACCGGTCCTGCCCGGCAAAGCCTGCGGGCGGCATATAGACGATCCCCTGCGGTGAAACGCCGATCCTTCCGGCAGCGGGCGCGCGGGTCAGCGCAAGTTCGGTCGCGGGCGTGCGGGTGCCCTTCGCATCGTCGATGAAGGCGGGATGGTCGATCACGCAGGACTGCTCGCCCAGGCGCATCTCGTATTGGCCATTGCCCTTTCCGCTTGCCCAGCCACGGCCCAATCCGCCGCTGCATTCGGCATCGGCGGCGGAACCAAGAACAAGGAGCAGGGGAATGATCGCGGCAGAAAACATCGACATGCGCATCTCACCCTCCGAACTGACAAACAGCGCAATCCAAACTCGATTCGCCGGGCGAGGATAGGAAAAATTCCATAAAATCATCCGGTTGCTTGACCCCCACCCAAGGGCTCACAGGAAGCTTTGAGGGTCGATGTCCACCGACAGGCGCAGGTTCGCGGGCGGCTTGTGGGGCGCCAGCCAGTCCGCGATCGCCGCCTGGATGGGCGCCTGGCGGGGCGCGTGGATCAGCATCCGCATCCGGTGCCGCCCCCGGATGCGGGCGATGGGCGCAGGGGCCGGTCCCCACAGTTGCGCGCCCGCCTGTTCCAGCGGCGCGGCATGGGCGGCCAGGTGGCGGGCGAAATCGGTGACGATGCCTAGGTCGGGATGGGACAGGATGATCCCCGCCAGCCGCCCGAAGGGGGGCATCCCGTTGGCTTGGCGGGCGGCGGCCTCGGCGTTCCAGAAGGCCTCGTCCTCGCCCGAGAGGATCGCGCGGATCACCGGATGGTCGGGCTGGTGGGTCTGCAGCATCGCCATTCCCGGCGCGGCGCCCCCTTGGCGCCCGGCCCGGCCCGCGACCTGCCGCATCAGTTGAAAGCTGCGTTCCGCCGCGCGCAGGTCGGCGCCCTGCAGGCCCAGGTCGGCGTCGATCACCCCCACCAGCGTCAGGCGCGGGAAGTTGTGGCCCTTGGCCACGATCTGCGTGCCGATGATGATCTGGGTGTCCCCGTCGGCGATCTCGGCGATGGTGTCCTTCAGCGCGCGGGCCGAATGGAACAGGTCGGACGACAGGACCGTGGCCTTGGCGTCGGGAAAGCGGGCAGCGACTTCTTCCGCGATGCGTTCGACGCCGGGGCCGATGGGGGCCAGCTTGCCCTCGACCTTGCAGGACGGGCAGGCGAGCGGGATGGGCCGCGTCTCGCCGCATTGATGGCAGACCAGGCGGTTCTGGAAGCGGTGTTCGACCATCCGTGCGTCGCATTGATGGCAGCCGATCTGTTCGCCGCAGGCCCGGCACAGCATCACCGGTGCATAGCCGCGCCGGTTCAGGAACAGCAGCGCCTGTTCCCCCTTGGCCAGCCGCGATTCGACCGCCCCCGCCAGCGTGGGGGAAATCCAGCGCCCCGATGCCATCTCCTCGGCCCGCAGGTCGATGGCGGCCATGTCGGGCAGTTCCGCCGTGCCGTAGCGCGAGCGCAAGTCCAGCCGCCGGTATTTCCCGACGCCCGCGTTCACCCAGCTTTCCAGGCTGGGCGTGGCCGAGGCCAGCACCACCTGCGCCCCGTTGATGGATGCGCGCAGCACCGCCATGTCGCGGGCGCTGTAATAGACCACGTCCTCCTGTTTGTAGCTGCTATCGTGTTCCTCATCGACGACGATCAGGCCCAGGTCGCGGAAGGGCAGGAACAGCGCGGACCGCGCGCCGACGACAAGGCCCACCTCGCCGCGCCCGGCCATGTGCCACAACCGGCGGCGTTCCGTGCGGGTGATGCCGCTGTGCCATTCGCCGGGACGCGCGCCGAACCGCGCCTCGACCCGGTCCAGAAACTCGGCGGAGAGCGCGATTTCCGGCAGCAGGACCAGCGCCTGACGGCCCTGCGCCAGACATTCGGCGACGGCCTCCAGATAGACCTCGGTCTTGCCCGACCCGGTGACGCCGCGCAGCAGGGTGGTGCCGTATGCGCCCGAACGGACGGCCTCGCGCAGGGCATCCGCCGCCGCCTGCTGTTCCGTATCCAGCGGCTTGCCGGGGCGCGAGGCGTCCAGCCGGGGATAAGGCAAGTCGCGCGGCGCCTGGATCTCGGCCAGCGTGCCCGCCGCAACCAGACCCTTGACCACCGCCGTGCCGACCCCCGCAAGCTGCGCCAGTTCGGACGGCGCGAAGCTTGCCCCGCCATGATCGGCCAGCACCTGCATCACGCGTTCCCGCGCCTCGGTCATGCGCGACGGGGGAACGCCGCCCGGCACGATCACGCGGCGCGCGGCGGGCGGCTGATCCAGGTCGGGCGCCCGCGTCGCCATGCGCAGCATCAGCGGCAGCGGCGTCAGGGTGTAATCGGCGGCCCGCGTCAGGAACTCCAGGAACCGCGCATCAAAGGGCTCGGCATCCAGCACGCGCGCGACGGGGCGCAGCTTGGCAAGGTCGAAATCGCCCACGCCTTCGCCCATGACCAGGCCCACGACCCGGCGCGGCCCCAGCGGCACCAGAACCAGTTGGCCCTGCGCCACGCCGCCTTCGGGCGCCAGATAGTCCAGCACGCCCACCGGCTCCACCGTCAGGACGGCGATCCGGGCGCGTGCGGGGTAAAAGGCGGGAAGGGTTTTCATCGCCCCTGATAAAAACCTCCGCCGCCCTTGTTGCAAGCCCGCCCTTCCGGCGGACGGGCTTTTGCGCTATCACCCCGCCCGAACCTTACGGGAGCCTCGCCATGAAATTCTTCCTTGATACCGCCGATGTGGACGCCATCCGCGAACTGAACGACCTGGGCATGGTCGATGGCGTGACCACCAACCCGTCGCTGATCCTGAAAGCCGGCCGCAATATCGAGGAGGTCACCCGCGAGATCGCGGAGATGATCGATGGTCCCGTCAGCGCCGAAGTGGTCGCCGACAAGGCCGAGGACATGATCCGCGAAGGCCGCCACCTGGCGCAGATCGCGCCCAATATCGCCATCAAGGTGCCGCTGACCTGGGACGGGCTGAAGGCCTGCCGGACCTTTGCCGACGAAGGCCACATGGTCAACGTGACGCTGTGCTTCACCGCGGCCCAGGCGATCCTGGCCGCCAAGGCGGGCGCCACCTTCATCAGCCCCTTCATCGGGCGGCTGGACGACATCGGCCTGGACGGCGTGGACCTGATCGCCGACATCCGCGAGATCTATGACAACTATGGCTATGAAACCCAGATCCTCGCGGCCTCCATCCGGTCGGTGAACCACATCGTCGAGGTGGCCAAGATCGGCGCCGACGTGATCACCGCGCCCCCCGCCGTCATCAAGTCGATGGCGAAGCATGTCTTGACGGACAAGGGTCTGGAACAGTTCAATGCCGACTGGGCCAAGACCGGTCAGAAGATCGGCGGATAAGGCAAGGGGACAGGGATGACGGCGGAAGCACAGGCGGGGCTTGACCCCGAGACACGCGACAAGCTTCTGGCCGATCCCGGCGTCATCCTGGCCGACCGCGACCTGATGCGCGCCCTTGTCGCCGCGCGAGAGGCCGAGGTGGGCGACAACGTCATCGACATCCGCGGCCGCGCCATGGAGGCGCTGGAAACCCGGCTTGACCGGCTAGAACATCAGCATGAAAGCGTGATCGCCGCGGCCTTCGACAACCAGTCGGGCACGGCGGTGATCCATCGCGCGGTGATCGGGCTGCTGGAATCCTCCGATCTGACGGAACTGGTGGACAGCCTGCAATCGGACATCGCGCCGCTGTTGCGGATCGAGACGCTGCGGCTGGTGGTCGAGCCCGACCCCGCCATCCCCGGCCTGCCCGAGGATGCGGTGGTGGTTCCCGAAGGCGCCATCGGCCGGATCATCGCGGCGGGGCGGCGCACACCGCGCGGCGACGACATCGTGCTGCGCCCGGCATCACCCATCACGCAGATCATGCATGGCCGGGCCGTCGCATCCGAGGCGCTGCTGCCCATCGACCTGGGCGCGCGGCGCCCGCGCGCCATGCTGTTGATGGGCAGCGCCGACAAGGCCCGCTTCATGCCCGCGCACGGCACCGACCTTTTGCGGTTCTTCGCCCAAGTCTTCCGGCTGGTGCTGCTGTCGCGGCTGCGCGGATGACCGCGCCGCTGGCATTGGCCCCCGCCATGGCCGACGCCCTGTCCCGTTGGCTGGAGGTCGAGGCCGCGACCCGTGACCGTTCCGATCACACCATCACCGCCTATCGCGCCGACCTGCTGGCCTTTCTGGCCTTCCTGGGCGGCCATCACGGCCAACCCGCCACGCCGAAATCGCTGGCCCAACTGCGCCAGACCGACATGCGCGCCTTTGCCGCGTCCGAACGCGCGCGGGGCCTGGGCGCGCGGTCGCTGGCGCGGCGGCAATCGGCGGTGCGCAGCTTCCTGCGCTGGATCTCGGACCGCGAAGGCCATGATCTCTCTGCCGCCCTGTCCACGCGCAGCCCGAAATATACCCGCTCCCTGCCCCGCCCGCTAACCCCCGATCAGGCGCGCGACACGCTGGACATGGTGGCGGTGGGCCATGATACCCCCTGGGTCGCCGCCCGCGACACGGCGGTGATGACCATGCTGTGGGGCTGCGGGCTGCGCATCTCCGAGGCGCTGAACCTGAACGGCTCCGATTGGCCGTTCCGCGACAGCCTCCTCATCACCGGCAAGGGCGGACGGCAGCGGCAGGTTCCCGTGCTGCCCGTGGCGCGCGACGCGGTGGCCGACTACCTGCGCCAATGCCCCTGGCCGCTGGCCCCCGACCAGCCGCTGTTTCGCGGCGTGCGGGGCGGGCGGCTGTCGCCCGGAATCGTGGACGGGGCGATGCGCAACGCCCGCGCGGCGCTTGGCCTGCCGCCGACAGCCACGCCCCATGCGCTGCGCCATTCCTTTGCCACGCATCTGCTGGCCGCAGGCGGCGACCTGCGCACCATCCAGGAACTTCTGGGCCATGCCAGCCTTTCGACCACGCAGGTCTATACCGGCGTCGATGACGCGCATCTGATGGCCGTCTATCAGGCCGCGCATCCCCGTGGCTAGGGTCGAACCCCGCCCCGCCCTGCCGCGTTTAACGCGCAGGATCAGAAGGATATCACCATGACCACACATGCGATCTTCAACCGGCCGATGGACGCGCCCGTCCCGCAGGGCTTCGACCAGGCGGTCTTCGGCATGGGCTGCTACTGGGGCGTCGAACGGCTGTTCTGGAAGCAGAACGGCGTCTGGCTGACGCAGGTGGGCTTTGCGGGCGGCACGGTCGAGAATCCGACCTATGACCAGGTGAAGACCGGGTCCACGGGACATGCCGAGGTCGTGCGCATCGTCTATGACAGCTCCAAGATCAGCTATGACCACCTGCTGCAACTGTTCTGGGAAAACCACGACCCGACCCAGGGCGACCGGCAGGGAAACGATGTGGGCACCCAGTATCGCAGCCTCATCATGACCTTCACCGACAGCCAGCGCGCCGCCGCCGAGGCGTCGAAGATCGACTATGACAACCGCTTGGCCGTGGGCGGTTTTGGCAAGATCACCACGCAGATCATCGGCCCCGCGCCCTTCTGGCCCGCGCATGACGCACACCAGCAGTATTTGGAAAAGAACCCCGACGGTTATTGCGGGTTGAAAGGCACGGGGATAGAGGCGTCCATGCCCAACCCGGATCCGATCTGATGACCACCTATTCCGCGCTGACCCACGTCCAAGGCCGCGAGGCCGCCGAAGCCCTGGCCGAGGCCTGCGAGGGGCTGGAGCCCGAACCCGTCGGCACCGGCGTCTTCGAGATCGAGGACGGCTCGAACCGCTGGGAAGTCGGCGCCTATTTCACGGAAAGCCCCGACGAGATCGCCCTGGCCCTGCTGGCCGCCGCCTACGGCGCCAATCCCTTCGCCATTTCCGAAGTGCCGGATGTCGATTGGGTCGCCCATGTGAAGCGCGAGCTGACCCCCGTGCGCGCGGGCCGTTTCTATGTCCACGGCAGCCACGATGCCGACACGATCCCCGAAGGCGTCGAGGCGCTGTGCATCGAGGCCGCGATGGCCTTCGGCACGGGGCATCACAACACCACCAAGGGCTGTCTCGAGGCGCTGGACCGGCTGGCAACCCAGGGCTTCCAGCCGCACCGCATCGTCGATATCGGCTGCGGCACCGCCGTGCTGGCGATGGCGGCGGCACGGCTGTGGCCGGTGACGGTGCTGGCCAGCGACATCGACGCGGTGGCGGTCGATACGGCGGCGGCCAACGTGATCGCCAACGGCCTGGACGGCCGGGTCGTCTGCATCGAGGCCGCAGGCTTCGGTCATCAGATGCTGGAGGACAACGCGCCCTATGACCTGGTGCTGGCCAATATCCTCAAGCAGCCACTGATCGACCTGGCGCCGCAGATGGCCACAATGGTCGCGCCCGGCGGCAGGATCATCCTGTCCGGCATCCTGACCACGCAGGCGGAAGAGGTGGTCGCGGTCTATCAGGACGCGGGCTTTGCGCTGGACCGGCGCGACGATCTGGCGGAATGGTCCGCGCTGACCCTGCAGCGCCGGAAATGACCGTCGCAGGCCAAGCTTGAAAAAGCGGTCGCGATTCGCTATGTAGGGCTGGCTACGTTCTTCTTTCGACCTTCTGTCTCCTTTCGGCTTCAGATGTTCCTTCGACGACACCAAGCCGGGCCATCGCATGTCGCGGATGGCAGACCCAAAACAGGAGACATCACGATGGCCAACGGCACCGTGAAATGGTTCAACGCCACCAAAGGCTTCGGCTTCATCCAGCCCGAGCATGGCTCGAAGGACGTGTTCCTTCACATCTCGGCCCTGGAGCGCGCGGGCATCCGCGACATCCGTGACGGCCAGGCGATCACCTTCGACGTCGAAAAGGGCCGCGACGGCCGCGAATCGGCGACCAACGTCGCGCTGGCATAAGCTGCCCCTTGATGCGGCAATGGTGTGACCCGCCATTGCCATGAAAACCGGATGGCGGCACCGGCCGCCATCCCCTCCCGATCCCAGGACGCAATCGCGCGGGATCGGACAATCCCCATGAAAGAACCGTTTTGATAGAGATCAACTGGGGCAAGCCCCTGTCTTTCGTCATCGCTCCAGATGGCGAGGTGAAAACCTTTACCACCCTTGAAACCGCAGCATATTGGCTGCAACGCAAATGGCCGGTCGATGACGTGCAGCGCCGCCATGCCGCGCAGATGCTGGACGCCGCCGCCCATTGCATGACCCCGGTCGGATCGGCGCGCAAGGCCTTCACCGATGCCGCCCGCAGCGCCGGTTTCCGCACCGTCAACAGGCACTAGCCGCCCAAGAAAAAACCCCCTCTGCATCCGCATTGGGGGTTCGTTCGTCTTGAAGGGATGGCTATGGCTTAGAAGCCGCGCGCGATCCGCTCGATGTCGCCGCGGCACAGACCGATATCGTCCAGCTCGCGATCCGACAGGCGGCTCAGTTCCCGACGGGTCACGCGGGCATCGTTCCACGTGGACAGCATCGAGAAGAAGTTCGCAACGACATTGCCAACGCCCCCAGCAGCAGCACTGCGGTTCAGTTCCATCGTCGACATTTTCATCACCTGTTTCAGAAGTGCCCGACCATCGGGCAATCGCTTCATGCAGCAGGATATAGATTGAGCAGTCAAAAAAGAGTAGCTGCGGGCCCGGCAATGCCGCTATGCAGCAAATGCAGGTTTCCCCTAGGTTAACAAGGCCAAAGTGTCGTTTTCCGGCCCTGGAATGCCGCATTGCAGAATCGCTTCAGCGCCAATCCCCCACAGCCGCCTGCCACAGCGCAAGTGCCGCAACGGCAGCCGTGTCGGCGCGCAGGATCCGTGGCCCCAGGCTGATGCGACTCACGAAGGGAAGGGCCGACAGCCGGGCGCGTTCGGCCTCCGAAAAGCCCCCCTCGGGGCCGATCAGGATGGCCCATGACCCGCGCGGCAGGCCTGCCAGCGTTTCTGCCGGCCCCGCCATCGCCTCGTCCGCCCAGAGGATGCGGCGGGAGGCGTCCCAGCCGTCCAGCAGGCGCGACAAGGGGACCAGATCGTCAACCGGGGGGACAAAGGTGCCGCCGCATTGTTCGGCCGCCTCGGTGGCATGGGCCTGCAGGCGGTCCTGGCGGATGCGTTCGGAATTGGTGTGATCGGTCTGCACGGGCAGGATGTGCGCGGCCCCCATCTCGGCCGCCTTTTCGACGATGAAGTCGGTCCGCGCCTTCTTGATGGGCGCGAAGACCAGCCACAGGTCGGGCGGATTCCGCTGCGGCGCGGTCTGCTCCAGCACGTCCAGCGATCCGCCGCGCTTGGTCACGCTTGCGACACGCGCGGCCCAGGCGCCGTCGCGGCCATTGAAGACCTCGATCACGGCGCCCGGCGGCAGGCGCATGACGCCCGACAGGTAATGCGCCTGGTCCGCGTCCAGCGGGACGGGTTGTCCCGGCGCCAGCGGGTGATCTATGAAAAGCCTGATCCTTGCCATGGGGCCAGACGCTATGCAAAGCCGGACGGAAAGACCAGATGCCGTCGTTGACGCGCCGAAGGGCAACTGGGTGGACACCATCGCGCCCCCGGCCTGGAGGCCATGGCTGCGGCTCTCCCGCGCTGACCGGCCCATCGGCACTTGGCTTCTGCTGCTGCCCTGCTGGTGGGGGATCGGGCTTGCCATGATGGCCGACGGTCCCCGATGGGCGGACCTGTGGATCGCCATCGCCTGCGGCATCGGCGCCTGCGTGATGCGCGGGGCGGGTTGCACCTGGAACGACATCACCGACCGCGACATCGACGACAAGGTGGCCCGCACCCGGTCGCGGCCCCTGCCCAGCGGCCAGGTGACGCTGCGCGGGGCTTACCTGTGGCTGGTGGCGCAATGCCTGGTGGGCTTCGTGATCCTGCTGACGCTGGACCGGGCGGCGATCTGGATGGGCGTGGCCTCGCTGGCGCTTGTGGCGATCTATCCCTTTGCCAAGCGCTTCACCTGGTGGCCGCAGGTCTTCCTGGGCCTTGCCTTCAACTGGGGCGTGATGCTGGCCTATGCCGCGCATATGGGGCGGCTGGACGCGGCGCCGGTGGTGGCCTGGTTCGCAGGCATCGCCTGGACGATCTTCTACGACACCATCTATGCCCACCAGGATGTCGAGGACGACGCCCTGATCGGCGTGAAATCCACCGCCCGGCTGTTCGGCGAAAACAGTCCGCGCATCCTGGCGGGCTTTGCGGTGCTGGCGGTTCTGCTGCTGGCAGTCGCCATTTTCCTGTCGGGTCGCAATCTGTTGATGGGTTATGCAGGGCTTGCCGGTTTCGCGGCGCATCTGGCCTGGCAGTTGCGGAATTTCCAGCCGGAACAAGGCGCTGTCTGCCTGCGCCTGTTCCGGTCGAACCGCGATGCCGGGCTGATCCTTGCGCTGTTTCTTGCCTTGGCCGGTCTGGTCTGATTGCGCGAAGCGCCCCCCGCCGCTAGATCCGGGGCCACGGAAACAGCCCAAGGTCATGGCCCATGCCCCGCAGGCGGCTTGCCTCGTCCATCGCCACGCTTCTTGTCCTGTCCGCTGCGGGCGGGCTGTGCTGGCTGGGCGCCGACCGGGCGGCCAGCTATATCGAACAGCAGTCGCGCCAGGACGTGGAACAGGCGCTGCAGGCGTCAGGGCAGGACTGGGTCCGGGTCGCGACCGACGGGCTGCAGGTCCGTCTGACCGGCACCGCGCCCACCGAGATCGACCGCTTCCGCGCCGTGACCCAGGCGGGCACGGTGGTCGATCCGTCGCGCGTGGTGGACGGGATGACCCTGGCCTCGGTCGCGGAACGCCCGCCGCCCGACTTCAAGGTCGAACTGCTGCGCAACGATCAGGGCATTTCGCTGATCGGGCTGGTTCCCGCCTCGACCGACCGGGCAAGGCTGGTGCGCAGCCTGCGGTCTGACACCGCCGCGCCCGCCGTGACCGATCTTCTGGAAACCGCCGACTATGCCGTGCCCGACAACTGGGACGCGGCCATCCAATACGGGCTGCGCGCCGCGCAGATGGCGCCGCGGGCCAAGATCTCGGTCCAGCCGGGGCGCGTCACGATTGCCGCCCTCACCGACAGCCGCGAGGAAAAGGGACGGCTTGAGGCCGCCTTGCGCAAGGCCCTGCCCGCCGGGGTGGATTTGGTCGCCGACATCTCGGCCCCGCGCCCGGTCGTCGCGCCCTTCACGCTGCGCTTCGTCATCGACGACAGGGGCGCCCGCTTCGAATCCTGCGCCGCCGATACCCCCGAAGGCCGCGACCGCATCGCCGCCGCCGCGATGAAGGCAGGGGTGAGGGATGTCCCGGCCTGCACGCTGGGGCTTGGCGCCCCCTCGCCCGACTGGGCCGATGCTGCGGCTGCCGCGATCGACGCGGTGGGCGCCTTGGGCCAGGGCGCGGTCACGCTGTCGGATGCCGATGTGTCCCTGACGGCGCCGCCCACGGTCGAAAAAGCCGCCTTCGACAGCGCGGTCGCCGCCTTGCAGCAGTCCCTGCCCCCGGTGTTTTCGCTGCAATCCGAGCTGGAAACCGCCCCCGACAGCACCTTGCAAGGCCCCGCCGAATTCACGGCCACGCTGTCGGAGACCCAGATGCTGGACATGAAGGGGCGCATCAGCGACGACCGGATGCGGGAAACCGTGGACAGCGTGGCCCGCGCGCGCTTTCCGGCGGTGCAGGCGGATCTGGTGAACGACCCTTCGGTCCCAAGCGGCTGGACGGTGCGGGTCATCGGCGCGCTCGAGGCGCTGAACACCCTGCAATCGGGCAGCCTGCGGGTCACGCCCGACCTGATCCGAATCACCGGCACCTCGGGCGATCCGGCGGCGCCCGAGGCTGCGGCGGCGCGGCTGGCCGAACGCCTGGGGCCGGGCGCGGCCTACGAATTTGCGATCCGGTACGACCGCCGGCTGGATCCGACGCTGAACCTTCCCGACGGGCCCGAATGCGTGCGCCAGCTGAACATCGTCATGTCTGAAGCAGAGATCGGGTTCGAGCCGTCGAAGGCCGCCATCGCAGGCGATCCCGCGCCCACGCTGGAGCGGCTGGCCGGCATCATGGCCGAATGCGCCGATTTCCGGCTTGAGGCGGGCGGGCATACGGATGCCCAAGGCTCCGAAGGCTTCAACGCCGACCTGTCGCGCGGCCGGGCGCAGGCCCTGGTCGCCGCCATGGCGGATGCGGGCATCGACGTGACCAACATGACCGCGCGCGGTTACGGCGAAAGCCAGCCCATCGCCAGCAACGAGACCGAGGAAGGACGCGAGGAAAACCGCCGCATCGAGTTCCGGCTGCTGTCCGATTATCCGGTGCGCAACGCGCCCCTGCCCCCGCCGGTGACGCTGTCGGGCGTCACCGCCGAGCCCGCGCCCCCCGACCACCCGGCCGAGGATCTGATCGGCCCCGTTCAGCCAGATCCCGTCCTGATGATCGGCCCCGTCCGCCCGGATGCCCCCCTGCCGCAGCCGCAGATGTTCGGCCCCGCCATGCCGCAGGCCAGCATCGGGCCGGTGGCCCCCGCCACCGTCGGCGCCAGCGAGGTTTTCCAGACGCTGGACGAGCGCGAGGAAAACCTTAGGCTGCCCGTGCAGACGCCCACGCCCGACACGCCGCGCCCCTCGCCCCGGCCCGGCGAATGAACCGCCCTAACTGACCGGACCCGCATGGATCGCACCGAATTCATCACTGCCACCGCGCTTGTCCTGTTCGGCGCCTTCGTGCTGGGCTGGTTCGCAAGCTGGCTGATCGGGCGGCTGACCCGCCCCAGCCCCGCCGACCTGCGCGACCTGGAACGCAGGCTGCGCGAGGCCGAACACCAGCGCGACGCAGCCCTTGCCGCAGGGCAGGACCGGGAGGGGGATCTGTCGGCCCGCCTTGCGGCGGCCGAGGCGGAACTGGCATCCGCCATGGACGGCCTGCGCGAAAGCCGCACCGAGATCGAGGAATTGCGCGACTATATCGAACGCAAGCTGGCGCGGCGCTAGGGGGGATCGGCATTCGTCCCTGCGTCGCCCTTGATCTGGCGAAGGCCATCGCCTTCGCCGCGCGATGCCATATCCAGCAACACCGCCGGGCCTCAAAGGCCCGGCCAGCGCCCGCCCCGCCCCCAAGCGGGCGCTTCACGCCCCCCCTGGGGTCGGGCGCTGGCCTCTCGGGGTCGTGCGGTTGATATGTCTCTGATGGCACCCGATCACGCGGGCGGGGAAACGCATGGGTTTCCTGGTCCCGCCCGGTCATGGAAGCGGACCGCACCGCTTCTGTAGCTGCTGAATGCCGATCCGCCCCAACCGTCGCGACCGGGACGCTCAATGCGTCATGGTCTTGGAAAAGACGTTGATGACGACGACCCCCGCCAGGATAAGCGCAAGGCCCAGGATCGCGGGTCCGTCCAGGGCTTCCCGATACCAGATCCAGGCCACCGCCGAGATCAGCACGATGCCCATGCCCGACCAGATCGCATAGACGATGCCGGTCGGGAACACGCGCATGGAAAAGGACAAGAGCCAGAACGCCACCACATAGCCCAGCACGGCAATGACGCCGGGCACAGGCTTCGTGAAGCTGGCGGATCGGGCCAGGGCGGTCGTGGCGATCACCTCGGCCACGATCGCCAGCATCAGCACGGCATAATGCCTGGTCACGGGCGCCGCCTTTCGGCCTATGCCACCTCGGCAAAGACCGTCTTCAGCGCCCGTTCCAGCTTGTCGAAGATCTCGTCCATCTGCGCCTCGGTCAGGATGAAGGGCGGGCAGAGCACGATGGACTGGCCCAGCGGGCGGCAGATCAGGCCAAGGTCGGTGCAGGCGTTGGCGATGCGTTCGCTGACCGACAGATGCGCATCGAAGGGCGTTTTCGTGGCCTTGTCGCGCACCGCCTCAAGCGCCCACATGAAGCCCACGCCGCGCAATTCGCCGATATGGTCGCTGCGCTCCATGATGGCGCGCAGGCCCGCCTCCAGCCGGGGGGCAAGGCGTTTCACATTGTCCGCCAGCCCTTCGTTCATCACCACGTCGATGGCCTTCAGCGCGATGGCGCAGCCGACCGGGTGGCCGGACGCGGTGAAGCCATGCGGGAATTCCTCGATCCGGTCGATGGCCGCCTGCAGCCGGTCGGTCAGGTCCGGCCCCAGGATCACCGCGCCCATCGGGAACAGCCCGGCGGTCAGGTTCTTGGACGAAATGATCGCGTCGGGCATGAAACCGTAGGTCTGGCAGCCCCAGGTGTTGCCGGTGCGCCCGAAGCCCGTGATGACCTCGTCCGAGATCATCGGAATGCCGTATTTCTTCAGGATCGGCAGCACCGCCTGGAAATAGCCTGCCGACGGCGGGATCACGCCCCCCGCGCCCTGCACGGGTTCGGCAAAGAAGCCCGCGATGGTGTCGGGGCCTTCCCGCTGGATCGTGTCTTCCAGTTCCTGCGCCAGCCTCTGGGTGAACTGCTCCTCGGTCTCGCCTTCTGCGCCATAACGCCAGTAATGCGGGCAGGTCAGGTGGATGAAGCCGGGCAGCGGCAGGCCGAAGACCTCGTTATAGGGCTTGCCGGTCATGCTGGCCGATACCGCGGTGACGCCGTGATAGGCGTTCCAGCGGGTCAGGATCTTGCGGCGCTGCGGGTTGCCTTCGGAAGCGTGCAGGAACCACAGCATCTTGACCATGGTGTCATTCGCCTCGGACCCCGAGTTCGTGTAGAACACCTTGCCGCGTTCGAAGGGCGAGACCTCGACCAGCTTTTCGGACAGCATCACGGTCTGGTCGGACAGGCGCCCGAAGAAGGCGTGGTATCCGGGAAAGCGGTCGTACTGGGCCTTCGCGGCATCCACCAGGCCCTTGTGGTCAAAGCCCGCGACCATGTTCCACAAGCCGGAATTGGCGTCCAGGTAGCGGCGGCCGTTCACATCGACGACATAGGGCCCCTCGCCATGGGTCAGCACGACCGCGCCGCGGCTGGCGACGCTGGGCAGGTCCGTGAAGCCGTAAAGCGAATATTCGTCGGCGCGGGCTTCCCAGCTTTGCGGTTTGTTCATCATCGCCTCCATCGGTTTGCCCGCAGGCTAGCCGGGCCGATGCGGGCGTTCAATGGGCGTCAAGGGCGGCGCAACCCGATCAGGTCCAGTTCCGCCTCGATCCCCGACAAAGGGGCGCCGCGAACCTCGGCCACAAGCGCGTCGAAGCGTTCGCGCAGCGCGGCCTTCTCCGCGCCCCGGCAGTCGTTCCACGGGCGGCCCTGCAGCGCCATCGCCAGCACGTAATAGCCGATGAAATGCGGCCGCTCGCCTGCGACCAGCAGGGCGCGATAGGCGTCATGCGCGCCGATCCGGCGCAGGGCGGCGGCATCCGGCACGCCCGCCGCGATCAGCGCCTTGGCCGTCGCCGGGCCGATATTGGTGATCGCCGTCAGGTCGCTGTCCATGGCCCGCTTTCCATTTCGCCGTGTTTGCTGTATCAGCACGCGATCCTCAAGGACAGCACGGCATGACCGACCAAGCCAATCCCCCGGCAGTGAAAAAGCTTTTCATCAAGACCTATGGCTGCCAGATGAACGTCTATGACAGCCAGCGCATGGCCGAGGCCATGGGCGCGGAAGGCTATGTCCTGACCGAGGATCAGGCGGACGCCGACATGGTCCTGCTGAACACCTGCCATATCCGCGAGAAGGCGGCCGAGAAGCTGTATTCCGACCTGGGCCGCCTGAAGCCGCTGAAGGCCGAGAAACCGGACCTGAAGATCGGCGTCGCAGGCTGCGTGGCCCAGGCAGAGGGCGAGGAGATCGTGCGCCGGATGCCGCTGGTCGATCTGGTCGTGGGGCCCCAGACCTATCACCGCCTACCCGCCATGGTGCGCGGAGAGGCCCCCGCGATCAACACCGACTTCCCCGAGGAAGACAAGTTCGACCACCTGCCCGCCCGCCGGGCCACCCGCCGCGCGCCTGCGGCCTTCCTGACCGTGCAGGAGGGTTGCGACAAGTTCTGCGCCTTCTGCGTCGTCCCTTATACGCGCGGGGCCGAGGTCAGCCGCCCCGTGGACCGCATCCTGCGCGAGGCACGCGACCTGGTGGATCGCGGCGTGCGCGAGATCACCCTGCTGGGCCAGAACGTCAACGGCTGGCACGGCGCGGGATCGGACGGCGAATGGGGCTTTGGCCGCCTGATCCGCGCGCTTGGGGATATCGAGGGGCTGGAGCGGATCCGCTATACCACCAGCCATCCCAACGACATGGGCGAGGATCTGATCGCCGCGCATCGCGACATCCCGCAACTGATGCCCTATCTGCACCTGCCGGTGCAGTCGGGCAGCGATCGGATCCTCAAGGCGATGAACCGCAAGCATACGGCGGCGCAGTACCTGCGCCTGATCGACCGCATCCGCGAGGCGCGGCCCGACATCATGCTGACCAGCGACTTCATCGTGGGCTTTCCGGGTGAAACCGACGCGGACCATCAGGACACCCTGCGCCTTGTGGCCGAGGTGGGGTTCGGCACCGCCTTCAGCTTCAAGTATTCGCCCCGCCCCGGCACCCCCGCCTATGACCGCCCCGAGGTGGACGGGAATGTGGCCGACGAGCGGTTGCAGGAATTGCAGGCCCTGCTGACGAAACAGCAGAAGGCCGCACAGGAGGGTATGGTCGGGCGCACCTTGGGCGTGCTGTTCGAAAAGCCGGGTCGCAAGGACGGGCAGATGATCGGCAAGTCGGATTACCTGCATTCGGTCTTTGTCGATGCCCCACAGGCGCAAGTCGGTGATCTGGTCCGTGTCCGCATCGTCGAAAGCGCCTCGAATTCGTTGCGAGGAGAGTTGGCGGCCTGAGAGCGCCGCCTGTCCGGGAACCTGATGACAGAACTGCAGACACTTGCCCGCAGCGACGATTACCAGATCACGCTGCACAAACCCGACGGCCCCGACGGCGATCCGGTCGTCGTCACCTTCGGAGGGATGCCTTCAGGTCTTGCGCCCGGCGGGTTCGGGACCAGGTTCTGCCTTGGCCAAGGGTGGACCACGATCTATGTCGCGCAACGCGCCCTGAGCCAGTACCAGGGCCTGGATCTGGCGGCGTTCCGGGCAGCGGTCGCCCCCGTCGTCGATGGCCGGGACGTGGTCTGCTATGGCTCCAGCCTGGGGGGCTATGCGGCGCTGTATTACGGCGGGACGATCAACGCCCGCATCGTCGCCGCGGCCCCGCGCCTGCCCGCCTGGCCACCGATCACCACGCCGCAGATGAGCATTCCGCTGGTTCACGAACCCCTGCATGACGTTCCGCGCAGCCGGTCGGCCCCCGTGGTGATCTATGATCCCAGGGTGGCCCATGACCGCACTACGGTCGAGCGGATGGTCAAGCCCGCCTATCCCGATGTGCGGCTGGTCGAACTGCCCCATTTCGGCCACACCGTCCTTGCGGCCATCGCGGCGGCGGGCGCGCTGCCGACCTTCATGGCGGCGCTGATCCGCGACGACGTGCTGCTGCCACTGGACATGCCGACCGATGCCAATCCCGGTTGGCATCTGCGCAAGGGACAGTCCCTGGCCAGTGCCGAGCCCCGGGTCGCGCTGGATCATTTCCGCAGGTTCTTCGACCTGGCGCCCTCGTCCAGAAGCCTGTCGGTGCTGCTGAACCATCTGATCAACACGGGCGGCATCGAAGATGCGCAAAGCCTGCTGGACCGGGCCGAGGACATGGGCGACCCCGACCTGGTTCTTTCGCCGCATGTGACGAAGCGCGCGACCAAGGCGGGCCTTGTCCTGCAGCGGCGCGGCGCGACCGGGGACTGAGGGAAACCGGCAGGCTCGCGGCCCCGCAAAATCCATCGCCTCCGGAACCGCCCCCCGCGCGCGCGGTTGAACCCGATGCATCACGCGAGGAGGGCAGGATGGAGGACGACCGGGTCTGGAACTTCGAGGAAAGCCTGTGGCGCGCGTCAGGGGAACGCTATCACGAACGGGTCGATCCCGAATGCATCATGGCGCTGAGCCACGCCCCCCATGTCTTCGCGGGCCAGGCCGCCATCGACGCCGTGAGCGGCACCCCCGACTGGGACGAGGTGACGTTTGACGACAAGAACGTGTCCCGGCCCGAAGAAGGGATGATCGTGCTGGGCTACAAGGTCACGGCGGCAAAGGGCGATACGCGGTTCAAGGCGGCCTGCACATCCGTCTACCGCCGCCGGGCGCATGACGACTGGACGGTGGTCCAGCACGCGCAGGTGGTGCCATCGGGCGGTGAAAGCCGCTAGGGTAAAAAGGCGGCCGGTCCCCAGGAACGCGCGAACATAGGGGGACCGGCCTTCTTTCGCGCCAATGGCCGGCGCGAAAGCCTGCGACGCCGTGTCATCGCCAAAGCCGCGATGATCGGCGCTATGGTTGAAGACCGGCCCCCAGGAACGCGCGAACAGGACAGGGGCCGGTCTCTTTCGCCAGCAGTGGTGGACGCGGCGAAAGCTCGGGGTGGTCTGGGCGGGGGGTTATTCCCCGCCGCCCAAGCCATGGACATAGGTCGCGACGGCGCGGATCTCGGCCTCGGACAGGCGCTTGCTCCAGGAGGGCATGACGCCATAGGGGCCTTCGCTGACGATGCGGGTCAGCGTTGCGTGGTCGTCGCCGTAAAGCCAGACCGCATCGGCCAGGTTCGGCGCGCCCTGGCTGCGGTCTCCGGTGCCGTCCTCCATGTGGCAGGCCGCGCAGTTGTCGGCATAGACCTGCGCCCCTTCGGCCGCCTTGGCGGCGTCATGCGGCTGGTCGGACAGCGACAGCACATGGTTCACGACCTGGTCGATCTGCGTCCGGTCGAGGATGCCGTCGCTGCCGAAATGCGGCATTTCGGAATAGCGCGTGTCGCCGTCCTGCGGATCGCGGATGCCGTGCTGCAAGGTCAGGTGGATGTCCTCCAGCGTGCCGCCCCACAGCCAGTCGTTGTCCAGCAGGTTCGGATAGCCCCGCGCGCCCGCCGCACCGGAACCGTGGCATTGCGCGCACCAGGTGCGGAAGATCGCGCCGCCCGCATTGGTGGCATAGTTCAGAAGCTCGGGGTCGCCGGGGATGGCGGCCAGATCCACCTCGGCCAGGCGGGTCTGAATGGCGGCATTGGCCTGGTCGAAGCGGTCGATCTCGGCCGCGACCTCCTTGCGGTAATCGGTGCCCAGCAGCCCCTGCGTCGCATGATTGACCAACGGGATGGCGGGATAGGCGATCACATAGCCCACGGCCCAGATGATCGTGGCATAGAAGGTCCACAGCCACCAGCGGGGCATGGGGTTGTCGTATTCGGTGATCCCGTCCCATTCGTGGCCGGTCGAGCCGACCTCCTGCACCAGGCCCTTGCGGGTCTGTTTGCGTTGGCGGGGCGCCACCGGCTGGTCGGGACGGGGCCGTTCGGGGATCTCGCCCGCGATCTTGGCCGCGTGTTCGCTGTCGGCCGCGTGCCGCCCAAGGCCGACCCGGTTGTCGGGATTGGCGGGATCCAGATGCGGATCGACCGGCTTGTCCTTGTCGTTGTCGTTCTCGGCCATCACCGGCCCTCCTTCTCATCCGCGTCGGCGGGTCGGTTCTCGTGCCGGAAGATGCTTTCGGCGGCGTCCTTCTGGGCCTTCCTGGCGCCGGGGCGGAACACGAACAGGATCACGCCCACGAAGAACAAGGTCAGCAGCAGCAGCGCCCAGCTGTCGGCAAGCCCGCGCAGGAAGCTGTATGTTTCCATGAGCCCCCCTTACCGCGAGGCGTCCGGTTCGAAGGTCGAGAAATCGACCATCGTGCCCAGCACCTGCAGATAGGCGATCAGCGCGTCCATTTCCGTCAGTTGCGGCTGGCGGTCGAAGTTGCGCTGCTGCGCGCCCGGATAGCGCTCCTGAAGACCCGACGCGTCGGCGTTCGGATTGGCCTGGGCGCGGAAATCCTCGGCCGCCGCAGTGATCATTTCCTCCGAATAGGGCACGCCGACCAGGGCATCGGTCCTGACCCGCTGCTGGACATGCTCGGGGCCGATGATCCGGTCCATCAGGTGGCCGTATTGCGGCATGATGGATTCGGGCACCACCGATTGCGGGTCGCGCAGGTGATCCAGGTGCCATTCGTCCGAATAGCGCCCGCCCACGCGCGCCAGATCCGGCCCGGTGCGCTTTGACCCCCACTGGAACGGGTGGTCATACATCGACTCGGCCGCCAGGCTGTAATGGCCGTAACGCTCGACCTCGTCGCGCATGGGGCGGATCATCTGGCTGTGGCAGGTATAGCAGCCCTCGCGGACGTAAACGTCGCGCCCGGCCAGTTCCAGGGGGGTGTAGGGGCGGACCCCCTCCACCTTCTCGATGGTGTTTTCCAGATAGAACAGGGGCGTGATCTGGACCAGGCCGCCGATGGTCACGACGATAAAGGAAAAGATCAGCAGAAGCGTCGCGTTCTTTTCAAGGATCTTGTGCTTTTCAAGGATCTGCATGGCTTTTCCCCTTATTCGGCCGGCACGGCGATGGCCGTCGAATGGGCCTTGGGCTGGCGGGCCACGGTGGCCCAGAGGTTCCAGGCCATGATGATCCCGCCGGCGAGGTAGAGAACCCCACCCAGGGCGCGCACCACGTTCATGGCGAACTTGGCCTGCACGGCGTCGGCGAAGGCGTTGACCAGGAAGCCCTGGCTGTCCACTTCGCGCCACATCAGGCCTTCCATGATGCCCGACACCCACATCGAGGCCGCGTAGAGGACCAGGCCGATGGTGGCGAGCCAGAAGTGCCAGGAGACCAGCGACAGGCTGTAGAGGCGTTCCCGGCCCCACAGGCGCGGCGTCAGGTAATACAGCGCACCGAAGGTGATCATGCCGTTCCAGCCCAGGGCGCCGGAATGGACATGGCCGATGGTCCAGTCGGTATAGTGCGACAGCGAGTTCACGGCCTTGATCGACATCATCGGGCCTTCAAAGGTCGCCATGCCGTAGAAGCCGACGGCCACCACCATCATGCGCAGGATCGGGTCGGTACGCAGCTTGTCCCAGGCCCCCGACAGGGTCATCAGCCCGTTGATCATGCCCCCCCAGCTGGGCATCCACAGCATGATCGAGAAGACCATCCCCAGCGTCGAGGCCCAGTCGGGCAGCGCGGTATAATGCAGGTGGTGCGGACCGGCCCAGATATAAAGGAAGATCAAGGCCCAGAAGTGGATGATCGACAGCTTGTAGGAATAAACCGGACGCTCGGCCTGCTTCGGGATGAAGTAGTACATCATGCCCAGGAAGCCCGCGGTCAGAAAGAAGCCCACGGCGTTGTGGCCGTACCACCACTGCACCATCGCGTCCTGCACGCCCGAGAACACCTGGACCGACTTCGATCCGAAGATGCTGACCGGCACCGACAGGTTGTTGACGATATGCAGCATCGCGATGGTCACGATGAAGGCCAGGTAGAACCAGTTGGCGACGTAGATATGGGGTTCCTTGCGCTTGATGACGGTGCCCAGGAACACGGCCAGATAGGCCACCCAGACAATCGTCAGCCACCAGTCCACATACCATTCCGGCTCGGCATATTCCTTGGACTGGGTCGCGCCCGCGATGTATCCGGTCGCCGCCAGCACGATGAACAGGTTGTAGCCCCAGAACACGAACCAGGCGAGGTTGCCGCCCCACAGCCGCGCCGCGCTGGTGCGCTGCACCACATAAAAGGACGTGGCGATCAGCGCGTTGCCCCCGAAGGCAAAGATCACCGCGCTGGTATGCAAGGGGCGCAGCTTGCCGAAGTTGGTATAGCCATGCGTCAGTTCCGACAGGTTCAGCGCCGGGAAGGCCAGCTGGAAGGCGATGACCACGCCCACCAGGAAACCCACCACCCCCCAGAAGGCGGTCGCAGCGACGCCGAAGCGGATCACGTCGTCCATGTATTGCGAGGTGTCGGGGGCGCGCACCGGCTCATCGACCCGGCGCAGCGACCAGACAAACATTCCCGCCGCCACCAGCATGACGAGCAGGGCATTGACCATATAGGCCGGATCGCGCGCAAGATTCGCGCCGATCGCAGCCGCCAGGGCAATCAGGCCCAGCAAGATCAGCTTCACGTAATTCCACATGGTTTTTTCCGCGTTCCTTCGTCGAAAGGGACCGCACGGCACGAATCGCCGCCCGTCCAGCCCCCTTGTTGATGCCGGACTTAGGCCTACAGGGAACACGGAACCTTGATCTGCGTCAAATCCGGGGGTTTGATTCCGATCAAGGCCGCAGGCTGGCCAAGGCGCCATCCTGTCCCCGACCTGACCAGAGGAGTCCGTCATGGGTTACAAGAGCATCCTCACCATCCTGTCCGACCAGCGGCAGCTTCCCCAGCTTGACGCGGCGGCGGCCTTGGCCGCGCGCGAGGATGGGCATCTGTCGGTCCTTTGCCTTGGCCTGGATCACACGCAGGTGGGTTATTACTTTCCGGGCGGCACGCCCTATGCCTTCCAGGACGCCATCGACATGGCGATGGAAGGGGCCGAATCGCTGGATGCGACCGTGCGCCAGCATCTGGCGCGCTTTGCCGACCTTCGCTGGTCGTCCGAGGCGGTGGTGGCCCAGATCGGCGGCATCGCCAACCTTGTGGGGATGCGCGCGCGCTTTTCCGACCTGACCGTGCTGGGCCGCCCCTATGGCGAAGACGCGCCCGGAGAATCCGAGGCCGTGGTCGAGGCCGCCCTGTTCGAAGGCGGCTGCCCGGTCCTGGTGCTGCCGGGCCATGACCTGCCCGCCGATCCGCCGGGCAAGGTGCTGGTGGCCTGGAACCAGTCGCTGGAGGCCCTGGCCGCCGTCCGCCGCGCCCTGCCCCTGCTGCAGGCCGCGACTTCGGTCGAGATCACGCTGATCGACCCGCGCCGCGGCGCCGACGGGTCCGAGCCCGGCGCGCCGCTGACGCAGATGCTGACGCGCCACGGCGTCCATGCCGACATCACCGTGCTGGCCCGCACCGCCCATACCGTCAGCGAGGAACTGAACCGCCGCGCCATCGAGATCGCCGCCGACCTGGTGGTGATGGGCGCCTATGGCCATTCGCGCTTCCGCCAGGCAATCCTGGGCGGCGCCACGCGCAACATGCTGGAAAAGGCGCGCGTGCCGGTGTTCATGGCGCGGTAAGCCGGGAAATGGTCCCGACTGGCGAAGGCCCATCGCCTTTGCCAATCACGGGAAGCGTTGCGAAAATGCCGGACCGGCCCAACCCGGAGGGTGGGGTTCTACCCCACCGCCCTTGGCAGAAGGTGGGGTAAAAGCCCCACCCTACACGCCACTCGCCGTTTCATATGACGGTGCAGGATGGCCCCGGCATTACGTGGCAAAGGCGATGGCCTCCGCCATTTGAAGACAGTCCTGGCCCTTATGCGACCAGCCGCGCCCCGTCATGGCCCGCGATGCGCAGGTCCATCAGCGCACCTTCCGGCTGGTCGGTATCGAAGGCCACTTCGGTGAACTGCTCGGTCCGGCCAAGGCGCGGCCCTTCGGTCAAAACGCGATGCGTCCGGCCCACCTGCCCGTCCAGGTGGCGGCGCAAAGCGGCCTCGCCCGCTTCGCGCAGGCGGGCGGCGCGGTCGCGGATTACCGGGCCCTTCACGGCGGGCATCCGCGCGGCAGGCGTGCCCTTGCGGGCCGAGAACGGGAAGACGTGCAGGAAGGTCAGCCCGCAATCGTCCACCAGCTTGACGCTGTTTTCGAACATCGCATCCGTTTCCGTCGGGAAGCCCGCGATGATGTCGGCTCCGAAAACGATGTCGGGGCGCAACCGCCGCGCCTCCTCGCAGAAGCGGATCGCGTCGTCGCGCAGATGGCGGCGCTTCATCCGCTTCAGGATCATGTCGTCGCCCGCCTGCAGCGACAGGTGCAGATGCGGCATCAGGCGCGGCTCGGTGGCAATGGCCAGCATCAGGTTCTCGTCCGCCTCGATCGAATCGATGCTGCTGATCCGCAGGCGCGGCAGGTCCGGCACCAGCCGCAGGATGCGCATGACCAGATCGCCCAGCCGGGGCGTCCCCGGCAGGTCGGCGCCCCAGCTTGTCAGGTCCACACCGGTCAGCACGACCTCGTTGAAGCCCCGCCCTACCAGCCGCTTGATCTGCTCCACCACCACGCCCGCCGGGACCGAGCGCGAATTGCCGCGCCCGTAGGGGATGATGCAGAAGGTGCAGCGATGGTCGCAGCCGTTCTGGACCTGGACATAGGCGCGATGCCGCCCGAAGCCGTCGATCAGGTGGCCCGCCGTTTCCTTGACCGACATGATGTCATCGACGCGGATCTTTTCCGTCTCGCCGATCAGGTCGGGGGCGCGCAGGCCGGCCCATGTCTCGGGCTGCATCTTTTCGTGGTTGCCGATGACGCGCGTGACCTCGGGCATCGCCGCAAAGGTCTCGGGTTCGGTCTGGGCCGCACAGCCGGTCACGATCACCGGCGCGCCGGGGTTTTCGCGGGCCAGGCGGCGGATTTCCTGGCGGGCCTTGCGCACGGCCTCGGCGGTGACGGCGCAGGTGTTGACGACCACGGCGCCCGACAGGCCCGCAGCCTCGGCCATTTCCTTCATCGCCTCGGTCTCGTAGGCGTTGAGGCGGCAGCCAAGGGTGGAAAAGACAGGCGCGCTCATTGCGACAGCCATTCCGGGGTCAGCACGCCGGTAAAGACATGCGCCGTCGGCCCCTCCATCCAGACGCCCTCGTCGCGCCAGTCGATATGCAAGACGCCGCCCGGCACGTTCACGGCGACGCGCCGCCCGGTCAGCCCGCGCCGGGCCGCCGCCACGGCAGCGGCGCAGGAACAGGATCCCGAAGCCAGTGTCGGCCCGGTTCCACGCTCCCAGATGCGCAGGATGATCTCATCGCGCGAGACGACCTGCACGACCTCGACATTGGTGCGCTGCGGATAAAGCGGGTGATGCTCCATGGCCGGACCGAAGGCGGCCAGATCGACAGCCGCCGCATCCTCCACGAAAAAGGTCACATGCGGGTTGCCCATGCCGGTCGCGACGGGATCGCCCTCGATCGGCAGGTGGTCGATGTCCACGTCCTGCGCCAGCGGGATCGCACGCCAGTCCAGCACGGGCGGGCCCATGTTGACGCGCGTCAGACCATTGCCCGCATCCTCGGCCAGCAGCAGGCCGTGATCGGTGCGCAGACTCAGCCGGTCGCGGCCCGTCTGGTCCATGACATGCCGCGCGATGCAGCGCGTGGCGTTGCCGCAGGCGGAACTGAGCGATCCGTCCGCATTCCAGAACCGCAGCCGCACATCGGCGCCTTCGTCATCCTGGATGGTCGCCAGTTGATCGAATCCCACCCCGCGATGGCGGTCGGCAATGCGCGCGATCACGCCCGCCGCCGGGACTTCACCACCGGCGCGCAGATCCAGGACGACGAAATCGTTGCCAAGCCCATGCATCTTCATGAAGGGCAGGCCGGGGGCGGGAATGCTGTTCATGGGGCGCATATAATCGCTGCCGGAAATTTCCGCCAGTAGGGACGACTTTTCCGCTTGACGCTCCCCGCAGCCCCCCCTAGTAAGCCCCCCATGTTGGGCCCGTAGCTCAGTTGGTAGAGCAACTGACTTTTAATCAGTGGGTCACAGGTTCGAATCCTGTCGGGCTCACCATACTTCCTTGATATTACAGACGGATACGACAACCGCTTAGGCGGTGTCGTCCGACGTCCGATAGCGTCCGATGTCGGACGCTTTGGCGTGTCCGGTCACCAGATCAGAAACTGCTGGTCTGATGGGCCGTCTTGTGTCTATCTGACCAGGACGGGCAACCCCTCGCACGAGGGGTCCAGACGGCAGCGGGAAAGACCGCCGGGTAGGCCCCCGAGACAAGCCAGGGCAGGTCCGGTTGCCGGGCAACCTCTCCGAAAACTCACACACCATCGTCAGTTTTCATCGGAGCGGCTTATGCCTGCATATCCTGTGTCCCAGGACTGGACCCCGCCCATCGATCTGCAATCAGGGGATACCCTGCAGAACCGTGGCCTGAACAAGATCCTCATCTCCCGCAGTGACCCGGCGTCCGAACTGGATGCACTTTCCCTGGCGCCAGGTGAGACATGGACAGCGCGCGCCGCCATGACGGTGCGGGCCTCGACCGCCAGACCGTCGATCAGCCGTGTGGTGCTGGCCCGCGGCCTGGCCTTGTCTTTGTGAGGGCAAGGCCATGACATCCGTTCTGACAAGCAGCGCCTGGTCCGAGCCGATCGCCGTCGCGGCCGGCGACATCATCCAGAACTCGGGGACACGATCTATCCTGGTCTGCGCCGAAACCGTCCCCGACACCGACGACAGCCTGCTGATCCGCCCGCGCGCCTGGTATGCCTGTATTGCCGCCATGAGCATCAGGGTCGCCACACACGGCGTGGGCATCGGCCGCGTCACACTGGGCCGCGGTCTGGGCGAAGACGATGGCATCGATCCACCCGCGCCGACCGCCCCCGCTGGTTTCGCAGAGCATCAGTGGGCTGTGTCAACCGGGGAAGATCCCGCCACCGTGGCCCTGGAGATTTCAGGTCGGCCGAGCAACGGTGGCGCTGCGCTGACTGCCCTGGAGTATACGACCGAGGAAGGGGAGGACGCCCCAGGACAGGCACTGACCGGGCTTGGCACTGGCGTGCGCATCCTGACGATGCCCGAGGAAGGCACTGAATATGCGTTCCGTGTGCGTGCCGTGAACAGCGTCGGACCAGGACCATGGAGCGAACCCCCGAAGTTGGCCATCAGTGGCGATGCAGCGGAATTTCCCACCTTGCAGGCTACCATCAGCCCCAACCCCCTGGTCGCGGGCCAGCCCGCCAGCATCACGTTCAGCGAGGCGCCCGATACCGTCACCGGCAGCGTCACCTTCAGCGGCACGGGGGCGACGCGCACCTTCACCGCGCCATCCGACGACACGGCTGATGTGGCCGTCAGCGCCAAGCTTGCGGGCTATCAGGACTTCCTGCGCAGCTATGACGTGCAGCCCGCGCCTGCCGCCTTCGCGCAGGCCAGCGGCAACCTGATGTCCTTCACGGGCGCCACCGAACCCATCAGCTATACCAGCCTGACGCCTGACGAATGGGACGGCGCCTATACCGTTCCGGTCGATCTGGACAATGGCCCCCGCGCGGTGATCCCGCCGCGCCTCTATGGCACCCCTGCTGTGGGTGAGAGGCTGTTTCTCGATCTCGGCCTGATCGCATCGCTTGGAACCGCAGAGCCTGATGCAGCGTGGGAATGGCCCGATGGCAGCACGGCGGAAAGCTATGTCGTGCGGGCCGAGGACGGGGGTACAAGCATTGGGTTGGAGGTGACCTATTCGGACAGCCGGGGCGTGCGGGAGATCAGCACCAATGCGCTGGCCGTCCCGGAAGCACCTGCCGATGAGTGGTGGGATCCTCGCGTCGATGCACATCCAGGATCCGTGGAAATTGACTGGGCGGGCGGCCGCATCCGCGCTGGCGGCGTAAGCTACAACACCCTGTCGGCTGCCCGTGCGGCGAACGTCCTCAAGACCAGTTCAGCCGGTGTAGACTATATCGACGTGTCGGGCCTTGGCACCAGCATTGCCATTGCCGCGACAGGTGTGACGCCGCCCGTCATCACCAACTACGGCATGCTCGCACTGGACGATGGCGACGATGGGGTTCCGACCGACGAATACATTGCCATCGGCGTCACCTCTTCGGATGGGCCGCGCGCCAGCTTCAGCAGCTTCAAAGCCGGGGCCAGCCTCTTCAGCCCGAACACGACCGCCCCGACGCCCGTTTCCACGCCTGTCCGCCTCTCGATGCGCGCCAAGGCAGGCGCGACGACCGGCAACTATCGCGCGTCCGTCAACGGAACCATGGCCGCGCAGGGGCAGCACAGCACCTCCTCCCTGCCTGCCGTGAGCCGGCTCTGCATCGGCAACCGCAGCGCCAATGACCGCAATTGGGTCGCGGCGGGCGGCACGCTGTCGCGCCTGATCCTCATCAATGCCGATCTGACCAACGGCGAAATCGACGCCCTGCTGGGAGCCTGACCATGACCACCATCTACCTGCACGCCCTGGGCCGTCGCGGTCAGCCCGTCTCTGGAACCGCACTCGGCACCACCATCTCAATCGACAAGTATGGGGACGCGCCTGAAACGACTTTCCTACTTGCCAAGGGCGGGGAACTGAACATCTACGACATGGCGCTGACCGACCTGTCGGAAGGCCGAGCGGTTGCCCGTTCTGGCGGCGGCACCTCCGTTTACCTGCATGACGTTCATGGCCCGGCGACGGTCACGGCGAAAGGCCCGCAGGGGCAGGACGTGCAAATCAGTGTGGCCCCGATGATCGCGCGGGACGGCTGGGCGACTGCCGATTACTACAAGCTGGAAACCGATCCCGTGACCGGCGATCTGATTGTGGAGCCGGGCGTCAACCACAAGGTCATCTATACCAGCCAGTCCGCGTCGGCGCTGGATGAAATCGCCATTGCGGCGATGCACAACGCCGCGCATGGTACCAGCCTGGGCGAGCTGCACTTCCCCAAGGAACGGCTGATGGCGCAGGTTTTCGGCACGCGCCTGGCCGAGTTGCTGGAAACCCGCTGGCCGGGGCTGCGCATCGAGGGCGGCTGGGCCGACATGGCGGGCGAGCACGGATCCTCGCAGGCCGCCGACGAAAACCACACTTGGAACCTGCTGGTCGGTCGCGCGGGCGGTTTCCGCGTCCGCCCGCAGCGGATCGGCACCAACCGCATCCAGCCGCGCCTGGAGGCCGTGCGCGCTGCGCTTGAGGCACCGATCCATGCCGGTCGCACAGGCCTGCTGATCGACCCGTCCTGTGCCTTCCTGATCGCGGGATTCGAGGCCCGCTATGTCTGGACGGACGAGGTCAACGCCCAGGGCGACAAGCGCAAGGTCCCCGACAAGAGCCTGACCGAGGCCAACGTCATGGACGCCCTGCAATACCTGCTGCTGTCGGAACACAAGGCCGATGGCACCAGCGTCGGAAGCTTCCCCGGACAACCCACCGGCCTGATCGGCCACAACGGCGGCCCGCCCCTGTCCGGGGGCGAAAGCGGGCTGCGCACCGGGTTCGACGTGCTGAACCCCTATGGAGGACGATGAATGGATAGCCTGAAACTGGGGGACGACGCCGCAGCTGCGGTTTCGAAAACCCCGAACCGCGTCACGCTGGACAGCATGATCGCGAAGATCGACGGCGAGGAATACATCCAGCCCGACTTGATGCCGCACCTGACGATCTGCGTCGTAAAGCTGAAGAACGGCTTCTCGCTCGTCGGGAAGTCCGCCCCGGCGGACCCCGAAAACTTCGACGCCGAGCTGGGCCGCAAGTTCGCCCGCGAGGATGCAATCCGCCAGATGTGGCCGCTGGAGGGCTATGCCCTGCGCGAACGCATGGCAGAGGAGGGCTGACCCATGACCAACAAAGCCGAACTGGACGCTGCGAAACTGCGCAGCCTCGCGGCCGAGATCGAGGAAAAGCACAAGGGACAGTTCCTGGACCTGTCCTCTCGCCTGAAGCTCGAAGAGGGCATGAAGCTGACCAAGGTCAGCGGCGGCGGTGGCGGATCGAAAGTCACCATGGCCGGGATCACCGCCACCAGCACCGGCGGCGACCACGGCGCCGTCACCAACTGGGCCAATGCCGCCCGGCGCAAGCTGATGGAGCTTGAGGCCGAACTGCCGGCCGAGGCGGAGACGCCTGCCGAATGATCAACCTTCGCCCCTTCGACGATTTCGCGGCCATGGACGTGATCCGGAACCTGGACCCGTTCGACCAGATGGAGGCCGAGGCCAAGTCCTCGCACCTGGCGATCTGGGCCGACTGGCGCGCGATGCAGGGGGCGACGGTGAAAAGCTGGGTGGTCAACACCGGGGCGGGAACGCCGTTCGCCCTGGTTGCCTTGGGCCATACCGGCCAGGGGGGCGTTGCCCAGGCGGCAATGCTGGCCCGCGATCATCGCCGCTTCCGGCGCGAGCTGGTGGCGGTGGCCGTGGCGATTCGCGAAAACATGCCCGGCCTTTGCGACGACCTGGGCATCCACCGGATCGAGGCCCGCGCCTGGGCCGGCCACCCGCGCGCCAGCACGTTCCTGCGGCTGGTGGGCTTCAAGCACGAAACCGACATGCCGGGCTTTGGCCCGAACGGAACCGAAACCTTCCGCCAGTTCGCCTATGTGGCGCGGGCGGTCCCTGATCTGGAGATTGATTGATGTTCGCTTGTCGCCTGGACGAATGCCCGCCCGGCCTATTCCTGTTCGGAAACTGCCTAGGCTTCAAATCCGAGTATCGAAACGAGAAGGGCGCTAGCGAGGCCTTCGTAGTTGAGACGGGCGAATTCTTCTGGGGCGGTGCGAAATGCACCGCTGAACGGGAGGCATTGTTGGTGACACCGGTCGAGATGACCGACGCCACTGCGCTACGCCTCTCTGGTGTTCCCGACGAAAATTAACCTGAAAGGACCAGACCATGTGCATGTTCCGCCAGAAGATGCCCGAACAGAAGGCCGCGCCAATTGCTGCCTTCGACAACACCGAAAGCATCCGCAGCGCCGACATGGAGGCGCGGTTGCGCCGCCGGCGCGCGGGTGCCGCCGCCAACGTGCTGACAAGCGCGACCGGCATCCCGCACACGTCCACCCTGGGCGGGGTGGCCCAGTAATGGACAGCCACCGCAAGAACCACCCTGCGGCCAAGGATGCGATGGACCGCTGGTCCGAACTGAAGACCCTGCGCGGCGGGCATGAGTCGGATTGGGAAGACATCGCCCGGCTGATCCGCCCGCAGCGCGGCGGCTTTGCCCAGCAGACCGTCATGCCTCTGCAGATGGGCGGAGGGATCGGCCTCACCGATGCCGAAAAGCAGAAGAAGATCGAGGAGGTCAAGGATGCCTTCCACTACACGATCATGACTGTACAGGGCCGCACCGGCCTGACGTCGCAGGAAACGCTGATCATCGAAGAAGCGAAGATGCGGAACTGGGCGCCGCATTCCGATCGGATCATGGAGGAATACGCGGCCAAGAAGGTCGAGCGCCGGTTCCGCATGCTGTGGCGCGCCGGTCAGATCCCGCCCCCGCCCAAGGAAGCCGAGGGCCTGCCCATGGGGATGCGATACCAGTCCGCCGCCAGCATGGCCATGAAGGCGCGCGAGGGCATGGCGATCGTCCAGTTCCTGGACAACCTTGGTCCGCTCGCGCAGACCGATCGGCGTTACCTGCAGCGCCTGGACCCGGATGCCGTGATCGAGGCCCTGCACGAGGCCAGCCCGTCGCTGCCCGCAAGGATGCTGCGGTCGCGCGAGGAAGCTGACGCGATCGCCGAAGCGGATGCGCAGGCCCAGCAGCAGGCGATGATGCTGCAGAACGCCGGGCCGGTGGCTGGGGCGGTGAAGGACCTGGCCTCCGCCGGTCAGGCCATGCAGGCCGGGGGGATGGTGCAGTGACATCCCTGATCGACCAGTTGCGGGCAGCAGCAGACAAGATTGCAGAAGCAGACGACAACCTGTTGCGCGCGATCGCGGCGATTGCCGCCCATGGCCGCATCCAGATCATCCCGCACCAGGCGCTGTTCGGGGCTGATGCCAAGCCGATCATCTGCCTGCCGCACCGCATGTATGACCGGCTGATGATCTTATTTCCTGCAGAAGCAAAGGACAGCCAATGATCTGGGACCGCATCCCCCTGATCCGGGCGCTGATCCCGCACAAGGCAACGGCGGGCGACACCGCCCGTCGGTGGCGCAATGCCCGGGCGGTTTCGCCCGAGCTGGCCGAAGACGTCATCCAGTTCTGCGGCCTGATGACCATGCAGCCCGCCCGCTTTGTGGACGGGTTTTCGACACCTGAACTGGACCCGGCGCGGCTGACCTATGAGGCCGGACGCCGCGATCTGGGTCTGCAACTGCTGGCGCTGATGGGCGTCAGCCAAACAGAGCTTAATGCCATGATGGAGGACAGATGATGTTCATGCGGAATTTGGGACAGACGAGTCGGTATTTCTCGGTCGAGGCCGGCACGGGCGGCGGCGAAGGGGGTACCGACGATGCTGCTGCCGCTGCGGCAGCCGCAGCATCTGGCACCGGCGGCGACAACGGCGCGGCCGAGCCGAAATGGTTCGAGGACGCGCGCATTCCCGATGATGCCCGCACCTGGATGACCGCCAAGGGCGTGACGGCCGCCGCCGATCCGTCCGAAGCGATCCTGAAGATGGTCGGCATGGGCCAGGCCGCCGACCGCCGGTTCGGCCGCCCGATCGACCAGGTGATCGACAAGCCCGGCAAGGATCAGCCCCTGGCCGAGTGGCGCAAGGCGCACGCCGAGACCTTCGGCCTGCCCGCCGACGCCTCGGGCTATGAGATTGCCCGTCCCGAGGGCCTGCCCGAAGGCATCGCCTGGAACGATGGTCTGGCCGACAAGATGCGCAACCTGGCCTTCGAACGCGGCCTGGCCCCCGATGACGTCAAGGCCATGACTGAGATGTATGCGGGCTATGTCGCCGAGGTGGACCAGAACCTGGACCGCGACATGCGCGAGGCGGAAGGCAAACTGGCCGCCGAGCTGGACCGGGAATGGGGCAAGGATGCCGAGGTCCACAAGACCCGCGCCCGTCAGGCGGCGTCGGCCCTGGCCGAACAGGCCGGTTTGGACGCGGACGGCATCCGGTCCGTCGTCGGCCTGCTGTCCAGTGGCGAGCCAGGACAGACGGCGGCCATGAAGATCTTCGCCGCGGCGGGCGCCCTGCTGGCCGAGGACAAGGGCATCGGCCTGCGCAGCGGCGCCAGCAGCTTCGGCATGACGAAGGAGGAGGCCGCGACCGAGTTCACCAAGTTCATGGCCCCCGACGGCGAATGGGCCAAGGCCAGCCAGGCACGTGACAGCGAGGCCATCGCCCGCCTGCGACCCCAGTTCGAGCGGCTGGCCCGCCTGGCATCGGGCGCGAAGTGAGCCTCGGCCACGACCTTCTGGGCCAGATCGCCAATGCCCGCGCGCAGCTGATGATGCGCGGGCACCAGGCGGTTTCGGTCATCATCGGCCGGGCCACGCTGGAGCGGCTGAAACGCGACGCCTGGCCTTATGCCCCGCACGAGGAGCAGATCATCGACATGGATTATGAGGTCAGGGACGATCTGGAGGGCTGGATCGTCGTATCCGAAAATATTGCTGGTTTGCGCTGCTAACCGATGCAAGCCTTTCGACATGCAAGGGACGATTCGTCTGATGATTATTTTGGCTGGTGCGGCGCCGACTGTGGCAAGCGCCCAGCTATACCATTGCGGAGATCCGTCGCCGCCTCCATGCCTGACTTCATACGGCACATTCGAGGACGAATTCGCATTCAATCGCTGCAGGCGGGATATGGACCGTTACCACGCTGAGGTTTCGGAACTCATCGAATGCGCAAAGCAAGCGACGGTGCTTGAGATCGAAGAACATGAGCGAGCAGTAGATTACTGGAACTGCAAGGCTGATGATCGGGCTTACTGTTCCCGACCGTAAACCTTGACTTTGGTTTCGGCGTGCGCCAATTTCCAACTATGCGATAGAAAAGATCGCATCGGGGGTGGTAGCCCGTTCGAAACCTAGGCGCACGACAGCCGCGCCATGCGCGGCTTAATCATGTCCGGGCGCAGTGGGGTCGCGAAAGCGACGCCGTTTTCCCTAGGGTTCGACGGTCTACCAACCTGCTGTTGCCCGGGCACCCGTTTGGTAGCGGCCCCGGGTTCACCTGAACCTTGGGAGTGCAGCATGTCTGCCAAGATTATTCCATTCGACTTCGAAGAACAGGCTGTCCGCGTTTTCATGCAGGATGACGAACCTTGGTTTGTCGCCGCCGATGTGTGCCGCGCAATCGGGATTGCGAACGCCCGTGATGCGGTGTCGCGCCTCGATAGCGATGAAAAGGGCGTCGGAAAGACCGACACCCTTGGCGGCGCGCAGCAGATGGCCATCATCTCCGAAAGCGGCCTCTACGCCCTCGTCCTGCGCTCGAACGGCGCGACCACGCCTGGCACGGTCCAGCACCGCTTCCGCAAATGGGTCACCGCCGAGGTGCTGCCCTCGATCCGCAAGACCGGCGCCTATGTCGCCCCCGCCGCCGATCCCGCCCGATCCGGCCTGGACGACATGCCCGACCGGGAAACCGGCCTGTGGCTGGCCCTGGTCCGCGAGGCTCGGATCCTTGGCGGCACGGATGCGGGCCGCCGCATGTGGGCCCGGTCGCCCCTGCCGCCGCTGGATCCCGGTCGCGGCGGCGCGCGGGTCGAGGACGGCGCGGCCTGCCTGCGCCATGTGCTGGATTTCGAACTGGACGGGATGCCGGTGAACGATCACCTTGCCAGCCCGACAAAACAGGCCTTCCGCCTGCTGGGCGGGCTTGGCCTGCGCCCGCAGCCGGGCAACCGCCTGTTCATCGCGCATCAGCCGCATGGCGCGCTGTTCCACGGCACTCCGTGGGCAGGCGGTCGCCATACGCCCGCCTTGCTGGCATTGCCCGGCACGGAACGCCACCAGAACGCGCTGACCCTGAACGGCCTACGCGGCAGGGGCATCGTGGTTTTGCTGACGGCGGAGGTGTGCCATGCAGCATGAACCCATGCAGGACATCTTCGAGGGGGCCGAGGCCGCGACCGACGCCATCCACAATGCATCGGGCTGCACCCGCGCGATCCTTGCCCTGATCGACCAGCTGACCAGCGGCGACGACGAAATGGCGCATCAGACCATGGCGATGCTTGCGGCCACGGATCTGTTCCTGACCGATGCCCGAAAGCAGGTGGACCGGATCACACGATTGTCGATGGAGCGGCGCGGCTGAAAATTTCGCTGGCCTAAGTCCCCGACCTGTGGCTATTTCTTGTCCTTGACGGGCAACCCTCTCTTGTGAGGGTCCAGACGACAGCAGGAAAGACTGCCGGGTAGGCCCCCGTCTAAAAGCCAGGGCGGGTCCGGTTGCCGGGCAACCCCTCCGAAAACCTCACATCTTCGTGGATTTTTCAGGAGGGGGCAATGCCTCAGGAAATGCTCGTTGAGCAGCATCACAAGCTTCAATACGCGGCCAGCGTGCAGATGGTCGCGCAACAGACCAAGAACCCGCTGGAAGGCGCGGTCAACGAAGTGCCCGCCTCGGGCGAGGCGCAGTCGGTCGCCGACCTGATCGGCGAGGCCGAATATCAGCGGGGCGAACAGCACAGCCGCCGCAACCCCGAGAACCCGATCAACAAGACCCGCCGCTGGGTTGTCTTCCCCGATCCGATCGAGAGTGCGCAGTATATCGAGAAGGAAGAGAAGTTCAAAACGGCAACGGACCCCACGTCCACCTATGTCACCGCGCACACCGCAGCCGTGCGGCGCGGCAAGATGGATCTGATCACCGGGGTCAGCAAGGGCGACGACGGCAACTTCTATGTCACCGAAGGCGGCATCCTGGGCATCGCCCGTGAAGGCAAGACGCCCGGCGTCGGCACGCCGCTGCCGTCCACCCAGTACATCCCGCATGCCGGCCAGGGCTTGACGATCGAGAAGCTGCGCGCCGCGCGCCTGCAGCTGAAGCAGAACGAATTCGGCCTTGAAGACGAGGACCAGCTGTTCGGGCTGATCACGCCGCAGCAGGAAGATGATCTGATCGCCATCGCTCAGGAAAGCGGCCAGAACCTGAACGCCTTCAACATCGAGCAGCTGAAGTCGGGCAAGGCCACGTCCCTGATGGGCATCAACTGGATCGTCAGCAACCGCGTGCCGGTCAAGTCGAAATCCCAGACCGACATCCGCCTGTGCGCGATCTGGTCCAAGAACAACATCGTCAACGCGCGGTGGCAGGGGATCGAGGGTCAGATCTGGAACGACCCGCACGCCAAGAACCTGCCTTACGTCTACGTCAGCGCCTATTACGACGCTGTCAGAGCGCAGGACAAAGGCGTGATCGCCATCGAGTGCCAGGAACCGGCCTGACGGCCAGATGACGGCCGGGTCCGCCTGGCCGCATCCTTTCCCCTGAAATCTGGAGAACCATCATGGCTATCGTAAAGGGCCAATCCGACCTGCTCAGCAATCCGGCGACCATGTATCCCGGCGCTGATCCCGAAATCGTCCGCGGCCGTCCGATCGTGTCCGCTGGCAAAGTCTCGAACGCAGCCAGCGACAGCGCCGGGTCGATGTATCACCTGGTCGATCTGCCGGCCGACGCGCTGCTGGACGCCCTGACCTGCTTCAAGGTGGACGGTTGGGGCTTCGCCACCGTGTCGATCGGCACGGAAACTGACATCGACGCCCTGATTACCGTCGCCAAAAGCGCGGGCGCCACCGTCACCCCGATCACCCGTCTGGGCGCCACGCACCAGAAGCGCATCTGGGAAATCGTCGGCCTCGCCAAGCCTCCGGCGAACAACATCATCAGCTTGTTCGCGCACGGCCCCGCCAATGCCACGGCGGCCGGGACCATGCTGTTCGAAATCCATTACCGCTTCCGCTGACGCGGGCGCGGAGAGGGGCCGGCCGTCATGTCAACATCAATGGCCATCGCCACGATCGGTGCCGCGGCCTTCCAGGCCATGGAGCTGGCCCCGTTTTCATCCTTCGCCGACGACACGCCCCAGGCGCAGGACGCCGCCGCCCAGTATCCGGTTGCGCGGCGTATGTGCCTGGAGGCCTGCGACTGGTCCTTCGCCTCGGTCGTGGCGGACCTGCCGCAGATCGCCACCGTTGGTCTGCCCGTCGATCCCGCGCTGCCCCATGCTTTCAGCCTGCCGGGCGATTGCGTGATCTTCCGCCATCCGCTGGATCTGGATCTGCGCTGGCGCCTGGACGGCCGCACGTTGCGCGCGGAATGGCCCGGCCCCTTGCCGGTGCGATACACCCGCGACATCGACAACGAAAACATCATGCCGGCGACCTTCCAGACGGCGCTGGCCCTGCGCCTGGCCGCGATGCTGTCGCCCCGATGGGTCGGCGCCGACAGCAAGACGCAGTCGCTGGACAATCGCGCCGCGCTGGCCCTGAAGGAGGCCATGCGGCTGGACGCCCGGTCCGCGAGCCTGGAACGCTATGACGGCCAGGATTACGGCGTCACCGACTGGGTCGGCTGGGCCATGCGATGAGCAGGGTGTCGCGTGACCAGCTTTCCTTTTCCAGCGGCGAAGTCTCGCCCCTGCTGCATGGCCGACCGGATTACCAGCGATACCAGACCGGCCTGAAATCCTGCGTGGGCTTCCTGCCGCTGCGGCAGGGCGGCGTCACCCGCGCGCCCGGCACGATCTTCCGGGGCTATACCCGCGACAATGCGAAGGCCCGGCTGATCGCCTTCGAGTTCGCCAAGAACGACAGCCTGATCCTGGAACTGACGCCGGGCTGGATGCGGGTCTGGCGCTATGGCCAGCTGGTGCTGACCGGCGGCGGGACGGTTTACGAGCTGGCCCATCCCTATACCGCTGCGGACCTGGACACCCTGCAATGGGTGCAGTCGGCGGACGTGATCTATCTGGCGGGCGGTGGCAAGCCGATCCAGCGGCTGGCGCGGATGGCGCTGAACAACTGGTCGATCGCACCCGCCGAATTCAAGAATGGTCCGTTCAAGACCCAGAACCTGGACGAGGCCGCGACCGTCAAGGCCAGCAGTTCGACCGGGCCAGCCACCCTGACAGCCAGCAAGGCGCTGTTTCGGCCCGAGCATGTCGGGGGCCTGATGCGGCTTCAGGCACAGAATTTCGGAACCACTCCGCTGTGGACCGGCCAGACGGACATCTCTGTCGGGCAGCGGATGCGCTATGACGGCCGCGTTTACGAACTGGTCGCCGGCGACAATACGGGGGTCAATCCCCCGGTGCATACCGAAGGGATCGAACGGGTGGGCCTGAGCCCGTCCGTGTCCTGGCGCTATATTTCCGACGACGAAGGGATCGTGCGCATCACGGCCGTCGCCAATGCGACGACAGCAACGGCCCAGGTGATCCGCACGCTGCCCGGAACGGTCGTGACCGACGGAACCTATCGCTGGTCCGAAGGCGCCTGGTCGCGGATCCACGGCTATCCCGCCTGCCTGGAGATCCACGATCAGCGCCTGGTTGCGGCAGCCACGCCATCGGAACCCCGGACGGTCTGGTTTTCGGTCCTGGGCGATTACCTCGACTTCGAGGACGGCACCGAGGCCGACAGCGCCTTCGGCTATACGATCGCGGGCGGCAGCAGCCAGAACCGCGTGATCTGGCTGAAGTCGGGCAAGTCCGGCCTGCATATCGGGGCGCTTGGCGAAGAGCTGTCCGCGAGGTCCGAACGGTCCGAGGCGATGAACGCCACGAATGCCTTCTTCGGCCTGGACAGTTCCATCGGGTCGAAGGAAGGCGTCCGGCCGATCGCACCCGATGGCCGGCCCATCTTCATATCGAAGGATGGTGGGCGGGTGCCTTGGCCGACCTGCTGGATGACATGGACCGGGACGACATGCTGATGACCCGCATGACCAGCTGCGCCCTGAAAGGAGTGCCCGCATGAACTTCGCCGATTGCCTTCAGGCCGCCGTCGCGGCGGGCGAACTGGACCCGGAGCGCGCGAAGCTGGCACAGGACAGATGGCGCACCCTCGCCGATCGGTACGAAAGCGAGGGATCGTCCGCCGCCGATGCGCGTCAGCGCGCAGCGGATGACGTTGTCGAGGGAATGACCAAGGCGATCCAACGCAAGCGTCATATGACGGTTCGCCAGTTGCAGGTTCTGCAGAAGAACCAGGCCCGCTACAGCAAGGCCGACGCTGCATTTCGCATCACCCGACGACTGGATGGACTATAACGACGCCTTTGGCGCGGCCAACCCGTTCGAGGCGGTCATCAACCAGTTTTCCAGCATGGCACGCGACATCGCCCGGATGCGCGCCTTCGGCCCAAATCCCAAGGCCGGTATGGAGAATGCCATCCAGGTACTGGACAAGGCCGCCCATCTTTCCCCGCGCGACCCGCGTGCCGGGGACACGAACACCCTGCAGAAGGCTGTGGGCATCGGACTGCAGCCCGAAGAGCGCGTTCAGGCCATCGGTGACAAGGCCCGCGCCCGCATGGCGTTGTTGACGGGTGAGGCGAACCGGCCGGGCAATGCTCATTGGGCTGCGGTCATGTCAGGCGGCAGGAACCTGTTGCGGGCAGCGCAACTGGGACGGGCCGTAGCGTCGATGGCGGCCGACCTGCCTTCCATCCAGATGGCTGCAGCAGCCATCGACATGAACCCGAACGCGCCGATCAAGGAGTTCATGAAAAGCGCCTTCACGAACATGAGCGCCCGCACGGCTCGCGATCTGGGGGTGATCATGGAAAGCCACGCCAGGGCATCGATCACAACCGCCCGTACAGCAGGCGACATCTGGCAGCCGGAGATGACAAGCCGGTTCAGCAATTTCGTACTGCGCGCCAACGGCATGACGGCGATTACCAACCATGAGAAGGGCGCGGTGGCGATCGCCCTGGGTAGCGACTGGGCGGACAAGGCAGGATTGAGTTTTGACCAGTTACCCGAGGGGCTTCGCGCTTTCATGCGCAATCGAGACTTCGGTTCCGCCGAATGGGATGCGATCCGTGCGCCCGAGGTGACCTATACCGACTATGCCGGCGGTAAGCACCTGAACCCGAACTGGTTCAGGGTGAAGTCGAAGCTGCCTGAAGCCCAAGCTGATGACATCGCCATCCGGTTCGGCGCCCTCATTGAAGACCATGTCGAAATGTCGATCCCCAGCTTTAGCCTGGCGGGGCAGTCGGCTGTGCAGTTCGGAACGCGACCAGGCACATGGGGGGGCGAATTCGTCAGGTCCATGGGCATGTATAAGGGTCCGATGCTGTCGCAGATGTTCAACATGCTGCGGCGCGCACGCGACTTGAAGCAGGCGAAGTACTCCATTCCACTGTTTATCGGAGGGTTGGTCGCAATGCAGACAATAACCGGCGCCTTCACTATCCAGCTGAAGGAGATCTGGAAAGGGCGCGATCTGCGACCGATGAACACGTTGTCGTTCTGGGGCGCCGCGATGTTGCAGGGCGGCGGCCTGGGCATCCTGGGAGATTTCCTCAGTTCGAACACTAGCCGCGCGGGTGGCGGCTTTACAGAAACCGTCGCTGGCCCGGCCTTCGGATTTATTGGCGATGCAGGTCGCGCAATCCTTCCGAATGCCGCCGCGCTGCTGAACGGCGAGGAGACACATTTCGGCCGCGATCTGGTTCAATTCACCCGATACAACAATCCGCTGGCATCCCTGACGGTCGGCCCCGCGCCTGTGTCCCTAGCCTTCGACCGCCTGTTCTGGGACCAGTTCCAGTATCTGGTGGACCCTGACGCCCACAAGGCATGGCGCCGCCAGGAGCGGAAGCGTCAACGCGAGTTCGGCAACAGCAGCTGGTATCCCAGTGGATCACTCTCGCCCGCCCGCGCGCCCGACCTGACCAACATCCTTGGAGATGCAAGATGACCGTAGAAGTCTTCGAGCCCGCCAGCCTTTACGAGATCGCCGGTATCGGCCCCTATGCGATCCCCCATCCCTACGAACGCGGCGCCATCCAGGCCCATGTCGTCACGGATCGGGTCATTCCGCTGACAGACGCAGATTTCACCTTGACCCCCGAGGCGGGCGCGATCGGCGGAGATCTGTATCTGTCGCCTGCAGCCGCAGCGCTGTATGGCGGCGCCCGCCTGATGATCGACCGTCGCACGCCGGATGAACAAGGCTGGAAAGGACTGCTGGGTGAACGCGAGCGCGGTCTTGAATGGCAACTGGACAAACATACCATGGCCATCCAGGAGGTGCGCCGACACACGCAGATGACGCTGCGATCGGTCACCCCGCTTGCTCCCATGGTGCCGGTTCCCGGTCGTGTCCTGATGTTCGATGGTGAAGGCATTGTTGGAGGACCCCTTGCGGCGGATATTGCAAATGCGCAGGTTTGGGCCGAGATGACGATTGCAGCAGCGACCTTCAATGTTGAGAGCCTTGCCGGGCTACTGGGGAGCACCACCGGCTTTCCCATGGGGGCGATTATCACCACCCGTGCAGAGGGCTACAGCTATCGCGTCGTTGGCAGCGACCCGCACCTGGCTACCGCCGGCGGTGTGATGCTGCAGGCATTGCTGCGGAATGGCGTCGTGTACCCGATGCAGCTTGCCGCAGTCGGAGACGGGGTGGTAAACGACACGGTTGCATTCCGCCTGGCTTGGATGCTGGCTTGGGCCAAGAACGCCATACTGGACGGCGGAGGGCGCACGTACCGAATCACGCAGACGCAGATGCTGCCGCCCTCGCGCCTGCGCTGGCGGAACATGACCATCGACGGTCAGGACATCCCCACAAACGGGCTTTACACGACGCCAATCGTGGAAATGGTATGCGCAGAGCCTGCAGTGATCGGAAATGTTACGGTGAACGTTGCGGATAATATGTCCGAGGCAACGTTGGACACGACGGCGGGCCTTGTGGCGGACGATTGGGTTCTGCTGACCAGCCAGAAGAAAATGGCCGAGACGGAGGTGGAGGGCGAAACTACCCGCCACTCGCGTGCCTGCGAACTGTTGCGGGTCAAGGCTGTATCCGGGAACACGGTGATCTTTTGGTCTCGGACGCGGGACCGTTATAATGTCGCTGATATCGCAACGGTGCAGAAGGTCCAAACAGCCGCGGGTGTGGACTTCGAGAATGTAGCATTCATCGGTGCCGATACTGGCTTCAGGATCCTGGATGGCTTTGAAAGCCGTTACCGGAAATGCCGGTTCATCAACCAGACGACACGAGGCTGCGACGAAGATCGCTGTTATCGTACGGACGGCGACGATTGGACCTTCCGCAGCGAAGCAACGGAACCTGGCTTTACGCAGGCCCCTTACGGCCTCTGCTATACCGCTTGCCAGAACTGCCATTACGGCGACATCACCGGCGACCGGACCCGTCATCTGACCACGACCGGCAGCAACAGGAGCAGCCGCGGCCGTCACGTCAGCCGGGGCTGCACCCTGGGCGACATCTATAGCACCAACAGTTTTTCCAGCGTCGTTGATCAGCATCCTGGCGGCGGGTTCATTCAGGTGGGCAATGTCTATGCGGAGTTTGCGGAAAACGCGTCTCATTTCGTCGCCTGCCAGTTTCAGGGTGCTGGCGGAACGGTTAAGGCGATCAACGCCAACAATGGCGCGCCTATCCTGTTTGACACGTACGGCTTCGCGCAGGTCCGCTATACGCCGATGGTTATTGTCGGGTCCATCCGTTGCGGCAGCAGCGAATACGCTGTCTCGGTAAGCAACTACACCAATCGTTACGGGACCGGCACGCCACAGAAGATTGTCCTGAACATCGGATTGATCAATGTCCTGTCTGGGACGGCGTTCTTGCTCAACCCCGCAAATGGCAACATCGAGATCGTCATCTCGGGCGGGCAAATCAATACTCTTGTAAACTACGGTTCCGGGAAAGGTTTTTCCGGCGGATCGCCATCTTTTGTGACGCGCCTTCGGCTCGCCAACGTCGATCTGCAAACGCCTGCCAATGTCATGGCGTTTGACTTAAACCGGACGGAAGTTTCCATGGTTGGCGGGTCCATGCGGGGTGAAGGCGGCAACGCAATCATCAAACTGAACGGCGGCGAAATGCGGATTGTCGGGACGTTGGAAGCTGGCATCACTACTGAGTTAAGCGGTGGCGCGACGATCCAACGCGCAACAATGAATTGAGCGCACCACCTCGGCATTCTGCCCAGCACCCCTACAGTAACATATTGATAATTAACTCTGCTAATGCTGGATGGAGAAAGGTTAAGTCATTGTTTTAGTTGAGTTGCAACTTGACTTTTAATCAGTGGGTCACAGGTTCGAATCCTGTCGGGCTCACCATCACAAAATCAAGGGTCTGGGCCGAAAAGCCCAGGCCCTGATTTTTTGTCTGAACGCTTGGCATTCTTTTTCCCTGGCCGCTGTCGCGTGACCCGCCAAATGCAAACGGGCGCGCATTGCTGCGCGCCCGGCATTGGTTCTGGGCTCAGGCCTTACTCGGCCGGGACGGCCGCCGGCTCCTCGACATCCATGATCGGATGCGGCAGGTGGACCAGCATCTCCTTGGGGCAAAGCTGCAGGAAGTTGGCCCTCTCGGCCTGCCAGTCGCCCAGGATATCGGCCGCGCGGCGCGAGCCGGTTTCCTTGAGGTGCCGCTCGATCAGGCCCTTCAGCTGGTTTTCCCAATGCTCCTTGGTCACGGCGCACATCACCAGGGTTTCCGCGTTGATATAATCGCGCGCCACGCCCTGCGGATCATAGAGATAGGCCATGCCGCCGGTCATGCCCGCGCCGAAGTTCGCGCCGATCCGGCCCAGGATCACGGCCACGCCGCCGGTCATGTATTCGCAGCCGTTGGTGCCGCAGCCCTCGATCACCACCTTCGCGCCCGAGTTCCGCACGGCGAAGCGTTCGCCCGCCCGGCCCGCCGCGAACAGGTAACCGTCGGTCGCGCCGTAAAGCACGGTATTGCCGATGATCGTGTTCTCGGCCGCGACCAGCGGGCTTGCCATGGGCGGGCGCACCACGATGGTGCCGCCCGACAGGCCCTTGCCCACATAGTCGTTGGCATCGCCCGAAACCTCGATCTTCAGCCCCGGCGCGGCGAAGGCGCCCAGCGACTGCCCGGCCGAACCCGTCAGGCGGATCGTCAGGTGGTCGGGCTGCAGGCTGTTGCGCATCCCGAACTTCTGCACGATCAGGCTGGACGTGCGCGTGCCGATGGTGCGCAGCGTGTTCCGGACCGCATAGGACAGCTGCATCTTCTCGCCATCCTCGAAGAAGCGCGCGGCGTCCTTGACGATCTCGGCGTCCAGCGTGTCCATGACGGCGTTGCGGGGACGCGAGCGGTCATAGACGATCTTGTCCCAGCCATCGACGGTGATCAGCAGCGGGTTCAGGTCCAGGTCGTCCAGATGCGCGGCGCCCCGGCTGACCTGGGTCAGCAGGTCGGCCCGCCCGATCACCTCGTCCAGCGACCGCGCGCCGATCGAGGCCAAGATCTCGCGGACTTCCTGGGCATAGAAGGTGATCAGGTTCACCACCTTGTCCGCCGATCCGGTGAACATGGCGCGCAGGCGTTCGTCCTGCGTGCAGACGCCCACGGGGCAGGTGTTCGACTGGCACTGGCGCACCATGATGCAGCCCATGGCGATCAGGGCGGCGGTGCCGATGCCGTATTCCTCGGCCCCCATCATCGCGGCCATGACGATGTCGCGGCCCGTGCGCAGGCCCCCGTCGGTGCGCAGCGTCACGCGCTCGCGCAGGCGGTTCATCGCCAGGACCTGATGCGCCTCGGTCAGGCCCATCTCCCAGGGCAGACCCGCGAACTTGATGGAAGTCGCGGGGCTGGCCCCGGTGCCGCCGTTGTGGCCCGAGATCAGGATGATGTCGGCCTTGGCCTTGGCCACGCCCGCCGCGATGGTGCCCACGCCCGACGAGGCCACCAGCTTCACCGTGATCTTGGCGCGCGGGTTGATCTGCTTCAGGTCATAGATCAGCTGCGCCAGATCCTCGATCGAATAGATGTCGTGATGCGGCGGGGGCGAGATCAGCGTCACGCCCTTGGTCGAATGGCGCAGGCGCGCGATCAGGTCGGTGACCTTCATGCCGGGCAGCTGCCCGCCCTCGCCCGGCTTGGCACCCTGGGCGACCTTGATCTCCAGTTCCTCGCAGGCGTTCAGGTATTCGGCGGTGACGCCGAAGCGGCCCGAGGCCACCTGCTTGATCTTGGCGCAAGGGTTGTCGCCATTGGGCAGCGGATGCGAATGTGCCGGATCCTCGCCGCCCTCGCCGCTGTCGGACTTCGCGCCGATGCGGTTCATGGCGATGTTCAGCGTCATATGCGCCTCGGGCGACAGCGCCCCCAGCGACATCCCCGGCGTCACGAAGCGCTTGCGGATACTGGTAATGCTTTCCACTTCCTCGATGGGCACCGGCTTGCCCAGCGGCTTGATGTCCAGCAGGTCGCGGATGTGGATCGGCGGATTGGCCCGCATGGCGGCGCTGTACTGCTTCCACACGTCATAGGAGGCCTTGTCGCAGGCCACCTGCAACAGCTTCATGGTGCTGGCTTCCCAAGCGTGCTTTTCGCCCGTCCGGCGCATCTTGTAGAAGCCGCCGACCGGCAGCAGGTCCACATTGTCGCCATGGAAGGCGCGGCGGTGCAGATCCTCCAGCTTGGCCTGAAGCCCATGCAGCCCGATGCCCGAGATGCGCGAATGCATGCCGGGGAAATATTCCGCCACCATGGCGCGGGACAGGCCCACGGCTTCGAAGTTCAACCCGCCGCGATAGGACGAGATGACGGAAATCCCCATTTTCGCCATGATCTTCAGAAGGCCCGCGTTGACCGCCTCGCGATAGGCTTCCATCGCGTCGAACAGGTCGCTGGCGATCAGCCCGCGCTCGATCCGGTCGCTGATCGAATCCTGCGCCAGATAAGGGTTCACCGTGGTCGCGCCGCAGCCGATCAGCACGGCGAAGTAATGCGGATCCAAGCATTCGGCCGACCGGACGTTCAGCGAACAGAAGGTCCGCAACCCCTTGCGCGTCAGCCAGGAATGGACCGCGCTTGTCGCCAGGATCATCGGCATCGCCACGCGGTCGTCGTCTTGGGCTTCATCGGACAGGACCAGATGGCCCGCGCCGGAACGCACGGCATCCTCGGCCTCGGCCCGGATGCGGGCCAGGCCCTCGCCCAGGGCGTCAGGGCCGGCGCCCGCCGGGAAGGTGCAGTCGATCTTGGTCACGGCCTCGCCGAACATCCGGCACATGTCGTCCAGTTCGGAATTGGTGACGAAGGGGCTTTCCAGCACCAGGATCTCGGTCTGGCTGCTCGATTCATCCAGCACGTTCTTGAGGTTGCCGAACCGCGTCTTCAGCGACATGACCCGCGTTTCGCGCAAGCTGTCGATGGGCGGGTTCGTGACCTGGCTGAAGTTCTGCCGGAAGAAATGGCTCATCGGGCGGTACTGGTTCGACAGCACCGCGGGCGGCGTGTCGTCGCCCATGGATGCGATGGCTTCCTTGCCGTCCTCGGCCATGGGCGAGAGGACATGCTCCATGTCCTCCAGCGTATAGCCAGCAGCCAGTTGCCGGCGCCGCAGCGCCTCGCCGGTATAGGCGGCGTTTTCGGGCAGATCCTTCATCTTGTGGCTGAGGTCCACGACCTTCTCCAGCCATTCGCCGAAAGGCTGGCTGGAGGCCAGGCGGTCCTTGATCGCGCTGTCGTGGTAAAGCTTGCCGTCCCACATATCGACCGCGATCATCTGGCCGGGGCCAAGCGCGCCCTTCTCGCGCACGCTCATCTCGTCCACTGGAACCATGCCGACCTCGGATCCGGCGATCAGCAGGTTTTCGGTGGTCACGACATAGCGCATGGGCCGCAAGCCGTTGCGGTCAAGCCCGCCGCAGACCCAGCGGCCATCGGTCATCGCCAAGGCGGCGGGGCCGTCCCAGGGCTCCATCACGGCGTTGCAATAGGCATACATGTCGGCCCAGGCCTTGGGCATGTCGGTCGTGGCCTTGGACCAGCTTTCCGGGACCAGCATGGTCTTGGTCATCGGCGCGGACCGGCCCGAACGGACCATCACCTCGAACACCGCGTCCAGGGCGGCCGAATCGGACGACCCGGCGGGAACGATCGGCTTGATGTCCTCGGCCATGTCGCCGAAGGCGCTAGAGGCCATGCGGATCTCGTGGCTGCGCAGCCAGTTGAGGTTGCCCTTCAGCGTGTTGATCTCGCCGTTATGGGCCAGCATGCGGAAGGGCTGGGCCAGCCACCATTGGGGGAAGGTGTTGGTGGAATAGCGCTGGTGATAGATGGCGAAGGCCGATTCGAAGCGTTCATCCTTCAGGTCGGGATAGAATTCCGCGACCTGCTCGGCCAGCATCATGCCCTTGTAGATGATCGACCGGCAGGACAGCGAACAGAAGTAAAGCCCCGCGATCTGGGCCGCGACCGCCGCGCGCTCGATCCGGCGGCGGATGATGTAAAGCTCGCGCTCGAACCGGACCTGGTCGATGTCCTTTTCGCAGCGGATCAGGATCTGCTCGATCTCGGGGCGGGTCGCATTGGCCTTTTCACCCAGGACGGCGGTGTTCACCGGGACGTGCCGCCAGCCATAGATGTAATGGCCCATGCGCAGGACTTCGGATTCCACGATGGTCCGGCAGGCTTCCTGGGCGGCGAAGTTGGTGCGCGGCAGGAAGACCTGGCCCACGGCGATCATCTTGGCCGGGTCGGGTTCGTGGCCCGTGCGGCGGATCTGGTCATGGAAGAAGGGGACGGGGATCTGGACATGGATGCCCGCGCCGTCGCCGGTCTTGCCGTCGGCGTCCACCGCGCCCCGGTGCCAGATCGCCTTCAGCGCGTCGATGCCCGACTGCACGACCTTGCGCGACGGCTTGCCGTCGATATTGACGACCAGGCCCACGCCGCAGGACGAATGCTCGTCCTCCTCACGGTACAGGCTGTTCCTGGCCATCCAGTCGCGAAGGGCCTCTTGTTCCTCTTGCCAATCCTTGCGCATCGTCAGGCCCTTTCGTGCAGAAGCTGCGTCAGCAACTGATCGCAGTCGAATTTCGGTTCGGTGTCCCCGAAGCCTGCCTCGCCCGGAAAGGCGAAGGTGACGGGGCTGTCATTGGTTTCCTGGCGCTGCCCGGTCCAGTCGGACTGCCGTTCGATCCCGCCATAGAAGCGGCCCATCTTGCGGCTGATGAACTGCTGGCCGGTGCGTTCGATCAGCAGGGCGCCATCCGCGCCATAGGTTCTCAGCTGGAAGCGCGTGACTTCCAGCGGCTCGCCGTCGATCTCGACCTTTTCGCCGGTCAGGATGTCCTGGCCCACATGGCGCAGGCGCTCGCCGGTATTCGATTCGGTCCAGAAGTCGAAATCGTCCTGGCCGGTTTCCAGCAGGGTGCGGAAGCTGGCATGGTCCTTGGACCGTTCCACCAGGTAATCGGCCAGGCCGGTGTTCGGGTCGCTGCTTTCGACCCAGCGGGTCTCGGCGTCGATGCGCGACAGGTGCTGCAACCCGTCCTTGCCAAAGACCGCGCTGCGCTGATCGCCCGCCGGGTCGGCCTTGCAGGTGTAATACTGGACGACCGAGCAGCCGCGGTTCTGGACCGTCACCTGCAACTGGCAGCCCTGCGGCGGGGTGAAGTTCGCGGCCTGGACTGCCGAAGCGGCCAATGCCAGTGCCAGCGGTGCGATGATCCGCAGCATCCCCGCCCCCTATTCCGCCGCCATGCGCGCGGTCCCGGTCAGGTAACCGGCGATGGATTCGGCGGCCTCGCGCCCGTCGCGGATCGCCCAGACGACTAGCGACGCGCCCCGCACGATGTCGCCCACGGCGAAGACGCCGGGCAGGCTGGTCTGGTGGGTCTGGAAATTGGCCTTGATGGTGCCCCAGCGGGTGACCTCCAGCCCATCGACACCCCACAGTTTCGGCAGATCCTCGGGTTCGAACCCAAGGGCCTTGATGACCAGGTCGGCGGGCTCGATGTAATCCGCGCCTTCGATCAGTTCGGGCGACTGGCGGCCCGACACGTCCGGCGCGCCAAGGCGCATCTTCTGGACGCCGACCGAGGCGATCTGCGTGACCGCCCGCACCGGCCCGTCCACATCGGCTTCCTGGTTGGCGGCGAAATCGCCGGTGACATGGCCGATGAACTTGCCCGGCGCGGACATCCAGACGAACTCGACGCCCTCTTCCTCGGCGTTCTGGACCTCGCGCTGCGAACCCGGCATGTTGGCGCGGTCGCGGCGATAGAGGCACTTGACCGACAGCGCCCCTTGGCGGATCGCGGTGCGCACGCAGTCCATGGCGGTGTCGCCGCCGCCGATGACAACCACGCGCTTGCCCCTGGCGTTCAACTCGCCATCGGCGAAATCGGGCACGTCATCGCCGAAATCGACCTTGTTCGACGCGGTCAGATAGTCGATGGCGCGCACGACCCCGCCGGCGTCAGTATTGTCGATGTCCAGATCGCGGGTCTTGTAGACGCCCGTGGCGATCAGCACCGCGTCATGCTTGCCCCGGATCGCGTCGAAGCTGATGTCCTGGCCCACGTTGCAGTTCAGCACGAACTCGACGCCGCCATCCTCCAACAGCCTGTTGCGGCGCAGGACCACGTCCTTTTCCAGCTTGAAGCCGGGGATGCCATAGGTCATCAGCCCGCCCGCGCGGTCATAGCGGTCATAGACCGTCACCTGGAAGCCCTGGCGGCGCAGCATGTCGGCGGCGGCCAGGCCGCCCGGACCCGCGCCGATGATGCCCACGCTTTCCGCACGTTCCATCACGGGGGCGGCGGGGCGGACCCAGCCCATCTCCCATGCGGTGTCGGTGATGTATTTCTCGATGGATCCGATGGTGACGGTGCCGTGGCCCGACTGCTCGATCACGCAATTGCCTTCGCACAGGCGGTCCTGCGGGCAGATGCGGCCGCAGATTTCCGGGAAGGTATTGGTCGATTGGCTGACGCGATAGGCTTCCTCAAGCCGGCCTTCGGCGGTCAGGCGCAGCCAGTCGGGGATGTTGTTGTGCAGCGGGCAATGCGACTGACAATAGGGCACGCCGCACTGGCTGCAGCGGCTGGCCTGTTCGGCGGCCTTGGCATGGGCGAATTCGCGATAGATCTCGTGGAAGTCTTCGCTGCGCTCGGTGGCCGGGCGTTTCTCGGGCATCTCGCGCGGGGTCGAGACGAACTTGAGCATCTTCTGCGTGGCCATGGCTGCGCACCTTCCAGAAACGGGAAATCGTGCAGCCGCAATAAACCAGCGGAAAACGGATAAAAAGTCAGCCTTACTTACCTAAATACCATATTTCCTGGCAATGCCTTATTTTTCAGCACCGAAACATCGTTGTTTAGGTCAGCTTTTCTTACCTACCAGCCAAAAGCGCAACGATAGCGACTATTCCCACCACGATGCGCCACCAGCCGAACAGGGCGTAGCCATGCTTCGACACATAGCCCAGAAGCCAGCGGACGACGATCAAGGCGCTGACAAAGGCCGCGACAAAGCCAATGGCAATGGTGCCAAGGGCGCTGGCGTCCAGGATGTCGCGATTCTTGAACAGGTCATAGGCGAAGGCCCCGAACATGGTCGGCATGGCCAGAAAGAAGGAAAATTCCGCAGCCGACCGCTTGTCCGCCCCCAGAAGCAGCCCGCCGACGATGGTGGCGCCCGACCGCGACACGCCGGGGATCATCGCCAGGCACTGGATCAGGCCGATCTTGAAGGCCATCGGCAGGGGAAAGTCCTCGGCCCGCGTATAGACCGGCTGCCGGGCCACCCGGTCCACCCACAGCAGCACGACCCCGCCGAGAATCAGCATGACGGCGATCAGCATCGGCGTCTCGAACAGCACCGTCTTGATGAAGTCATGGGCCAGCACCCCCACGACCACCGCAGGCGCGAAGGCCAGCAGAACCGCCGCGACAAAGCGGCGCGCGGCCCTGTCATGCGGGGCAGCCGTCAGGATCTGCAGGATCCGCGCGGCATAGACCCCCAGGATCGCCAGCAGCGCGCCCAGCTGGATCAGCACCTCGAAGGTGCGGCCCGGCGAATCGAAGCCCAGGAAATGCCCGGCCAGCAGGATATGCCCGGTCGAGGACACGGGAATGAACTCGGTCAGTCCTTCGAGAACCCCGAGGACGGCGGCGACAAGGGTATTCGGCTCCATCACTCGGCGCGCAGGTTCTTGGCCGACTGCTTGATCGCATCGTATTGCCCCGAGGGGCGGAAGCGCCACAGATATTCGTCGATCACCGCCTCGGCGGCGAGGGGCTGGATCCCCAGATCGGCAAAGCCGCGCGCACTGGGCGAGACCACGTTGTCGCGGCGCAGAAGCGCCAGCTGGTCGCGGGTCAGGATCGAATTGGTGAACAGCCCGCCGGTCACGAATTGCAGCACGCCCAGCACGCGGGCACCGATGCCCGCCAGCCAGAAGGGCATGTTGACCACGCCCCGGCGGCGCAGGGTGACCTTCAGCACCTGCCCCACGATGTCGCGCGTCGTCAGCACCTCGGGGCCGCCCAGTTCATAGATGCCGGGCGCGGCCTCGCCCATGGCGCCCTTGACGGCGGCCATGGCCACGTCATCGACGAAGACCGGCTGCATTCGGGTCTTGGCCCCGACGATGGGCAGGATCGGGCCAAGCCGGGTCATGGCGGCGAAACGGTTGTAGAAGCGGTCGCCCGGCCCGAACATGACCGAGGGACGCAGGATCACCGCATCTGGGCGGTGGCGCAGCACCGCGGCCTCGCCCCGCGCCTTGCTGGCGATATAGGGGCTGTCCGAATCGGCATCGACCCCGATCCCCGAGACATGGACCAGACGCGCCACGCCCATTTCCGCCGACAGGCGGGCGATGTTCTCGGCCCCGTCCTCGAAGACGGTCTTGAAGGTGCTCTTGCCCTTGGGCGACAGGATGTTGACGCAGTTGACCACCGCATCGGCATCCGACATGGCCGCGCGCACCGACAGGTCGTCGCGGATATTGCACAGGACCGGCTGGATCTGGCCCACCGATCCATAGGTGCGGGTGAACAGCGCCTCGTCCGGGCGGCGCACGGCGACGCGGACGCGCCAGCCCTGCTTGGCCATCAGCCGCGCGACCTGACGGCCCAGAAAGCCCGATCCGCCGAAAATCGTGACCAGTTTCGCCATGGGAGCCTCGCCTTTCTCATGCCGGTGCTTTCCGCTCCATACCCAAGCGCGGGCGGCGCGACAAGGCAGAGGCCCCGGGTCTTGCAGGGGCCGCAACAGGGCAGGAAAGATTTTCGCAAGATTTCTGCCTTACCCCCATTGACGACCCCCGCGACTGCCTTTAGGAACCCGCCTCACACCAGTTGGCCCAGATGGCGGAATTGGTAGACGCGCACGGTTCAGGTCCGTGTGCCGCAAGGCGTGGAGGTTCGAGTCCTCTTCTGGGCACCATTAAAAAGCCCCCGGAAAACTTCGGTTTTCCGGGGGCTTTTTGCTTTGTCCCGCAGGCTTCGGGTCGGGGCTAGGGGGGCGGACGATGCCCGCCCCCTTTGGCCTGTCAGAACTGCCTGCCGATGGCGCGGTCCAGCGACAGCCTGCCGCCGCCATGGGCCACGAAATACAGGGTGATCGCCAGCCACAGCAGCGACTTTTCGGCGCCGCCGAAACCCTCGGCCTGCAGCACCCAATGGAAATAGGTGGTGACGCAGAGCACGATCGAGGTCGCGAAGGCCGCCGGGCGCGTCAGCAGGCCCAGGGCCAGCAGAAGCCCGCCAAGGAACTCGGTCGCGGCCAGCAGCGGCGCCCAGAACCAGCCGGGATAAAAGCCGATCCCTTCGACCATGCCGACCGGGCCCATCGGGTTGGTGATCTTGGGCCAGCCATGGACCATGAAGGCGATGCCCGCGATCAGGCGCATGAAAAGCACGGTCAGCGGCGCAAGGGCGGCATAAAGCCCTTGCAGCCTGGGGAGGATATAGGGGGTGTGGGTGGTGTTGTAGTCGGTCATTTCCGATGATCTCCAGCAGCTTGCGTCCGCGATGCGGCGCAAGAATAACGGCGTGTGCCCAAGGGGCGGGATGAATGCAGGCGGAAGATCAGGCGCGCGGCGGCCGCCAGGGCGTCGTCCAGCGGGCGTCGGGCAGGACGGCCCCGCCGAAGGTCGCGCGAAGCCGTGACGCGGGCGGCGGAGAGGCGTCCGCGCCCCCCGTCAGCACCAGGCAGACAAGGCAAACGCCCGGTTTCTTGACCGTCTCGGCCTTGGCCCCGGACAGGCTTGCGGCATAGCACATGTTGTCCGCGCGGATCTGGGAACTGCAGGCGGGTCGCGCGATGTCCGCGCCTGCCACCGTGACGGACATCGCCAGAAGCGACATCATCAGCAGAAATGTGGCAAGAACTCTCATCCCACGCGGCCGGATCGTTGCGGATGGCCTGATATGCCGCCGCCGGGGACGGCCTTTCAAGCCTTTTCCGCGCCTTGCCTTCACAATGGCGAAACCCGAGGCTGCCATTGTCGTTGGATGGGCACAGCCATGACAGGAGGGAAGGATGTCGGAACTGATCGTGATCGCCTTCGACGACGAGGCCACCGGGTTCGAACTGCGGGCCGAACTGGTGAAGATGCAAAGGGATTACCTGATCGAGATGGAGGACGTGGTGGTCGTCACCCGCCCAGCCGAGGACGACATCAAGCTGCACCAGGCGGTGAACCTGACTGCCGCGGGCGCGCTCGGCGGCGGCTTCTGGGGCACGTTCATCGGCCTCATCTTCCTGAACCCGCTGATCGGGGCTGCGATCGGCGCGGCCTCGGGCGCGCTGGCGGGGCAGTTGTCCGATGTGGGCATTAACGACGACTTCATGCGCGACACCGCCCGCGCCCTGCCGCCGGGCGGATCGGCGGTCTTTGTCCTTGTGCGCAAGATGACCGCCGACAAGGTGCTGGACCGGCTGCAATCCTTCCATCACCGGGGCCGGATCCTGCAAACCTCGCTGTCCCAGGCGGACGAGGACCGGCTGCGCGACGCGCTGTCGGGCGGCGACGCCGTTCCGCCGGTTCCGCCTGCCGCGCCACCCGTCACGGGCGCTTGACGCAAGGCCGGGCCGCATGAGACACGGCGGCCATGGTCATTCGCCTTTTGTTCAGCCCCCCGGCCGTCGAGCCTGCGGTCCCGCCGGTCATCCGCTGGCGGCCGCTGCGCCGGTTGCTGATCTGGGCGCGCTGGCTGGCGCTGCGGTTTCTGGCGCTGATGGTCGGGCTGGTCATGTTCTATGCCTTGGTCAACCCGCCCACCACCTGGACCATCGTGTCCGAGGCCAGCGCGCCGCGCGAATGGGTTGACATCGAGGACATCGCCCCCGTCATGCGCCGGTCGGTGGTCGCCGCCGAGGATGCGAATTTCTGCCTTCATTGGGGCTTCGACATGGTGGAAATCCGCAAGGTCGTGGCCTCGGGGTCGTCGCGGGGGGCATCGACGCTGACCCAGCAGACGGCGAAGAACGTGTTTCTGTGGCAGGGGCGCAGCTGGACGCGCAAGGCCCTGGAAACCGCCTTCACCCCCATGATCGAGGCCTTCTGGTCCAAGCGGCGCATCCTGGAGGTCTATCTGAACGTGGCCGAGTTCGGGCCGGGCATCTTCGGGATCGGCGCGGCGGCCCGCGAATATTACGGCACCACGCCCGACAAGCTGACGCCGGCGCAGGCCGCGCGACTGGCCGCCGTCCTGCCCGCCCCCAAGACCCGCAGTCCCCGCGCGTCAAGCCGGTCGCGCGCGATTGCGGATGGGGCCGCGACGATTGCGCGCGACGGGCGCGCCGATTGCCTGTAAAGCCTGCCCGCGCCGGTTGAACCGCAGGGGCTGCGGGCTTATCAAGGGCGCCATCGTGACGAAAAGGCCCTGAATCAGGCGATGAACAGCAATACCCAGACCACCCGGCTTTACCATTCGGCCCTGTCGCCCTTCTGCCGCAAGGTGCGGCTGGTGCTGGCCGAGAAGAAGATCGAGGTCGAACTAGTCGAGGAACGCTATTGGGAAAGCCCGCCCGACCTGAAGCGCCGCAATCCGGCGGGCAAGCTGCCCGTGCTGCGCCATCGCGGCAACATGCTGGCTGAAAGCCAGGCGATCATCGAATACCTGGACGAGGCCATCCCCTCGCCCGCGCTGATGCCCTCGACGCCGCTGGAGCGGCACGAAGTGCGCCGGTTGTGCGCCTGGTTCGACGACAAGTTCAACACCGAGGTGACGGTGCCCATCCTGACCGAGCGGGTCTGGAAGAAGATCACCCGCCAGGGCTATCCCGACAGCCGCGTGGTCAAGGACGGGCTGCGCGCCATCAAGGACCACATCGACTATCTGACCACGCTGCTGGAAACCCGCCGCTGGCTGGCCGGGAACAGCCTGACGCTGGCCGATTTCACGGCCGCCGCGCATTTTTCCTGCCTGGATTACATCTCGGACGTGGACTGGGACCGGTCCGACATCCTGCGCGACTGGTATGCCACCATCAAGTCTCGCCCGGCCTTCCGGTCGATCCTGGCCGACCAGGTTCCGGGCATCCACCCGGCCCCCCATTATGCCGAACTTGATTTCGGATAAGGCTGGGGGGCCAGCCCCCCAGGCCCCCCGGGATATTTCCGCACAGAAGATAAAGGCTGCCCTTGCAGCCAAAGCCGAGGCGGTCGGCTTTTCGCGGATGCGGGTCACGACGCCGGATGCGGTGCCGCAGGTGGCCGAACGCCTGCAGCAGTTTCTGGAAGCCGGGCGGCACGGGCAGATGAAATGGATGGCCGAACGCACCCATTGGCGCGGCGATCCGGCGGCGCTGTGGCCGCAGGCGAAGTCGGTGATCATCTTGGCCGAGCTTTACACGCCCGACCATGATCCGCTGGCGGTGCTGGACCAGCCGGACCGCGCGGCGATCAGCGTCTATGCCCAGGGGCGCGATTACCACGACCTGGTCAAGAAGCGGCTGAAGCGCCTTGGCCGCTGGCTGCTGGAGCAGGTGCCGGGCGAGGAGATCAAGGTCTTCGTCGATACCGCCCCTGTCATGGAAAAGCCCTTGGCACAGGCGGCGGGCATGGGCTGGCAAGGCAAGCACACCAACCTGTTGTCGCGGGATCTGGGAAGCTGGTTCTTCCTGGGCTCGATCTTCACGACCATCCCCCTGCCCCCGGACGCGCCCGAGCGGTCCCATTGCGGATCCTGCCGGGCCTGCCTGGACGCCTGCCCGACGAACGCCTTTCCCGCGCCCTATCAGCTGGATGCGCGGCGCTGCATTTCCTATCTGACGATCGAGCACAAGGGCCCGGTCGATCCCGACCTGCGCCCGCTGATGGGCAACCGCATCTATGGCTGCGACGACTGCCTGGCCGCCTGTCCCTGGAACAAGTTCGCCCAGGCCGGATCCGAGATGCGCTATCGCGGCATCGTCGGTGCGCCGCCCTTGGCGGAGCTTGCCATGCTGGACGACGCAGGCTTTCGGGAACGGTTTTCAGGCAGCCCGATCAAGCGCATCGGGCGCGACCGCTTCGTACGCAACGTGCTCTATGCCATCGGCAATTCAGACAGGGCGGAACTGATGACGGTTGCGCAGAGATTGACGGGCGATGCCGACCCGGCAGTGGCCGATGCGGCGCAATGGGCGGCGGGGCGTCTGGCGCAGGCCGTCACAGCAGGAAATCGTCCGCATCCAGGGCAATGCGGCCCAGCAGCCGGACCATGAAATCGGCCTTCCGGTCGCCATTCAGATCGGCCGTCACCCGCGTCTCGGACCCGACATGCTGCCAGCGCAACTGGCGGGCGGCGTTGAACGGATCATCGTCGATGAAGCGCAGCTTCAGCGCGCGCAGGTCCAGATGATCCTGACCCGCCGCGAAATCCCGGATCACGTCGATCTCGGACCCCCGGCTTTCCGTCACGGACATGAACAGGAACACGTCCGCCCCAAATCCTCCGGCCAGAACATCCGCGCCCGCCCCGCCGCGCAGGGTGTCATTGCCCGCATCGCCCCAGAGAGTGTCATTGCCGGACTGGCCGTACATCCAGTCGTTCCCCGAACCGCCATAGGCCAGATCGCGCCCCGCCCCGGCATAGATGATGTCGTTCCCCGCATCCCCCCACAGGCGGTCGCTGCCCAGACCGGCGGTCAAGGTGTCGTTGTCGCTTCCTCCGCGCATCAGGTTATTGCCCGACAGGTCGCGAAGATAGTCGCGCCCCCCCTCGCCCATCAGGGTATCGTTGCCCGACCCGCCGTCCAGCGTGTCTCGCCCCGCACCGCTGATCAGCCTGTCGTTGCCGGATCCTCCGCTCAGATAGTTGTTGCCCAGGATGTCGTACAGGAAATCGTCGTGGCCTTCCCCATACAGGCGATCGTTGCCCGCATCTCCGTACAGCTTGTCCTTGCCAAAGCCGCCATACAGCCTGTCGTCGCCCGATCCGCCGAGCAGCCAGTCCAGCCCTGATCCCCCGCGCAGGATGTCGTTCCCGGCATCGCCATACAGAAGGTTGTCGCCGTAAGGGTCGTGCAGCAGGTCGTCGCCATCCTCGCCCCGCGACGTGTCGTTGCCGGTCGAGCCATACACCGTATCCTTGCCCGCGCCGCCGTAAAGCCGGTCATTGCCCGAGCCGCCGTGCAAATAATCCTCGCCCGCGTCCGCGTACAGACGATCGTCATCCGAATCCCCGTACAGGCGATCATTGCCATCCCCCGACCGCAGGGAATCGCGGCCGCTGCCGCCACGCAGCACGTCCCGCCCGGTGCCCGATACCAGCGTGTCGTCGCCCTGCTCGCCGGAAAGGACGTTATAGCCCAACAGGTCTTCCAGCCGGTCATTGCCCGCGCGCCCGTTCAGGGTGTCGTTGCCCGAATGACCTTCCAGCAGGTCATCTCCCGATCCCCCCTGCAGCATGTCATCGCCCGATCCGCCGGACAGCGTATCGTTGCCGATACCCGCGACCAGGGTGTCGTTGCCCGCCCCGCCGATCAGCACGTTGTCGCCGGACAGGTCTTCCAGATAGTCGTTGTCATTTTCCCCCGAGAGGGTGTCGTTGCCGGTATCGCCGTAAAGGCGATCCGCCCCGTCGCCGCCATAAAGCCGGTCGTTGCTCGCGCCACCACGAAGCGTGTCGTTGCCGGTGCCGCCGTAAAGAAGATCGTGGCCGCCCTGCCCCTCGATGGCATCGCTGCCCGAATCGCCCCACAGGGTATCGTTGCCGTTCCCGCCCCTGATGCGGTCGGCGCCGTCGCCCCCGCGGATCGTGTCATTGCCGTCGCCGCCATCGACGGCATCGTCGCCGGACCCGGCCGAGATCGTGTCATTGCCCGCCCGGCCCTCGATGCTGTCGGGACCGCCGCCGCCCAGCAGCCGGTCGGCGGCGTCGCTGCCGAAAATCCATTGCCCGACGGTGACGGGCGGGGTTTCGACCTTCACCGGGTCCAGTTCCGGCAGCCAGTAATGGCCGATGGGGAACATGGCGTTGCCGAAATCGGTGGGCAGCAGGGATTTGCCCGACCGGGTGCGGATCTCCAGGATCGAGTTGCCATAGGAGATCCGCATCCCCCAGGATTGCGGCGCGAAGTTCAGTTGCCATGTGCTGCGGATCATGCCCAGCATGGACAGGTCCAGCCGGTCCACGCCCGGTTCGTAATCGGCGATGACCGCGCGGCCGTCGTACCGGACGATGGCAAAGATATCGGCGCCCGCGCCGCCCGTCAGGGTGATGCTGCCCTTGCCGCTGACCAGGATGTCGCCGCCCGCCCCGCCTTGCAGGGCGGTCGTGGCGGCGGTCGCGACCAGCAGATCGTCGCGCGCCGTCCCGACGACCGCCCCCTTGCCCGCCATCCCGGTCGTGCCAACCGCGCCGGGATCGACCACAAGCTGCGTCACTCCGGCCTCACCGGCCGAGGTCACGAACAGCACGATCCTGCCGCCGATCACCTGCGCCTCGATCGCGCTGATCCTGGCCAGGGTCATGGCCCCGGTATCGACGATGTTCTGCAGGTGCAGCAGCCTGCCGTCGGGCAGCAGCGTGAAGATGCTGATGCCGCCATCGACGCCGCCCGCGATCACGAAGCCGCGGCCATCGACCACCGCCGCCGCCAAGGCCGTCACCGACTGGAAGCGCGTCGTCAGTTCGTCCACGACATGGTCGGTCGTCGTCAGCGTCCCGGACCTGTCCAGGCGGAACACCGACAGCGACGACGAGGTCGCCCCCGCCACCACCACGAAGCTGTGCCCGCCGAACTGGACCCCGGCGATGTCCGAGGGGACATAGTATCCCGTTCCCTCGCCCGCGACATGCATCATGCCCTTGCCCAGCTTCCCGTCCGCCCCGATCGCCTGGGTCGAGACGAAGTTGCCCAGGCCCGATATGGCGACCAGCAGCCGCTGGCCGTCCACGGTCATGGCGATGATCTTGTCCAGCGAGGCCTCGGCCACGCCTGCGGGTTTGGGCAGCGTCACCGAGGAAACGGCGATCAAGCTGCCGTCGCCGTTGATGCGATTGATCTCCAGCGTCAGGCTGTCCTGGCGGGCGGAAAACAGGAAGCGGCCCGCATCGGTGACCATCTCGCCGCTGGCGGAGAGGCGGGCGCCGAGGCGTTCGGCCGGGAACAGTTGCGCGATGCCGCCAAGCCCGCCCGTGGCGCCGACGGACAGCCCCGCCACGCCCGCGCCCGAGACGCCTTCGACCAGCAGCCGGTTTCCGGCGGGCATGTCCAGCACGGTCAGAGACGGGCGGGCGTGATAGGACAGGTTCGCCGGAAAGGCGCGCGCCTGCACCCTTGCCAGCGGCGCATCGGGATCGGTGATGCGATAGTTGGTGATCCCGCCCGTGGCGTTGACCGCGAACAGCAGCCAGTTTCCCCCGACCTGCGCCATGGCAAGATCGGCGACATTGGACAACCATCTGCTGTCAGTGGCCCCATAGGTGACCACATGCCGGTAAGAGATCATCATGTCCGTTGGATGCGCGTTTCAGCTGCAAGGGCCGGGGGGCCGATGGCTTGACAAAACCTTAAGACAGGCTGTCCGAACAGCCCGCTTCTATCTGGAATTTAACGAAATCTTTAGATATCGAAGGCCAGCGGGCCATAGATGATCAGGCCGGGCTGGGTCACGGCGGCCGTCTGCATCATCCGGGCCAGGCCATCCACCGTGGTGCGGACCAGCCGCTGATGGGGATGGCCCACGGATTCGGCGAACAGCGCGGGCGTGTCGCCCGGCAGGCCATGGGCGCGCAGCCCGGCGGCCAGTTCGGGAAAGCTGCGCTGGCCCATGAAGACGACCGTCGTGACCGCCGGATCGGCGATGGCCGCCCAATGGATGTCGCCCGGCAGCCGCCCCGTCACGTCGGCACCGGTGATGAACTGCACGCGCCGCGCGGTCAGGCGCCGGGTCAGCGGGATCCCCGCCGCCGCCGCCGCCGCGCTGGCGGATGTGACGCCCGGCACGATCTCCCATGCGATGCCGGCGGCAGTCAGGGCCGCCAGTTCCTCCTCCAGCCGCCCGAAGAAGCCCGCATCGCCCGATTTCAGCCGCACCACGCGGCGTCCCGCCAGGGCATGTTCGACCAAGAGCGCGTTCACATGCTCCTGCCGGGCCGAGGGGCGGCCCGCGCGCTTGCCCACCGCGATCAGTTCGGCCTGCGGATTGGCGTGATCCAGCACGGGGCCGGATGCAAGGTCATCGTAAAGCACCACCTCGGCCCCCGCCAGGCGTTTCGCGGCCTTCAGCGTCAGCAGTTCGGGATCGCCCGGCCCTGCCGAGACGAGCGAGACAAAACCGGGCGGGGTGACGGGATTGGACAAGAGGGCAGCTTTCAGGCAGGGATTCCAGCTATATCATCCGCATCGCGCCAGACAATGCCGGGGACTTGAAACCTGTCCTGCGGCTGGCCTTGATCGGGCCCCGAACGAACGCGGTGCATGGACCGTCATCTGCTGGTTTTGTCGCGTGCTGCGGTTGGGCGACCGCCCCGCCCCGGTTGCCGCCACGGTGCTGGCCCAGGTGATCCGCGACAGCGGCGCCGTGGCGGTCCATGCCTCCGAAGGGCTGCCCTTGCCCGCGACGACGGAATGGCCGACGCGGTACGCGCCGCGGGCGCCATCCTGCCCCTGCTTCCGCTGGCAGATCTGGTGGCGCGCGGCAGCGTGCTGACCAAGACCTGTACGCCCTTCAAGAGCTTCACCTCCTTCTGGCACGCCCTGCGCCAGTCTGACATCGCCGCGCCCTTGCCCACCTCCAACCTGTCACCGCCGGACCGCTGGCCTGTCGGCAATGGTCTGGACTGGCTCAAGTCGCGGGCGGCGATGAACCGGGGTTGGAACCTGGGCGCGGCCCATGTCCATGCGAGCGAAGCCGCCGCCCATGACCGGCTGGACGCCTTCCTGGGCCGCATCACCGCAGGCTATTCCGCCCGCCGCGACCGCCCGGCCGAGAGCGATGCGACATCGGGCCTGTCCGACGCCCTTGCCGTGGGCAAGATCAGCGCCCGCCCCATCCGGCACCGCGGCCTGGCCGCGCAGGATCACGGGCGCGGCAGGGTCGAGGATTTCCTGCGCGAACTGGCCTGGAGAGAGTTCTCGCGCGATCTGTTCCACATCGCGCCCGGCATGGGCCGGGCCTACTGGCGCAGGGAATGGACCCATTTTCCATGGCTGGGCGAACGCCGAGGCCTGGCGGCAGGGCCGCACGGGAAAATGTTTGCGACGGGGCGGATGCACAACCGCGTGCGGATGATCGCCGCCAGCTTCCTGGTCAAGCACCTGCTGATCGACTGGCGCGTCGGGCTTGACTGGTTCGCGCGCGCCTGTCCGATTGGGAGGCGGCCAGCAATGCAATAAGGCAGGCAGGCTCGATCCCGAAAGCCGCTATCCCGGCCATTGGCTGAAGGGCGAAGGGGCGTGGGACTTTGCCCGTGCCGCTGCCCGATCCTGGGCCGCGATCCGTGGGTTCGCCCGGCGCCGCTGGTCGATCTGGACCCGGGACGCCAGCGGGCGCTTGCCGCCTATCGCGGGTTTGCCCGGCGGGACGAGGCCCCGCGATAGGCCAGCAACAGCGCGGCCAGGGCCGACAAGGCCAGCACCGCCGGATTCGCGGGCGGCAGGTTCGCCGCGAAGATGCCCGCAAGGGCCCAGATCACCCCCGCCGGATAGGCCCATTCGGCGGGCCTGCGGCTGTGGACCAGCAGGGCAACGGCCGTTACCGCCAGCAGGCACAGGATCGCCGCCGCCTGTTCGGACAGGATGCCATGGCCCCCCAGCACCATCCCGAAGGACGCCCCCGTCGCCGCCGTCAGCCAGCCCGCATAAAGCGCCACGGGCCGCAGCTGCCAGACCGGATCGTGCCGCCCCGCGCGCAGGAAGGCCGTGACGGCGGGCACCAGCATCGCCACGATCAGCACCGTGGCGCCGATGGGGGTATGGTGCGCCGTCTCGATCCAGAAGGCGCCAAGGGCCAGGCTGACCAGCAGCGCGGGCCGCATCGGCTGCCAGTCGGGATCACCGGCTCGCTTCCAGGCGCCGAAGCCTGATCCCGCAACCAGCCAGGCGAAGATCAGCCCCCAGATCGAAAAGGCCCAGCCTGCGGGCTGGATCGGCGGATCTGCCTGCGGGATCGGGAACTGGTCGGGCCGATAGCCGCCAAACCCATTCGACAGCAGGGGCGAGACGGCAAAGGCAAGGGCCGCCAGAAAGACAAGGACAGGTAGAAGGCGGTGCATGGTGGCTGCAATGTTGAAGACTTAGGCTAACGCGGCGCCCTGCGCGGCGTTCCTAGCGGGCAAGACCACGCGCCCGTTCCAGATCCTCGGGCGTGTTGATGTTGAAGAAGGGATCGATGGCTCCGGCATCCCAGACGACCGTGGTCGCGCCATGGGCCGTGGCAAAGCCACGCACCCGCCGCTGGCCACCGGCCAGGAAGGCGCGCAGGTCGTCCCGCAAGGCGACAGACCACAGCCCGAAGGTCGGATGGTCGGTTACCTCTCCGCCGGGATTGCGGCTGGCCGCCAGGACGATGCCCTTCCCGCCCCTCAGGCGCGAAACCAGGTTCTCGGGAAAGAACGGCGTGTCGCCCGCCACGCTGACAACTGCGCTTGCACCCAGCGAAGCCGCCCAGTCCATCCCGGCCAGGATTCCCGCCAGCGGCCCCGGTTGATCGGGCAGGCTGTCCGGCAGCACGGGCAGACCAAAATCCGCGAAACGCGCGGGATCGCCGTTTGCATTCAGCGCCAAGGAGCCGCATTGCGGGACCAGCCGTTCGACAATGCGCGCCAGCATCGGGCACCCGTCCAGATCCAGCAGGCATTTGTCGCCCCCGCCCATGCGGGTCGCGCGGCCTCCGGCAAGGATGATGGCGGGGGGTCGGGTCATGGGGCGGTTGTGGCGCAGGCGGGCCTTTGCGGCAAGGGCGGTCGTGACCTACAAAAACTCTCGGAGGCCCGCCCGGAGACATGCCATGCGCCACGAGCCCCGCCCCCTACCAGACCGAGGCCAGCCTGCCCGACCTGCCCTTCGCGGCCATCGACGCCCTGATTCGGGCCGAGGCCGCCGAACAGGGGCTGGCCCTGCATGACGGCCATGGCCGGTCCACCTGGTGCAAGCTGCCGGGCGGGACGAGTTCGGCGCCAGGAAAGGGCCGACGGGCAGCATCCTTTACGTCCGCGCCCATGCCCGCGACCGACTGCACGAACTGCTGGAAGCCGTGACCTTTCACCTGGAGGAACACCTGCCCGGCCAGCGGATCGCATGGTCGTCATTGGACCGGCCGGGGGCCCATCCGCCGAATTTCAGCCTGGCCCGCGTGGCAGGCGTGACGCGGATCAGCGCCGATTTCCTGCGCCTGCGCCTGGAGGGGGGCGACCTGGCGCGCTTCGCCCGCGACCTGATCCATTTCCGCCTGGTCCTGCAAACGCCCGGCGTGACGGAACCCGTCTGGCCGGTGATCGGCGGCGACGGCCAGACCTTCTGGCCCAGGGCGCGGCGGCCCTGCACCGCCCCGCCTATACGGTGCGCCATATCGACCCGGCGGCTGGCTGGCTGGAGACCGATATCTTCATCCACGACGGCGGGCGGGCCTGCGATTTCGCCATCAGCGCCGCGCCCGGCACGCCAGTCGGCCTGACCGGCCCGGAGGCGGCGGTCTGGCGCAAGGCGCGGCCCTGCTGATCGGCGGGGACGAGACCGCCTATCCCGCCCTGGCCCGGTCGCTGGAAGCCGCCGCGCCCGGCACCACCGGCGAATGCCACCTGTTCGGCGCGCGGGCGGATTACCCCCTGCCCGATCATCCCGGCATCCGCATCCTCCACGCCCCCGGCGGAGAGGCTGCCTTGGCCTGTCGCCTGCGCCGCGAGGGGACAAAGGCCGGGCGAATCTGGCTTGCCACCGAACGATCGCGGTTGGCGATCCTGAGGGCCGCGATCATCGACGATCCTGGCATCGGCAAGGCCCGCACCCATCTGGCCGCCTATTGGAGCGCCTGAAAGCCCGGCAAGGGGCATCTGAATAGTTGACAATTTTACATGGCCGTTCGATACCCGGCGCAAACTTGCGGGGCCGGGCGGCAGCGCCTTTCGCCGGACCGCCCACGCAACGCGGATCACGAAGCAAGGAACGCCATGACCAACCCGCCGCTGCCGCGCTTGTATGCGACTGTCGCCGTCACGCTGGCCTGCCTGCTGGCCCCCATGGCCCAGGCGCAGGAAACCGCACCGGACGCGGCGGCTCCGCAAAACCAGGCCCCGGTCCAGGCGCAGCAACCCGCCCCGGCGGTTCCTGCAACGCCTGCGCCTGCACCATCGGCGGCCGAGGCACCGGCAACGGCAGCGCCGACCGCCCCCGCAGCTTCCGCTCCAGCAACGGCGCCCGCACCGGCTGCCTCCCCTGCCGCAACGCCCCCTGATACGGCACCTGCACCCGCAGCCTGGGCGCCCGTGCCCGTTCCGGCAAGCCCGGAAACCGCCCCGGCACCTGTCGCCGAGTTCCTGCCGCAATCCATGCAGGACGCGCTGGCGCCGATCCTGACGCCGCCCGCACGCGACCCGAACCTGCCGCATGACCTGTCGCCCATGGGCATGTTCTGGGCCGCCGACATCGTGGTCAAGGCGGTGATGATCGGGCTGGCCTTCGCATCCGTCATCACCTGGACGGTTCTGGTCGTGAAGGCGGTGGAACTGTGGGGCGCAAGTGCCGCCGCCCAGGGCGGCATCCGCCGCATCCAGCGCGCGGACAGCCTGTCCGCAGCCGTCGCCGCCAGCAACGGGCGCCGCGACGCGGTGTCGCGCATGATCCGTCAGGCGGCCGAGGAATACCGCCGGTCCCAGCCCGCCCTGGACGTGGCGGGCGATAACGGCGTCAAGGAGCGCGTGGAGTCGCAGCTTGAGCGGATCGAGGCCGTGGCGGGCCGCCGCATGGGCCGGGGCACCGGCATCCTGGCCACCATCGGGTCCACCGCGCCCTTTGTCGGGCTGTTCGGCACCGTCTGGGGGATCATGAACAGCTTCATCGGCATTTCCGAATCGCAGACCACCAACCTGGCAGTCGTGGCCCCCGGCATCGCCGAGGCGCTGCTGGCCACCGCCATCGGCTTGGTCGCGGCCATTCCCGCCGTGGTGATCTACAACGTCTTCGCGCGCGGCATCACCGGCTATCGCCTGCGGCTTGCCAATGCGGCGGCGGGCGTGCGCCAACTGGTCAGCCGCGACCTGGACTTTCGCGGCCTCGGCGCCGCCGCAGCGGGGGAATAGGCCATGGCAGGCGGGATCCGCGACAGCGGCGACGATCTTCAGGAAAACCACGAGATCAACGTCACTCCCTTCATCGACGTGATGCTGGTGCTGCTGATCATCTTCATGGTCGCCGCTCCCCTTGCCACGGTCGATGTGAACGTGGACCTGCCGGTGTCGAACGCCACGCCTGCCCAGCGTCCCGACCAGCCGGTCTATGTGACCGTAAAGCCCGACCTGACGCTGGCGCTGGACAACACCGACATCGCGCCGGGCGGCCTTGCCGCCGCCCTGGCCGAGGCGACCGAGGGCGACCGGGAGCAGCGCATCTTCCTGCGCGCCGACCGCGAGGTCGCCTATGGCGACCTGATGGGGGTGATGAACATGCTGCGCGACACCGGCTATCTGAAGATCGCGCTTGTGGGGCTTGAATCGGCTGCGGCGGGCGCGCCCGCCGCGCCCGCACCGGCGGAACCCGCACGATGAGCGGGCGCGCCGCCCGCATGATCCGCGAAGGCGCGCTGTGGGGGGGTGCGTCAGCCGTGGTGCTGGCGCTGCATCTGGGCGGCGCGCTGTGGATCATGCAGCGGGCCGAGGCCGCCGCCCCGCCGGGCCTGCCCGAGCCGGTCTTCGTGGACCTAGCCCCCGCCGAGGTGCCGGCCGAGGAAGCGGCCACCCCGGCCGAGGAGCCGGTCGAGGAGGCCAGCGAACCTGTGGAGCCCGAACCGGAGCCGGAACCCGAGCCTGAGCCCAAAGAGATTGTCGAGCCGCTGGACCTGCCGCCCTTGCCGGAACTGGAACCGCTGGAGGACATGGCGGACCTGTTCCCGTCCGCACCGCCGGAACTGGAAACCCCGCCCGAGGTGGTGCTGAACGCATCCGCCCGCCCGCAGCGCCGCCCCGAGCGCGAGCCGGAACCCGAACTCCGGCGCGAACCCGAACCGCGCCGCGAACGCCCCAGGCCCGAGCCGCAGCGGCAGGCCGAACCCCGCCGCCAGGAACAGCCCGCACCCCAGCAGCGCGCGCGCCGGGCGGAACAGGGGGAACAGGGCGCCACCGGCAGAACCGGGGCCAGCCCGCAACAGCGCGCCCGCGACGAGGCGTCCTGGAATCAGCAGGTGGGCGTCTGCCTGCTGCGCGCGGCATCGCGGGTGTCGGGCGCGCGCGGGGCGCGGGGGGCGGTCAACCTGGTCATCGCGCGCAACGGACGGGTCCAGTCGGCGTCCCTGGCCGGTTCGACCGGCAATGCGCGTATGGACAGGGAGATCTTGCGCGCGATGGGCCGCGCCCGCTGCCCGGCGGCCCCGCCCAGCCTGACAAACGCGGCCTATCCCTTCCAGCAGCCCTTCAACATCCCGTAGGACCGGCAACGGGTTCGCCCAGGAAGGCATCCCCGGTCAGAAAGCAACGGCTGCCTCGGACCGAATGGCGGCATCCTGTCCCCCTGCCGTCCAGTCCAGCGCCCAGGCCTTGGGGATCCCGCGCTTGTTCCGCAAAAGCCGCCATGCGTGCAGGACCTGCCCGCGAGGCGACCGAATCGGGCGGCAATGCCATCGGGTCTCTGACGGCTTGGTCCGCCCCGCCTCGACCGCAAGCTGCAACCGGCAGCCTGCGGTCAGGGAGAACGGCTCCTGCGGATCAGCCAAGACCAGGCAGGGGCTGCGCAGAATCCAGAACGGCGGTCCCGGATGACGCAGCGCCTGATACAGCGCGAAGACGCGCCGGCCCGCGCCCCCGGCCTCGTGCATGCAGGCGGGACGCAGGGGGAACGGGGGCGCCGGAGTCGGCCATCACCGGAACACCCACCCTGTAAAGATCACCCGAAGACCTGGGGCCGGTCGATGCGCAGGCGGGCGATGATGCCCTCGATCCGGCTCAGGTGCTGGCGGATGGCGGCAACGGCGCCGTCGCCGTCCTGGCGGCGCAGGGCATCGAGGATCAGGCCATGTTCCGCAAAGGCGGTGTCCGCGCCATAAGACAGGCTCAGGTATCGCGCGCGGTCCATGTGGCCCTTGTTGTCCTTGATCAGCGTCCAGACGAAGCCCAGCCCGGCATAGGCGCAGATGTCGTGGTGGAACTGGTCGTCCAAGACATGAAAGCCCGCGCTGTCCCGTTCCTCGACCTTGCGGGCCTGCCGGTCAAGCAGCAGCGCCAGGGCGTCAAGCTGATCGGGGGTCAGGCGCTCTGCCGCGACGCGCATGCAGGATTCCTCCAGCGCGGAGCGGATGAAATAGGCCTGCAGCACCGCCTCCTCGGAAATGGGCGTCACCATGGTCGCGCGCTGTGGGCGGATCTGGATGAAGCCCAGTTGCGACAGGCGGTAAAAGGCGTCGCGCACCGGCTGGCGGGACACGCCCATCTGGGCCGCCACCTCGGCTTCGGACAGCCTGGTGCCGGGCGGCAGGGTCAGGTTCACCACACGGTCATAGAGCAGGTCGAAAACCTGGTCGGTGACCGTCCGGACGCGGGTTTCCTCCAGAAGGGGCAGTTCGGCTGCAGGCAGCATGTCGGCCTCTCTCGACAGGATTGACCATTCTTGAAAACTAGCATATTAGTATACCCAACAGAAAACAAGCACGACTCGACGGAGGAGAGAGGATGGGCTTGCTGGACGAGGATCGGCTGTTCCCGCTGGAAGGACGCGCCCGCGACCTGGCGCGGGATCTTTACGCGGGCATCCGCGACCTGCCGATCGTCAGCCCGCATGGCCATACCGATCCCCGCTGGTTCGCCGAGGATCAGCCCTTTCCCGATCCCGCGCAGCTGTTCGTGACGCCCGACCATTACGTCTTTCGGATGCTGGTGTCGCAGGGCGTGGCGCTGACCGATCTGGGCGTGCCGCGTGTCGATGGCGGGCCGACCGAAACGGACGGGCGCGCCATCTGGCGGCTGTTCGCCCGCCATTACCACCTGTTCGCGGGCACCCCCTCACGCCTGTGGCTGGACCACAGTTTTCAGAATGTCTTCGGCATCGACCGCCGCCTGATGGCAGAAACGGCGGACTGGTATTACGATCACATCGCCGACTGCCTGGCCCGCCCCGAGTTCCGGCCCCGCGCGCTGTTCAAGCGCTTCAACATCGAGGTCATCGCCACCACCGAGGCCGCGACCGACGACCTGCGCTGGCACCGGATGATCCGCGAGTCGGGCTGGGATGGCCGCGTCGTCACCGCCTATCGCCCCGACGGCGTGGTGGACCCCGAGATGGCGGGATTTGCCGACAACGTGGCGCTGCTGGGCGAACAGACCGGCTTCGACACCGCCACATGGGACGGCTATCTGGACGCGCATCGGGCGCGGCGGGCCTTCTTCAAGGACCACGGCGCGACCTCCAGCGACCACGGCCATGCCACCGCGCGGACCGAGGATCTGCCGCAGGCCGAGGCTGCCGCGCTGTTCCAGAAGGCCCTGCGAGGCCAGTGCAGCCCGGATGAAGCCGACGCCTTCCGCGGGCACATGCTGACCGAGATGGCGCGGATGAGCCTTGAGGACAGGCTGGTCATGCAGATCCATCCCGGTTCGCGGCGCAACCATTCCGACCCGGTGATGGCCGCCCATGGCCGCGACAAGGGCTTCGACATTCCCGGCCGCACGGATTACGTGGCCGCCCTGCGCCCGCTTCTGAACGCGGTGGGGATGCGCCCGGACCTGACCGTGATCCTGTTCACCCTGGACGAGACCAGCTATTCGCGCGAACTGGCGCCCCTGGCCGGGGCCTATCCCTGCCTGCGCCTTGGCCCGCCCTGGTGGTTCCATGACAGCCCGGAAGGGATGATGCGCTTCCGGCAGATGGCGACGGAAACCGCCGGTTTCTGGAACACCGTGGGCTTCAACGACGACACCCGCGCCTTCTGCTCGATCCCCGCGCGCCATGATGTCGCGCGCCGCGTGGATTGCGCCTATCTCGCCACCCTTGTCGCGACCGGACGCCTTACGGAAGACGAGGCGCCCGGCCTTGCGCAGCAACTGACCTACGGCCTCGCCAAGAAGGCCTACAATCTCTGAGCTTCACCAACGGGAGGAAAACCATGAAGTTCGTCAACACCACCCTTGCCGCCCTGCTTGCCATGGCCGCGCTTGCCGGTGCCGCAAGCGCAGAATGCGAAACGACCCTGCGGTCGTCCGACACCCATCCCGACGGCTATCCGACCGTCGAGGGCGTCAAGGCCATGGCCGCCGAGGTCAAGGAAAAGACCCAAGGCCGCATCTGCATCGAGGTCTTCCCGTCGTCCCAGTTGGGCGAGGAAAAGGACACGATCGAGCAGACCCAGTTCGGCGTCATCGACATGGTCCGCGCCTCCTTCGGATCGTTCAACGACATCGTACCCGTGACGCAGACCCTGTCGCTGCCCTATCTCTTCACCTCGCCCGAACACCAGCACGCGGTCATGGACGGCCCCATCGGCGAGGAGATCGCCAAGGGCTTCGCCGAAAAGGACCTGATCGCGCTGGCCTATTACGACGGGGGCGCGCGCAACTTCTACAACTCGCAGAAGCCGATCAAGACCGTCGAGGATCTGAAGGGCATGAAGTTCCGCGTCATGCAGAACGATGTCTTTGTGGACATGATGTCGGCCCTTGGCGCCAATGCCACGCCCATGCCCTATGGCGAGGTGTATTCGTCCATCCAGACGGGCGTGATCGACGGGGCGGAAAACAACTTCCCCTCCTATGACAGCTCGGGCCATGCCGAGGTCGCCAAGTATTTCACGCTGGACCAGCACCTGATGGTCCCCGAACTGGTCGCGGTGTCGAAAACCGCCTGGGAGAAGCTGTCGCCCGAGGATCAGGAGATCATGCGCACGGCCGCGAAGAACTCGGCCACCTTGCAGCGCAGGCTCTGGGCCGAGCAGGAAAAGGCCAGCGAGGAAAAGGTCGTGGCCGCGGGTGCCGAGGTCGTGCGCGACATCGACAAGACCGCCTTCATCGAGGCGATGGCCCCGGTCTATGAAAAATACGTGACCACGCCCGAGGCGCAGGATCTGGTCAAGCGCATCCAGGAAACCAAGTGATGCCGGGGCCCGCGGTCGATGGACCGCGGGCCTTCCTTTCACGCAATCGAAAGGTGACGCCATGCACGGCAGCATCGCCCTTTTGTCACGCCTCAATTCCTGGCTTTCCCGGATCAGCCTGTGGCTGGCGGGGTTCGGTCTTGTGGCGATGACGGTCATCGTCTTCGCGCAGGTCTTCATGCGCTATGTCATGAACGACAGCCTTCTGTGGGTCGAGCCGGTGGCGATCCTGCTGATGAGCTGGTTCATCTTCCTGGGTTCGGCCGTGGGCGTCCATGAAAGCTTCCACATGGGCTTCGACGTGCTGCTGTTCTTCCTGCCCGACAGCGCCGGGACATGGCTGAAGGCGCTGTCCGACCTGGCCGTCTTGGCCTTCAGCATCGGCATGGCGGTCTATGGCTGGCAGCTGATGGCGAAGACCTGGGAATCCTCGCTGCCGGTGATCCGGCTGCCCGGCGGCTTCGGCTACATGCCGCTGTTCGCGGGGGGCGTGCTGATGACGCTGTTCGTGCTGGAGCACCTGCTGAACCGCCTGTCGGGCCGCACGGTCGAGGCGCAGCCCGAGGCCGAAGACATCCTGATGACCGAGGCCTGACATGGAATACCTGATCCTCTTCGGTGTCTTCACCGTCCTGATGCTGATCGGCACGCCGATCGCCTTCTGCCTTGGCATCTCCAGCCTTGCCACGGTCGGATACCTGGGCCTGCCGCCCCTGGTGGTGTTCCAGCGCCTGTCGGCGGGGATTTCCGTCTTCACGCTGATGGCGATCCCCTTCTTCATCTTCGCGGGCGACCTGATGGTGCGCGGCGGCATCGCGGCGCGGATCGTGGCCTTTGCAGGCTCGCTGATCGGCCATGTCCGGGGCGGGCTGGGACAGGTCAACATCGCGGCTTCCACGCTGTTCGGCGGCATTTCCGGTTCTGCCGTGGCCGAGGCCGCGGCGGTCGGCGGCATCATGATCCCGCAGATGAAGGAACGCGGCTACGGCGCGGACTACGCGGTCAACGTGACCTCGATGGCGGCGCTGATCGCGCTGCTTCTGCCGCCCAGCCACAACATGATCATCTATTCGATCTCGGGCGGGGGGCGGATCTCCATCGCCGACCTGTTCACCGCCGGGATCATTCCGGGGTTGCTGCTGGCGCTGGCGCTGTCGGTCACCGCCTATCTGGTCGCCCGCAAGCGCGGCTATCCGACCGAGCCCTTCCCCGGCTTCGCCCGCGTGGGTTACTTCCTGCTGCAATCCATCCCCGGCATGCTGCTGATCGCGATCATCTTCGGCGGGGTGCGGTCGGGCATCTTCACGGCCACCGAAAGCTCGTGCATCGCGGTCATTTACGCGCTGCTGGTGACGATGCTGGTGTATCGCAGCATGTCGTGGTCGGACTTCGTCCACGCCACCCAGCAGGCGGTGCGCACGACCGCGATGGTCCTGCTGATCATCGGCATGGCGGGCGCCTTCGGCTGGCTGATGGCCTATCTGCATGTGGCGCAGATATCGCTGAACTGGATGCAGTCTGTGTCGGACAATCCCTTCGTGATCCTTCTGATGATCAACATCGTGCTGCTGGTCCTGGGCACCTTCATGGACATGTCGCCCCTGATCATCATCACCACGCCGATCTTTTTGCCGGTCGTGGCGGCCTTCGGCGTCGATCCGGTGCATTTCGGCGTCATCATGATCCTGAACCTGGGGATCGGGCTGAACACGCCGCCGCTTGGCCCAGTCCAGTTCGTCGCCGCCGCCGTGGCGCGGATTTCCATCTGGGAAGCGATGCGCAGCGTCTGGCCCTTCTATGCGGCGGGCCTGATCGTGCTGCTGCTGGTGACCTATGTACCCGCCCTGTCGCTGTGGCTGCCGGGGGTGTTCAAGTGAGCGACCCGATCCGCACCGTGCTGGCCCATTCCCCCGAACTGATGGTCGTCCGCTTCGCCTTCCAGGCGGGCGACCAGGGGGCGCTGCACAGCCACCCCCATGTGCAATCGACCTATGTGCAGTCGGGCCGCTACCGCTTCACCATGGACGGCCGCGACTTCGAGGTCGGGCCGGGCGACGCCTTTGTCATCCCCTCGGGCGCCGAGCATGGCTGCACCTGCCTGGAGGGGGGCGAGCTGATCGACAGCTTCACCCCCCGCCGCGACGATTTCCTGTGAAAGGCCAAGAGACCATGACCACCCATGTCGAAACCCGCCACGCGATCCATCCCGATCATGCGAAACGCATGGGCACGGCGGACCTGCGCCGGCATTTCCTGACCGAGGGCCTGTTCGCGGATGCCGAAATCCGGCTGGTCTATACCCATTACGACCGCTTCGTGCTGGGTGGCGCGGTGCCGAACGGCGCCGACGTGACGCTGGACAAGATCGCGGAGACGAAAACCGCGACCTTTCTGGAGCGGCGCGAGATGGGCATCGTCAACATCGGCGAGACGGGCTCGGTCACGGCGGCGGGCCGGACATGGGAGATGAAGAAGGGAGATGTCCTTTACCTGGGCATGGGCTCGGGCGCGGTGACGTTCAGCGGCATGGGTCGGTTCTACATCACCTCCTGCCCCGCGCATCGCGAACTGCCCTGCCGGTTGATCACCGTCGAGGACGCGAAGGAGATGAAGACCGGCGCGGTCGAGACCTCGAACAAGCGCACTATCCGCCAGTTCATCCACCCGCTTGTCATGGAAAGCTGCCAGCTTGTTCTGGGCTATACCACACTGGAGGACGGGTCGGTCTGGAACACCATTCCGTCCCATGTCCACGACCGGCGGATGGAGGCCTATCTGTATCACGGCATGGCGCCTGAATCGCGCGTGCTGCACCTGATGGGCGAGCCGCAGGAAACGCGCCACCTGTTCGTCGCCAACGAACAGGCGGTGATCTCGCCCTCCTGGTCGATCCATTCGGGCGCGGGGATCGGCGGCTATACCTTCATCTGGGCCATGGCGGGCGACAACGTCGATTACACCGACATGGACTTCATCCAGCCGGGGGATCTGCGGTGAACCCGTTTTCGCTGGACGGCCAGACAGCTCTTGTCACCGGCGCCAATACCGGCATCGGCCAGGCCATCGCGGTCGCCATGGCTCAGGCGGGGGCCGAGGTCATCGCCGCAGGCCGCCGCGATTGCGACGAGACGCTGGCGCTGATGGGCGGTGGCCGCCAGATGCGGCTGGATTTCAGCGACCCGATGGCGGCGCGCGATGTCTTCGCATCCGAGCGCATCGACATTCTGGTGAACAACGCGGGCATCATCCGCCGCGCCGATGCAGTCGAGTTCTCCGAGGCCGACTGGGACGAGGTGATGGACACGAACCTCAAGGCGCTGTTCTTCACCTGCCAGGCCTTTGCGAAGGCGGCCTTGCCGCGCGGGCGGGGCAAGATCGTCAACATCGCGTCCTTGCTATCCTTCCAAGGCGGCATCCGGGTGCCGTCCTACACGGCGTCCAAGCACGGCGTCGCGGGGCTGACAAAGCTGATGGCGAACGAATGGGCCGCATCCGGGCTGAACGTCAACGCCATCGCGCCGGGCTATATCGAGACGAACAATACCGAGGCCCTGCGCGCCGATCCCGGCCGATCCCGCGCGATCCTTGACCGCATCCCTGCGGGCCGCTGGGGCCGGCCCGAGGATATCGGCCAGACCGCCGTGTTCCTGTCTGCCCCCGCCTCGGACTACATCAACGGCGCGGTCCTGAATGTCGATGGAGGCTGGCTTGCACGATAGGCTTTACCGCGAGTCCACGACCGCCACGGGCATCGTCCACCTGGGTCTCGGCGCCTTCTTCCGGGCGCATGGCGCGATCTATGTGGCCGAGGCAGGAGGCTGGGGCATCACCGGCGTCTCGCTGCAGTCGCCGGGCACACGCGACAGGCTGAAACCGCAGGGCTGGGCCTATACGGCGCTTGAACTGGGGCCGGATGGCGAGAAGCCGCAGGTGGTGACGGTGCTGCGCGATGTGCTGGTCGCGCCCGAGAATCCGCAGGCCGTGCTGGACGTGATGGCCGCGCCCGCCACGCATATTGTCAGCCTGACGGTGACGGAAAAGGGCTATTGCCATGAGCCGTCCACGGGTCGCCTGAACGGCGATCATCCCGACATCCGGCATGACCTGGAAAACCCGCTGCCGAAATCCGCGCCGGGCTTCCTGGTCCGCGCCCTGGCCGCGCGCCGCGACGCGGGGCTGCCGCCCTTCACGGTGCTGTGCTGCGACAACCTGCCGGAAAACGGCCGGGTCGTGCGCGGCGTGGTCCTTGAACTCGCCCGTCTGATCGACCCGGCACTGGCGGACTGGATCGAAGCCCACGGGGCCTTTCCCGCGACCATGGTGGACCGCATCGTGCCCGCCACGACGCCCGCCGACCTGGACCGGCTGGAGGCTATGACCGGCATCCGCGACGAGGCGCCGGTGATGCACGAGCCCTTTCGCCAGTGGGTAATCGAGGATCACTTCTGCGGCCCGCGCCCGGCCTTTGAAAAAGTCGGCGTGCAGATGGTCGCCGATGTGACGCCCTATGAGCACATGAAGCTGCGGATGCTAAACGGCACGCATTCCAGCCTCGCCTATCTAGGCTATCTGGCGGGGCATGAAACCATCGCCGACGCGATGGCCGATCCGGTTTTCGCAGGCTTCGTGCGCCGCCTGTGGCGGGACGAGATCATCCCCGCGCTGACCCCTCCGCCGGGCGAGGATCTGGCCGCCTATGCCGACGCACTTGCCACGCGCTACGCCAACCCGGCGATCCGGCACCGCACCTGGCAGATCGCCATGGATGGCAGCCAGAAGCTGCCGCAGCGGATCCTGGGGACGATTGCCGAAGGACGGGCTGCGGGCCGTGCGGTTCAGGGGCTGACGCTCGCCGTGGCGGCCTGGATGCGCTATGCCTCGGGCCGCGACGAAAAGGGCCGGCCGATCGAGGTCAAGGATCCGCTGGCCCCGCGCCTTGCCGCGCTGTGGCGCGAGGATCCGGCGCAGACGGTGGCGGGCTTTCTTGCCTTGACCGAAGTGTTCCCCCCTGCCCTGCGCGACGATGCAGGCTTTGCGGCGGATCTGGTGGCCGCACTGACGGGGCTGGTGCGGGACGGCGCGCGGGCGGTGGTGGCGGGCGTTGAAGCGGTGGGGTGAAACCCCACCCTACAGCGCCTCGGCCACCAGGGCCCCGCGATGGCGGATCACCTTGCGGCTGAGGTCGTGGCCCGCCGCAATGGCCGCCGCGCAGTCCGCGCCCGACAGGCTGGCCGCCAGATAGCCCGCGTTGAAGCTGTCGCCCGCCGCCGTGCTGTCCACCGGAGTTTCGGGTTCAAGATCGGTGACGGTGCCCGTCCCGTCACGCCCGCCGAAGCGGATCGGCCCGCCCCCGTTCTTGACCACCACCTGCCCCGCTCCAAGCGCCAGATAGCGCGTAACGGTCGCCTGTGGGTCGGCGTCGCCGAAATGCGTGGCCTCGTCGTCGAAACTGGGCAGGACCAGGTCGGCGCCCCCCGCCGCGTCGCTGATTCCCTGCCGCATGGTCGCCGCATCCGCCCAGAGGCGCGGGCGCAGGTTCGGATCGAAAACCACCCGCGTGCCCGCGGCCTTGGCGCGGGCAAGGGCGGCCAGCAGGTTCGCGCGGCCTTCCGGCGGCAGGATCGCCACCGTGATGCCCGAGAAATAGGCGAGTGCCGCCCCATCAAGCGCCGCGTCCAGCACCGCCGGATCATCCGCCAGCCGCCTGGCCGCCGACGTGTCGCGCCAATAGGCGAAGCTGCGTTCGCCACCCTTCAGGCTGATCGCGTAAAGCCCGATTTCGCTGTCGGGATCGCGGCCGACATGGGCGGTGCCGATCCCTTCCGCCGTCAGGAAATCCACCATCTGCTGGGAAAAGGCCCCTTGGCCCACGCGAGACAGGTAATCCACCTGCCAGTCCCCGCCCAGCAACCGGCGCAGATACCAGGCGGTGTTCAGCGTATCGCCCGCGATGCCAACACGCCACAGGCCGGGCTGGTCCGACTGGCCCAGTTCGACCATCGCCTCGCCCATCGACAGGATGCGCATCACGCGGGCCCGTGCTGGCGCGACAGGGCAAGTTCCACCCCGCGCAGTTCCGCCAGCCCCTTCAGCCGCCCGATGGCCGGATAGCCGGGCTGCCCTCCTCGACCGATGTCGTCCAGGATGTCCTGTCCGTGGTCGGGGCGCATGGGGATGCGCCAGTCCCCGCGCCCCGCCGCCCGCCTGCGCGCCTCCTCGGCCAGGATGGCGTCGATCAGGTCCACCATGTCGGTCTGGCCGGACAGGTGCTCATCCTCGAAGAAGCTGGCGGGGACGGTGTCGCTGTCGCGGCGGACGTTCCTCAGGTGCAGGAAATGCACCCGGTCGCCCAGGCGGCGCATCATGCCCGGCAGGTCGTTGTCATGCCGCGCGCCAAGCGAGCCGGAACAGAGCGTGATGCCGTTCGCGGGCAGGTCCACGGCGGCGATGCGTTCGGCATAATCGGCCTCGGTGGACATGATGCGGGGCAGGCCCAGTAGCGGGAAGGGCGGATCGTCCGGGTGGCAGCACAGCCGCATTCCCAGATCCTGCGCGACAGGTGCCACCTGTTCCAGGAAGTCGTTGAAGTTGCGGCGCAGCACCGCATCCGTCACCGGGGCATAGGTCTGCAGCAACTCGCGCACATCGCCCATGGTCAGATGCTCGGCCGCGCCGGGCAGGCCGAAGACCACGTTTCCGGCAAGCAGTTTGCGGATCGCATCGTCCATTGCGGCAAAGCGGCGGGCGGCGGCGTCGCGCACATCTTCCGGGAAATCATCGGCCGCACCGGGACGTTCCAGGATATGGATGTCGAAGGCCGCGAAGTCGGTCAGGTCGAAGCGCATGCAGCGCGCGCCGTTGGGGCGGCGCCATTCCAGGTCGGTGCGCGTCCAGTCCAGTACCGGCATGAAGTTGTAGCAGATCACCCGGATCCCCGCCGCGTGCAGGTTCCGCATGGATTGGATCCAGTTCTGCACATGGCCCCGCCAGTCGCCGGTCTGGGTCTTGATCGCCTCGCTGACGGGCAGGCTTTCCACGACCTCCCATTCCAGGCCCGAAGGCGCGCCGTCGCGCATCACGGCAAGCTGGTTCTGGCGCAAGGCGATCTGTTCGGGCGACCAGACCTCGCCGCTGGGGACGTGGTGCAGCGCCGTCACCACCCCCTGGACGCCCGCCTGCAGCATGTCGTCGATCGAGACGCGATCGTTCGGGCCGAACCAACGCCAGGTGTGTCGCATGCGGGGATCCTCTCAGTCGGTGAAATAGTCGGGCTGGGCCGCCGCCATCTGCGGCACCTCGGCCAGCATCTGGCGCAGATGGGTGCGCATCGCGGCCTCCGCCGCATCAGCGTCGCCATGCCGCAGGGCATCGAGGATCTGCCGGTGTTGGCCGATGGTGAAGCTGCGGTCGAAGGCGCGCATGGACAGGTGGCGCAGCCGGTTCATTTGCGCCTTGAGCCGTTCCAGATCGGCCCAGACGGCGTCCTGCCCGGCAGCCTGCGCCAGCAGGTGGTGGAAGCGGTCGTCGGAGTCGATGAAATCCTCGACCGAACCGGCCTTGTCGGCGCGGTGCTGCGCGGCGATCTCGTCCCCCATCCGGTCCAGAAGGTCGCCTGGCCGGGCCTTTGCCACGGCGCGGGCCAGATCGGCCTCGACCGCCTCGCGGATGAAGCGCGCGGACAGGACGGCGGACACCGAGATCCTGCTGATATAGGTGCCGCGCTGCGGGCGGACCTCGGCCAGGCCGTCGCTGGCCAGGCGGATGAAGGCTTCCCGCACCGGCTGGCGGCTGATGCCGATGGCGCTGGCGACTTCGGTTTCGCTGATCCTCATGCCCGGCGGCAGGTCGCCCCGCTGGACGCGCTTGCGCAGCCAGTCATGGACCTGCGAGGCGGTACTGGGCGCGATGGTGATCCTGGCAATGTCCATAATGGCCTCCTGCAATATCAGTATGCCATACTTCCATACAAGTAAAGACATTCGTAGGGTGGGGTTTTTACCCCACCGTGCTGGCAAAGGACGGCAAAATGGTGGGGTGAAACCCCACCCTACGGTGTTGGCGCCTCGCCGGGCATGGCGGGCGTTTCCGCAGCCTCTCCCTCGGGCGCGGGGCCGCTTTCCACCAGCCGGTTCTGGTCCCATTCGCCGGAGGCGACCTCTCCGCTGGCATAGCGCATGACGCCCTGGCCCTGCCGCTTGCCCGCGACGAAGCTGCCTTCATAGCGGTCGCCGCTGGCATAGGTGGCAACGCCGGTGCCGTCGATCTCCCCGGCCTTCCAGCCGCCTTCATAGACGAAGCCGTCCGGGGTGGTCAGCTTGCCCTGGCCTTCGCGCAGCCCGTTCACGAACTGGCCGGTATAGACGGTGCCGTCGGGATAGGTTGCCTGGCCTTCGCCGTGGCGCTGACCGTCTGCCCAGGCGCCGGTATAGACATAGCCGTCGGGATAGGTCATCCGGCCCTGGCCGTGGTTGCGGGCATTCCTGAAGCCGCCCTCATAGACCATGCCATTGGCATAGGTGGCCTTGCCCTCGCCCTCGATCACCCCGGCCTTCCACTGGCCGGAATAGCTGGCGCCGTCGGGATAGGTGATGGTGCCGGTGCCGTCGGGGCGGTCGGCCTTCATCGTGCCGGTATAGACGGACCCGTCGGGATAGGTGATCTGGCCCTCGCCCTCCATCCGGCCCTCGACCCAGGCGCCGGTATAGACATAGCCGTCGGTGCCGGTGAAGGTGCCCTGCCCGTGGCGGCGGTCAGACTTGAAGGCGCCGTCATAGACATCGCCATTGGCATAGGTGGCGACGCCCTGTCCCTCTCGCTTGCCGTTCAGCATCTGGCCTTCGTAGCGGTCGCCCGTCCCCTGGACCAGCACGCCCGAGCCCGACATCTGCCCCGCCGACCAGATGCCGTCATAGACCAGCCCGTCGGCCATGGTCAGCTTGCCCTTGCCCGCGCGCTGGCCGGCCAGCATCCCGCCTTCATAGACCGCGCCGTCGGGATAGGTGATCCTGCCCTGGCCCTCCTTGACGCCCGCGTTCCAGTCGCCTTCGTAGCGATAACCGTTGGGCTGGGTCAGCACGCCCTTGCCCTGATGCAGGCCCTTGACGAAATCGCCGGTATAGACCGACCCGTTGGCATAGCGCGCCACGCCCTTGCCGGTGATCTCTCCGGCGACCCAATCGCCCTCATAGGTGCCGCCATCGGCATAGGTGATCTTGCCGGTGCCGTTGGGCTTGCCTTCGGCAAACTGGCCTTCGTAGACCGATCCGTTCGGGAAGGTGGCGCGGCCCTGGCCCAGGATCTCGCCTTCCACCCAATCGCCTTCGTAGCGATAGCCGTTGGGCAGGGTATAGCTGCCCTGGCCGTGCTGGCGGCCGTTGCGGAAGGTGCCCTCGTAGACGCCGCCATCGTCGTATTGCTTGGTCACGACCTGCGCATCCGCCGCGGTTCCTGCCAACAGCGCCAGCACAGCCGCCCAACTTGCCGCCTTCATCGCCACTTGCCCTTCGTCTTTTGCCCATGGTCTAGCGCAGCGGGCCCCCGCGCGCAAAGCCCGACTTTTCCTTTCGCAGCCCCTCGCCTATCAGGGGGCCGAGAAAAAAAGGGGCCGCGCCATGACCGACCGTTTCCGCCTGACCATCGGCCAGTTGAACGCCACGGTCGGCGATCTTCAAGGCAACGCGGGCAAGGCGCGGCAGGCGTGGGAAGCCGCGAAGGAAGCGGGCGCCGACATGCTGGCCCTGCCCGAGATGTTCATCACCGGATACCAGACCCAGGATCTGGTGCTGAAGCCCGCCTTCACCCGCCAGGCCGAGGAGCAGATCCTTGAACTCGCCGCCCTTTGCACAGGCGGCCCGGCCCTTGGCATCGGCGGGCCGAGGCGGGACGGCGACAAGCTTTACAATGCCTATTGGGTCTTCAAGGACGGCGCGCTGATCGCCCACGTGCTGAAGCACCGCCTGCCCCACAAGCAGTTGTTCGACGAATTGCGCCTGTTCGACAGCGGCCCGATCAGCGGTCCCTATCCGGTGGGGGGCGCCCGCATCGGATCGCCCATCTGCGAGGACGCCTGGTCCCCGGACGTGGCCGAGACCCTGGCCGAGACGGGGGCCGAGATCCTGGTGGTGCCGAACGGCTCGCCCTATCACCGCAACAAGCTGGATCTGCGCATGGGCCACATGGTCGGGCGTGTCGTGGAAACGGGCCTGCCGCTGGTCTATGTCAACATGGCCGGCGGCCAGGACGACCAGCTTTACGACGGCGCAAGCTTCGTGCTGAACCCCGGCGGGCACAAGGTCGTCCAGTTGCCGCCCTTCCAGGAAATGCTGGCCCATGTGGATTTCACCCTGACGGATGATGGCTGGCGAGCCGAGCCGGGCCTGATGGCGCCACAGCCCGACGAATGGGAACAGGACTATCAGGCGATGATGCTGGGCCTGCGCGAATACCTGCGCAAGTCGGGCTTTTCCAGGGTGGTGCTGGGCCTGTCGGGCGGCATCGATTCCGCGCTTGTCGCCGCCATCGCCGCCGACGCCATCGGGCCGCAGAACGTCCATTGCGTGATGCTGCCCAGCGAATACACGTCCCAGGCCAGCCTGGAGGATGCCGCCGATTGCGCGGCCCGCCTGGGCGTGCGGCTGGACACCGTTCACATCGACGGCGCGCGCGACGCGGTGGGCAGCGCCCTGGCGCATCTGATGGAGGGCACCCGGCCCGACATCACCGAGGAGAACATCCAGTCCCGCCTGCGCGGCGTGATGCTGATGGCGATCTCCAACAAGTTTGGGGGGATGCTGCTGACCACCGGCAACAAGTCCGAGATCGGCGTGGGCTATGCCACGATCTATGGCGACATGGCGGGCGGTTACAATCCGATCAAGGATCTGTACAAGACGCGGGTGTTCCAGACCTGCCGCTGGAGGAACGAAAACCACTGCGACTGGATGATGGGCCCGGCGGGCGAGGTGATCCCGCCCCGGATCATCGCCAAGCCCCCTTCGGCGGAACTGCGCCCCGACCAGAAGGACGAGGATTCGCTGCCCCCCTACGACATCCTGGACGCGATCCTGGAAGGACTGGTCGAACAGGATCTGTCGCTGCGCGATCTGGTCGGTCGGGGCTTCGATGCTGACACTGTGACCAGGGTCGAACGGCTGCTTTATGGCAGCGAGTGGAAGCGGTATCAGGCCGCGCCGGGGCCGCGCATCTCGACCAAGGCCTTCTGGCTGGACCGCCGCTATCCCTTGGTGAACCGCTGGCGCGACAAAGCGTAGGGCGAGCCCCGCCGCAGTCCTGCGGTTTCGGGGGACGGTATCGTGACCGAAAAGGAGGCCGCTCGTGGCCGACAAGGACCAGCAGCCGGAACGGCGGAACGGCCAGGGCGGACACGAGGGCAAGCCCCATTCACCGCAAGAGTTCGACGTGAGGAACCCGGCCAGGATCAAGGACAAGCCGAACGAGGATGTTCAGGAACAGCTTTGACGGTGGTGGATGGTGGGGTGAAACCCCACCCTGCGGTCATCGCATAGGGTGGAGTTCCACCCCACCAACATCGCCAGCCCGTTCAGGCGTTGGGTTTCCACGAAGACCCACGACCGCCGCGATGCAGCCAACGGTCGTAGGGTGGGGTTTCACCCCACCATCGCCGCCCACCCATTCCAAGCGTTCTGTTTCCATAAAGACCATGTCGGCGCCTGGATCCTTGAAGGCTTTAAGACCGGCGCGGTGCAGATCCGGCTTGGAGGACAGGCGCAACGACCGCCCGATCTGATCGAGATCAGCGAAGCGATCCCGATTCGCTGCCGCCCTTGCTTCTCGGCCACCCGCATGGAGCACCGCAGCATCAGGCGGGGCGGTCGCAACGTCATCGCCAATGCCCCGACCTGCCATGGCTTCCGCCCATCCAGATGACCGCACCGAACCGCACAACCCATATCCGACCTAAACAATCTGGATTGACTCGGACGCCGTGTCGCGGCAGTGATCGGCCTGCGGGCATCCGTCGCCCGTCGTTGACCTTACCGCGCCGCCGCCGTGCCGGGCATCACCCCGACGCCGTCGCGATAAGGCCGGAGGGCACCATGCTTGCACCATTCCTCATCATGCTTCGCGAGGGGCTGGAAGCCGCGCTGATCGTGGGCATCATCGCGGGCTATCTGCGCCAGACCGGCCGCGCCGCCTGGCTGCCCGCCGTCTGGATCGGCATCTTCCTGGCCGTCGCCGCAGCCCTGTTCGCGGGTGCCGCGCTTCAGCTTGCCAGCGCCTCGTTCCCGCAAAGGACGCAGGAGTTGTTCGAGGCGGCCATCGGCCTTGTCGCCGTGGCCGTGCTGGTCTGGATGGTCTTCTGGATGCGCCGCGCGGCGCGGTCGATCAAGGGGGAATTGCAGCAGTCGGTCGATGCCGCCGTGACCGGCGGCACCTGGGCGCTGATCGGCATGGTCTTCCTGGCCGTCGCGCGGGAAGGGCTGGAATCGGTCTTCTTCCTGCTGGCAATCTTCCAGCAAAGCCGCGACGGCATGGCGCCCCTGGGGGCGCTTCTCGGGTTTCTCGTCTCGGCCGGGATCGGCTGGGTGATCTATGAAGGGGCGCTGCGGCTGGATCTGGGCCGCTTCTTCCGCTGGACCGGCGTCTTCATCCTGTTCGTCGCAGCCGGGCTGCTGGCCGGTTCGGTCAAGGCCCTGCACGAAGCGGGGATATGGAACGGCCTGCAGGCGCGCGCCTATGACATCAGCCACCTTCTGCCGGAAACCGGCCCCTTGGGCACGGTGCTGGCGGGCCTTCTGGGATACCGCGAGGCGCCCACCCTGGGCGAGATCGCGGCCTACGGGATCTTCCTCGCGGTGATGCTGGTGCTGTTCCTGCGCCCCGCCGTTCCCGCCCGCAGCACCGCCAGGCCGTCCGGGATCTGACATGACCGACATGCAACCCCACGCGGGCTTGGGCCTTGCCGTTGCCGCCGCCGCCATGCTGGCCGTCGCCGGGGGCGGCGCCTTCTGGTATGCCACGCAGAAAAGCGCCGCCGCCGGCCGCGATGCGGGGGCCGACATGACGGTCAGCGTCGGCACCAGAACCTGCGATCCCAGCACCATCACCGTTCCGGGCGGACGCCGCAGCTTCCAGATCGTGAACGCATCCGACCGCCCCATCGAATGGGAAATCCTCGACGGCGTGATGGTCGTGGCCGAGCGCGAGAACATCGCCCCCGGCTTTCGCCAGATCCTGACCGTGCAGCTTGTGCCCGGCGACTATGCCATCACCTGCGGCCTGCTGTCGAACCCGCGCGGCACCCTGCATGTCACGCCATCGGACGAGGCCAGCGCGGCCGCGTCCGAGGTGACGCTGCGCAAGTTCCTGGGGCCGCTGTCGGAATACCGTGTCTACATGGTGATGCAGTCGAACGCCGCCGTGAAGGCCGCCGAGACGCTGCGCGACGCCATCGCGGCGGGCGACCTGACCGCCGCGATGGCCGCATGGAAGGCCGCGCGCATTCCCTATCGCCATCTGGAACCCTTGGCCTCGCGCATCTCGGATCTGGAAAACGCCATCGACCCCAGCGCCGCCTATCTGACGGGGCGGGAGGATGATCCGGGTTTCACCGGCTATCACCGGCTGGAATACGGGCTGTTCCGGCAGAACAGCACCGACGGCCTGGGGCCCGTAGCCGACCGGCTGGTCGCCGACCTGCGGGAACTCTCTGCGCGCCTGAAGGCGATGGAGCTTGATCCGGCCTTGCTGATCGCCCTGCCCGGCGCGATGGCAGGCCAGCTTGCCACCGGCCCTGTCCCGGCGGGAGAGAACCTCTATGCCGGAAACGACCTTGAGGAATGGCAGGCCAGCCTGGACGGCATCGGCAAGCTGACGGGGCTGCTGCGGGGGGTGCTGGCCGGTGTCGATCCGGCACTGGACCGGCAGATCGGTGCGGCCCAGGACAAGGCCGAACAGGATCTGGCCAGCCTGAAGCAGGGCGACACATGGCCCCCCTATGACCAGGTGCCGGACGACCGGCGCCAGCAGTTGGCAGGGTCGCTGTCTGCCCTGCAGGCCGCGCTGGACAAGCTGCAACCGGCAATCGGGATCAACTGATGCGCCTTTCTCCAAGCCGCCGCGATGTTCTTCTGGGCCTTGCCGCAGGCGGGTTTGCCGCCCTTGCCCCGCGGGCCGAGGAAGCCGCCCCCCACCTCGTCGAAGCTCCCCATGTCACCGACGCCCCCGTGGCCGAGCCCCTGGCCGCCCGGCAGCGCGTGCCCTTTCACGGGCTGCACCAGGCGGGCATCACCACGCCGCGCCCCGAAAACGGGCTGATCGCGTCCTTCGACGTGGCCGCGACCTCGATCGACGATCTGGAACGGATGCTGCGGCTGCTGACCGACCGCGCCCGGCTGCTGACCCAGGGGGGCCCGGTCCCCGACCTGGACCCCGCCCTGCCGCCCGCCGATTCCGGGCTGCTGGGGCCGGTGGTCATGCCCGGCAACCTGACCATCACCGTAGGGCTTGGCGCGTCCCTGTTCGAGAACCTGCCCTGGCTTGCCGGGTTGAAGCCCGCCAAATTGCAGCGCATGGCGCAGTTCCCGAACGACGCGCTGGAGGCCGACTCCTGCCACGGCGACCTGTCGATCCAGTTCTGCGCCAACCTGCAGGACACCAACCTGCACGCCCTGCGCGACATCGTGAAGAACCTGTCCGAGTTCCTGGTCCTGCGCTGGATGGTCGAGGGCAACGTGCCCCCGGTCATTCCCGACGCCAATGGCGCCACGCCAAGCGCGCGCAACTTCCTGGGCTTCCGGGACGGTTCCGCCAACCCCGATTCCAACGATGCCGCCCTGATGGACCGCGTCGTCTGGACCACGGCGCCGGATGAGCCCGCCTGGGCGCGGGACGGCAGCTATCAGGTGGTGCGCATCATCCGCAACATGGTGGAACGCTGGGACCGCACCCCCCTGGCCGAGCAGGAGCGCATCTTCGGCCGCCGCAAGATGAGCGGCGCGCCCCTGGACGGCGGGCCGGATGCGACCGAACATGACGCGCCCGACTATGCCGCCGATCCCGAAGGCCGCGCGACGCCGCTTGACGCCCATATCCGCCTGTCGAACCCGCGCGATGCCCAAAGCCCGCGCAACCTGATCCTGCGCCGCGCCTTCAACTATTCGCGCGGCGCGCTGAAGAACGGGCAGCTGGACCAGGGGCTGCTGTTCATCTGCTACCAGGCCGATCTGGAGGCGGGCTTCATCACCGTCCAGAACCGCCTGAACGGCGAGCCGCTGGAGGAATACATCAAGCCCGTCGGCGGCGGTTACTTCTTCGCCCTGCCCGGCGTCCGCGACGATGCGGACTATCTGGGCCGGGCGCTTGTCGATGCAGCCCGGCGGACCTGACGCCCAGCCATCCCCTTCTGACGATCCACCCGGAGAGCACGCAATGACCGCAACCTTCCTTCGCAGCACCGTTTTGGGCCTTGCCTTCGCGGGCCAGGCCTTGGCCGCCGATCCGTCCCTGGACCTGGTGGGGCCGCTGTCCGACTACAAGATCTTCGTGGCGGAAAACACCGCGCAGCTGGTCACGGATACCGAGGCCTTCGTGGCGGCGATCAAGAACGGCGACGTGGAAAAGGCCAAGTCGCTGTTCGCGCCGACCCGCCTCAGCTATGAGCGGATCGAACCCATCGCCGAGCTTTTCTCGGATCTGGACGTGTCCATCGACGCCCGCGCCGACGACTACGAGAAGGCCGAGCAGGACGAGGCCTTCACCGGCTTTCACCGCATCGAATACGGGCTGTGGTCCGAAGGCACCACCGAAGGGCTGGAGGGGTATGCCGACCGGCTGCTGGCCGATATCCGCGAGCTTGACAGCCGCATCACCGCGCTGACCTTCCCGCCGGAAATCGTCGTCGGCGGCGCCGCCGTCCTGATGGAGGAGGTCGCGGCCACCAAGATCTCGGGCGAGGAAGACCGCTACAGCCGCACCGACCTGTGGGATTTCGACGGCAATTTCGACGGCGCGGAAAAGATCTATACCCTGTTCCGCCCGATGGTCGAGGCCGAGAACGCCGATTTCGTCACCAAGGTGGATGCCAACTTCAAGGCGGTGGACGAGGTTCTGGCGAAATACAGGACCGCCGAGGGCGGCTTCGTCTCCTATGAGGAACTGACCGATGCCGACCGCACCGTGCTGGCGGCCAAGGTGAACACCCTGGCCGAGGATCTGGCGACCCTGCGCGGGAAGCTGGGGCTGGGGTGATCCCGGCGCCCTTCAGCAGCCGGATCGCCGGGCTTGATGCGGTCGGACTGGCCCGCCGCCTGGTCGGCGCGCGGCTTACGGTGCGCGGCACGGGCGGGATCATCATCGAAACCGAGGCTTATGGCCGGGACGACCCGGCCTCCCACAGCTTTCGCGGCCCCACGGCGCGGAACGCTGCGATGTTCGGTCCCGCTGGTCATGCCTATGTCTATCGCATCTATGGCATTCACCTGTGCCTGAATGTCGTGGGGCGGCCGGGGGAAGCGGCGCTGATCCGCGCCCTTGCCCCGCAGGAGGGCCTTGACATCATGCGGATGCGGCGGGGCAATGCGCTGCTCTGCAACGGGCCGGGACGGCTGGCCCAGGCGCTTGGCATCCGGCCCGAGGATGACGGGGCATCCTTCGACGGGCCGGACATGACGATCACCCTGCCCGCGCAGCCGCCCGAACTGCTTGCCGGCCCGCGCATCGGCATCAGCAAGGCGCAGGATTACCCCTGGCGCTTCGGCCTGGCCGGGGCACAGGGGCTGAGCCGGCCCTTCCCCCCGCAGGAAACATCGCCCTGATGCAAGGGCGGGCCGGGCCCCGCCATGGCCGGCGCAGGCTACCGCCAAACCCTTGGAATCAATGAATGCGGGCCACGATTTAGCATCATTGACCCTTCCGCAGAACAATGTCACCTTTCCGTCATGGGACCGTTGCACTCGCGTCACCCAAGCCCGCTAGGCCCGGGCGCGAACCGCAACTCCGAAGGGGAGGAACATCATGAACCGTCTTTTCACGGCGTCCGCGCTGGCGCTGATCGCGTCGCTGTCGGCGGCGAACGCCCAGACCGAAATCCAGTGGTGGCACGCCATGGGGGGCGAACTGGGCGCCAAGCTTGAGGAAATCACCAAGGGTTTCAACGAAAGCCAGGACGAATACCGGATCGTGCCGTCCTACAAGGGCACCTATCCCGAAACCATGACCGCCGCGATCGCCGCCTTCCGCGCGAAGCAGCAGCCCGCCATCGTCCAGGTCTTCGAGGTCGGCACCGGCACCATGATGGCCGCCCAGGGCGCCATCGTCCCGGTCCACCAGCTGATGGCCGATCATGGCGAAACCTTCGATCCCGCCGCCTATCTTCCCGCCGTGACCGGCTATTACAGCGACACCGAAGGCAAGATGCTGTCGCTGCCCTTCAACAGTTCGACCCCGATCCTGTATTACAACAAGGACGTGTTCCAGAAGGCCGGGCTGGATCCCGAGACCCCGCCCAAGACCTGGGCCGAGGTCGAGGAGTTCTCGAACAAGATCAGGGGATCGGGCGCTGCGACCTGCGGCTTCACCTCGCGCTGGATCAGCTGGATCCAGACCGAGAATTTCAGCGCCTGGCACAACCAGCCCATCGGCACGCTGGAAAACGGCCTGGGGGGCCAGGACGCGCGGCTGTCGCTGAACGGGCCGGTGCAGGTCAAGCATTGGGACAACCTGAAACGCTGGGCCGATGAAGGGCTGTTCAAGTATGGCGGCCCGGTCGCGGGCGATGCGGCAGCACCGCTGTTCTATTCCCAGGAATGCGCGATCTACATGGAAAGCTCGGGCGGGCGCGCGGGCATCGTGGCCAACGCCAAGGACTTCCAGGTGGGCTACGGGATGCTGCCCTATTACGACGATGTCGAGGGCGCGCCGCAGAACACCATCATCGGGGGCGCCTCGCTCTGGGTGCTGTCGGGCAGGCCGGACGCGGAATACGAAGGCGTGGCCAAGTTCTTCGAATACCTGTCCAGCCCCGAGGTTCAGGCCGACTGGCACCAGTTCTCGGGCTATCTGCCGATCACGCAGGCGGCCTATGACCTGGGCAAGGAACAGGGCTTCTACGACAAGAACCCCGGAACCGAGGTCGGCATCCAGTCGATCACGCTGAACCCGCCGACCGAGAATTCCAAAGGCCTGCGCTTCGGCAACTATGTCCAGATCCGCGCCATCATCGACGAGGAGTTCGAGCAGCTGCTGTCCGGGTCCAAGGACGCGCAGGGCGCGCTTGACGCCGTGGTCCAGCGCGGCAATGCGCTGATCGAGGAATTCCAGGCGCAGAACCAGTAAACCCGGCCTGGGGCCGCGCCTTGCCGCGGCCCCGCCTTCCACAAGGGGAAGACGATGAAGCGCACGCTGTTTCGAAACCAGCTTCTGCCCTGGCTTCTGCTGGCGCCGCAACTGGCGGTCACTTTCATCTTCTTCCTGTGGCCCGCGGCCCAGGCGATCCGGCAAAGCTTCCTGCGCCAGGACGCCTTCGGCATCAACACCAGCTTCGTGGGCCTGTCAAACTTCAGGGCGCTGCTGAACAGCCCGGAATACCTGAACTCGCTTCAGGTCACGGCGGTCTTTGCCGTCGCGGTGACGGTGCTGTCCATGGGCTTTTCGCTGCTGCTGGCGGTGGCCGTGGACCGGATGATCCGTTCGACCAGCATCTATACGACGCTGCTGGTCTGGCCCTATGCCGTGGCCCCGGCGGTGGCGGGGATCCTGTGGTGGTTCATCTTCAACCCCACCATCGGCATCATGCCCTATCTGCTGGACGCCCTGGGCCATGACTGGAACCACATCACCTCGAAAACCGACGCGATGATCCTTGTGGTGATCGCATCGGCCTGGAAGCAGATCAGCTACAACTTCCTGTTCTTCGTGGCGGGCCTGCAATCGGTTCCCGCCTCCCTGCGCGAAGCCGCCGCCATCGACGGGGCCGGTCCGGTCAAGCGGTTCTTCGACATCACGCTGCCGCTGATCTCGCCCACGACCTTCTTCCTGCTGGTCGTGAACATCGTCTATGCCATGTTCGACACATTCGGCGTCATCGACGCCACGACCGAGGGCGGCCCCGCGCAGGCCACCAACATCCTGGTCTACAAGGTCTATTTCGACGGCTTCGTGGGGCAGAACATGGGATCGTCGGCGGCGCAGTCGGTGATCCTGATGGGGATCGTGATCGCGCTGACGGCGATCCAGTTCCGCTATGTCGAAAAGAAGGTGGCCTATTGATGATCGAGAACCGCCCCGGCCTGAACCTTCTGGCGCATCTGACCCTGATGGCGGGCGTGGCCGTGGTCGCCCTGCCCGTCTGGGTGGCCTTTGTCGCGTCCACCCACCCGCCGTCGGCCTTCATGTCGGGCACGATCCCGATGTGGCCCGGCCCCGATCTGGTCCAGAACTATGGCCGGATGCTGGGGGCGGGGGTATCCACCAGCGGCACGCCGCCGGTGGGCACGATGATGGTGAACAGCCTGATCATGGCGCTGCTGATCGCCTGCGGCAAGATCGCCATTTCCATCCTGTCGGCCTTCGCCATCGTCTATTTCCGCTTTCCGCTGCGGCAACTGGCCTTCTGGTGCATCTTCATCACCCTGATGCTGCCGGTCGAGGTGCGGATCGTACCGACCTTCCAGGTGGTGGCCAACCTGGGCCTGCTGAACAGCTATGCCGGGCTGTCGATTCCGCTGATCGCATCGGCCACCGCGACCTTCCTGTTCCGGCAGGTCTTCCTGACAATCCCCGACGAACTGACCGAGGCCGCGCGCATCGACGGCGCGGGCCCGATGAAGTTCTTTCGCGACATCCTGCTGCCCTTGTCGCGGACCAACATCGCGGCGCTGTTCGTGATCCTGTTTATCTATGGCTGGAACCAGTACCTGTGGCCCCTGCTGGTCACCACCAGCAGCGACCATTACACCATCGTCGCGGGCATCAAGCGCATGGCCGACGCGGTGGACGGCGTGCCGCAATGGCATCTGGTGATGGCCACCGCCATGCTGGCGATGCTGCCCCCGGTTGCGGTGGTGATCGGAATGCAGCGCCTGTTCGTCAAGGGCCTTGTCGAGACGGAGAAATAAGAAGAATGGCATCCATCACCCTTGACGCCGTGGGCAAGGTCTATGCGGGCGGCACCCGCGCCGTGGGCGGCGTCAGCATCGACATCGCGGATGGCGAATTCATCGTGCTGGTTGGCCCGTCCGGCTGCGGTAAGTCCACGCTGCTGCGCATGGTCGCCGGGCTGGAATCGATCAGCGAAGGCACGGTCCGCATCGGCGACCGCGTGGTCAACGACGTGGAACCCGCGGACCGCGACATCGCCATGGTGTTCCAGAACTATGCGCTGTACCCGCATATGTCGGTGCGCCAGAACCTGGCCTACGGGCTGAAGAACCGCGGCACGCCCCGCGCGGACATCGACCGCCGCGTGGCGGAAGCCGCCGAGATCCTGCAGATCGGCCCCTATCTGGACCGCAAGCCGCGCGCCCTGTCGGGCGGTCAGCGGCAGCGCGTCGCCATGGGCCGGGCCATCGTGCGCGAACCGGCGGCCTTCCTGTTCGACGAACCGCTGTCGAACCTGGATGCCAAGCTGCGCGTGACCATGCGGTTGGAGATCAAAGAATTGCAGCGACGGCTGCGCACCACCTCGATCTATGTCACCCACGACCAGCTCGAGGCGATGACGCTGGCCGACCGGCTGGTGGTGCTGAACGGCGGGCGCATCGAACAGATCGGCACGCCGCTGGAGGTTTACCGCAAGCCCGCATCGACCTTCGTTGCGGGCTTCATCGGCAGCCCCGCGATGAACCTGATCAACCGCCGCGCCGTGCCCTATCTGCCCGGCACCGCCCATGCCGCCACCATCGGCATCCGCCCCGAGGATCTGACCTTGGCCCCCGACGGCCCCATCGAGATGGAGGTGGTCGCGGTCGAGGAACTGGGCGCGCAGCGGCTGGTCCATGGCCGGACCGGAGGAGAAAAGCTGACGGTGACGCTGCCCTCTGACGCCGCGCTGTCCGACAGCCTGCGGCTGGTCTGGCGACCGGGCTCGCTACATCTGTTCGCCGCCGAGGGCGGGGCACGGCTGGAGTAATCTTCGTCCCGGCAAGGCATTGGCAGGGTCGCAGACCGGCCGATGCCTTGCCCCACCCTGTCACGCCGATCTGGACTTCGGCCGATTGAACGCCCCCACGCCCAGATCGGGGGGCGCCAGGGCGGCTTCGACGGCATCGCCATCCAGGCACACCGGGCGGGCATTTCCGGGAATGATCGCGTCCGAACCCCGCGCCCCGGCGTCACCGGAACCCTGCGTCCTGTCCCGCGTTCACTGCGACACCCTTCTTGGTCCATCATGATCAGGCGCATTGCAATCGTCGGCACCGGCCCCACCGGCATCTATTCCCTGCAGCAGCTTCTGGAGATCGGCGAGCCCTTGGCGGTCACCCTGTTCGAAAAGGCTGGCAGGGCGGGCCATAGCCTGCCCTATTCGCCCGAAAACGCCAGCAGGTCGATGCTGGCCAATATCGCCAGCATCGAAATCCCCCCCGTCGTCACCCCCTATCTTGACTGGCTGGAGGATCAGCCCCCTCAGAAGCTGGCGGCCTATGGGCTTGATCCGGACGACCTGGATGACCGGCAGTTCACGCCAAGATTGCTGCTGGGCGACTATTTCCGCGACCAGCTTCTGTCGCTGATCGAAACGGCCCGGACTGAGGGCCACCGGATCGCCCTTTGCGAGGGAACCGAGGTTCTCGACATCATCCCCGACGCGAATGGCCTGCGGCTGCGGACCAGCACGGGTGAAATGCGTTTCGATCAGGCGATCCTGGCGACGGGCCACGACTTCCCCGACGACGAGGATGCCGAGCCCGGCTATTTCCCCAGCCCCTGGTCGGGACTGATCACGGCAGAGATCCCGGCGACCTCGGTCGGGATCATGGGCACCTCGCTCAGTTCCATCGACGCGGCCATGGCCGTCGCTGTCCAGCACGGCCGCTTCCGTCGCAAGGGGGGCGAGTTGCGCTTTGACGTGGCGCATCCCGGTCTTCGCATCACGCTGATGTCCCGCTCGGGCATCCTGCCCGAGGCGGATTTCTATTGTCCGATCCCCTACGAGCCGCTGGCCGTGCTGACCGACGCGGCGGTCGTCGCCTGCGCCACGCATCCCCACCCCCTGGACGCCATCTTCGACCTGATCCGCGCCGAGCTCATGGGCGCCGATCCCGCCTATGCGCTCCGGATCGGCCTTGGCGGCCTGGACGCCGACAGCTTTGCCACCGCCTACTTCGCCGACCGCCAGGCTGCCGACCCGTTTCGCTGGGCCCGCGAGAACCTTGAGGAAGCCGAGCGCAACAAGGCCGGGCGGATCACCGTTCCCTGGCGCTATGCCCTGCTGCGGATGCATGAAAAGGTCGAGACGGTCGTGGCGGATCTGTCCGACGCGGACCGCGACCGTTTCGACGCGGGGCTGAAGAAGGTCTTTGTGGACAATTATGCCGCCGTTCCTTCGGAATCCATCCGCCGCCTGCTGGCGCTGCGGGACGCGCGCATCCTGTCCGTCCTGCCCCTGGGCGAGGATTACGACCTGACCCGAGAGGAAACCCGCACGGTGGTCAAGACCGAAGGGGCCACCCATGTCTTCGACATCTTCATCGACGCGCGCGGCCAAAAGCCGCTTGGCACCGGGGATCTGGCCTTTCCGTCGCTGCGCGATGCCTTGCTGCGGGCGGGCCAGGATGTTCCCGAACTTGCCGGGGATTACAGCCTGACCGGCCCGAAGGATTTCGAAGGGCGTGTCTGGCTTGGCTCGATCCCCTATCTGATGCATGACCGGCCCTTTGTCCAAGGGATCACCGCCTGCGCGGATCTGGCCGCAGCCATGGCCGGAGGCATCGCGGCAGCCGGGGACCAGCATCTCGTGTCCTAAACGAAAGGCGGACGATCATTTTCAAGGAACAACCATGGCTCCCTCCACCCCCTCTCCCGACGCCGATACGCTGGAACGGTTTGTTCCGGCGCAGGACGACAGCTATGCCACGGCCCTTTCGGAACTGAGGCAGGGCCGCAAGCAAAGCCATTGGATGTGGTTCATCTTTCCGCAACTGCGCGGGCTGGGACGGTCGGCTGCGTCATACCATTACGGCATCGCCGATCTGGACGAGGCGCGCCGCTATCTGGCCCACCCGGTCCTCGGCCCGCGCCTTGTGGCCTGCGGCGAGGCCATCCTGGCCCATGGCGACGTCCCGGCCGAGACGATCATGGGAGCGGTCGATGCCGCCAAGCTGCGGTCCTCGGCCACGCTTTTCGCGGCGGTCGAGGATGCGCCGCCGGTGTTCGGCCGCATCCTTCGGACCTTCTTCCAGGGCCAGCCCTGCCGCAGGACGCTGGAGCGGATCCGGTAGTTCTGCCAGGACGCGCGCCCTGCCTCAGCCCCCCAGGGCGATCCCTTCCCTTCGGGGATCGGCGCCGCCCGACAGCCCCTCGGGGCCGATCACGATGCCCTGCAGCCCCGAGGTCAGGTCGGTTTCGTTCAGCGTAAACCCCATGGCGGTCAGGCCTTCGGTCAGGGCGGCGGGAAGCCCCGCCTCGACATCCATCGGGCCGAAGCGGTTGAGGATGTTGGGCGCGGCCACGGCGGCCTGGATATCCATGCCCCAGTCGAGATGCGCGATGATCGCGCGGGCGACATAGCCGATGATGCGGCTGCCGCCGGGGGATCCGATCACCATCGCGGGCTTGCCGTCCTTCATCACGATGGTGGGCGCCATCGACGACCGGGGCCGCTTGCCCGGCGCCAAGGCATTGGCGATGGGCCAGCCCGCCGCGTCATGGGTTTCGAAGCTGAAATCGGTCAGTTCGTTGTTCAGCAGGAAGCCGCCCGTCATCACGCGCGACCCGAAGCCGTTCTCGATGGTCGTGGTCATCGACAGCGCATTGCCGTCCCCGTCCACGATCGAGATATGCGTGGTCGATGGCAGTTCCAGCGACGTATCCTGCCCCCACAGCGCCGCATGGGACCAGCCGGGCGCCCCGGCGCTGACCTCGGGCAGGCTGTCGTCGCCCGACAGCAGCTTGCCCCGTTCCGCCAGATAGGCGGGATCGATCAGGCCTTCGGTCGGCATCGGCACATGGTCGCTGTCGGCCATGAAGCGGCCCCGGTCGGCAAAGGCCAGGCGCGAGGCGTCGCCGATCAGCCGCCAGCTTTCCGGGTTTTCCGCCCCCAGCGCGGCCAGGTCGTATCCGCCCAGCATCCCCAGGATCTGCCCCACGGTCAGCCCGCCGGACGATGGCGGCCCCATGCCGCAAACGTCATGGGCACGGTATTCCACGCAGACGGCAGGGCGTTCGATCACCCGATAGGCGGCCAGATCCTGCATCGACAGCAGGCCAGGATTCTTCGCCCCGCGCACGGCGGCGACGATGCCTTCGGCCACTGCGCCCTGATAGAACCCGTCGGCGCCCTCGGATGCCAGCTTGCGCAGGGTGGCGGCATAGGCCGGGTTCGTCAGGGTCGCACCCGCCGCGACCCCCTGGCCGCCGGGGAAGAAATAGGCGGTCGTCGCGGCCTCGGTTTGCAGCGCATCGCCTTCCTCCGCCACCAGGCCTGCCAGCCGGGGCGAGACGGTGAAGCCCCCTTCCGCCAGCCGGATGGCGTCGTCGAACAGCCCCGACCAGTTGGCCTTGCCCCAGCGGCGATGCGCGGCCTCCAGCAGCGCGGGCGTGCCGGGGATGCCCACCGACCGGCCGCCGACCACGGCCTCCATGAATTCCATCGGCTGGCCGTCGTCTTTCAGGAACAGCGTCGGCGTGGCGGCCAGCGGCGCGGTTTCACGCCCGTCAAGTGTTGTCAGCTCGCCGGTTTCCGCATCATACCAGACCAGAAAGGCCCCGCCGCCCAGGCCCGAGCTTTGCGGCTCGACCAGACCGAGGACGGCCTGAACGGCGATCATGGCATCGGCCGCGCTGCCGCCCGCCGCCAGAACCTTCGCCCCTGCCTCGACCGCAAGGGGGTTGGCGGCGGTGATCATCCAGTTCTGGCCGGTGACCGCCTTGCCCTCGGCCTTGGCCGCAAGCGCCGCGCGCGCGGCGTCGGTCAGCGGGCCGAAGCTGTCGGCGGGCGTCGCGGTCTCGGTCGCCGCCTCGGGCGCCACGGCATCGGTCGCCTGCTGGGCAAGCGCTGCGGCGGCGCTGCCCAGAAGCAGCACAAGCGTCAAGGTTGCACGGGTCATCCGATCCTCCACCATTGGCCCCTATACTGTGCCCCGCCGGGGGGAAGGGCGCAAGCCAAGGCTGGAATGTGATGGCGGCCCGGACAAATCGCCTTTCCCGCCCGTCATGCCCGGCCTGACCCTTTCGAAAGGCCTGCGCCCCGGCACGACGATCGAAAGCGTGTCCTGCATCGAAGGCGAGCCCCCGGCGGTCGAAGACCTGTGCGGCTTCGACGGCATCGTCTTTCCGGGATCGCCCATCCAGATGCACGAGGACAGGCCCGAGGCACGCGCGGCCCTGCGCTTCATGGCCGTTGTCTTTCAGACGGGAACGCCCTCCTTCGGATCCTGTGCCGGGCTGCAGATCACCGCCGTGGCGGCGGGCAGGACCGGGCCGCGAGCGGGCGGCACCAAGGCTGCGGCCGGTCCGGTGCTGCAGGGTCGCCCCCGTCCCGGATGGCCCCCGCCATGCATTCAAGCGTCGTGACGGCCTTGCCACCGGGCGCGACCCTTCTGGCCCGCAACCGCGAGACCGCCGTCGCGGCCGCCGAGATCCGGCATGGCAACGGGGTCTTCCGGGGCGCGCAGTATCATCCCGAAATCACCCTGCCGGACATCGCGGCCTCCCTGCGGCGAAAGGCGGTGGACCTTTGGGGCAGGGCCTTGCCGAATCCGAGGCCGCGCTGGACAGCCCCGCAGCGGCTTGAGGTCTTGGTGCCAGCCTCACCGGCGCGCTCTTGCCTGGCAGTTGGGAGTGGATGAAGAAATCACCGATCCCGAACACCGCCTGCGTGAAATCGACAATTTCCTGGGGGCGATGAAGGACCGGGGCAGGATGATTGCCTAAAGCCGGGCTTGTGTCGGGCGGCCTTGCCGCCTGCTAAAGACGGCTCAGCAAGTCCGCCTTCTTGGCGTCGAATTCGGCCTGGGTCAGGATGCCCCGCGACAGCAGCCCGTGAAGCTGCTCGATGGCGGCAGGGATCGCGGTTCCTGTCGCGGCGGGGGGCGCAGGCTCGCCTTCAGGCGGCTTACCGGGGCCCGCAAGATCCACCCGTGTCAGGCTGTCCAGCGATACCGGCCCATGCTGGCTGGTGAATTGCAGGGAAGCGCCGCCCTGCTGCTGGGACACGCCACCGATCCGATGATCCCCGGTATCGTACAGAAACATCTGCCCCTTCCGCATCACCGCCAGGCGGCGCGCTTCGGGAAAGACCGCATAGCGCATGTCCCCCTGCGATCCGCTGGAGGAGGGCGTGCCCAGACCGCTTGGCCAAGCCGGGGTATCCGCAGGTTGGTGGCGCGGCGCAGCCGCTGCCAGACCCGCCAGATCCCGGATCAGGGCTTCGACGCGGGCCTTCAGCCCGGTGTTGAACATGTCGCCGACCATCAGCATGCCGCCCGACCACTGGCCCATGCCGCCGAATTCGGGATGATCGAACTGCGCCTGCGTGCCATGCCCCCGCACCAGCGAGGACAGCATCGCCCTTGCCGCTTCCACGCTGAAGCCGTGCCGCCGCGCGATCTCCGCGACATCCCGGCGGTCTTCGCCCGTCACTCGCATTGCCGATCTCTCCCCATCCGGCCGAGCCGGGTTCAGGCCGCCCGACCCGGAGCCCTGGATGCCAGGGCCAGCCTTCCCGGCATCGCCTGCGGAAGGGCCGCGTGCGGCCCAACCCCTTCATGGACCATGAAGGCAGGCAAGGCGGCAGAAGAACAGGCGCCGCCCTGCTCAGAGCCGAGGGTTTTTCTCGCCAAAGGCGGGCCTTGTCGGGTCTTCATAGCCCTCATGCTCGTCCTTGGGGATGGTGTGGCCGGTATCGCGCGTCGTACCCCGCACACCGTCGGGCAGGATTCCCGGCTCTGCGCCGTCCCGCCGCCCCTTGTCATTCACCTTGTCGGCCTTTTCTCGTTCTTCCGCCATGGAAAGCTCCCTTGCTGTTGCCATAGTCGAAGGCAGGGAAGTCGAAACAAGACTGGGCCGGATTTGTTCCCCCGGCGACCCCGACAAAGCGATGGCACGCGGCATGAAACCAGCCGAGGCCTGCGCCGTTGGGGATCATATCCCCTTGCCGCGCCCAGAGCCCCGCCGATGCCGGTCCCATCTTCCGGGCGGCGCTCGACCGCTTCGACCCGGAGCGGCGCGCCACCGGCGTGCCCGGAGAGGCTGTCGTGATTTCCGGCAACGGCTGGGTGCCCGAGCCGACCTCGTCGCCTCTGGCCTTCTGGTGCGCGCGGGCCTTGGGGAACCCTGCTACGGCCCAGGGCCGCTATCAGCCACGGGCAAAGTCAGCCACGCACCTGCAGCCCTTGGGCAAAGCGGCGGGCGTTTTCGACATAGCCCCGGGCCGATCGGCGCAATCCCTCGATCTGCTCCTCGGTCAGCGCGCGCGCGACCTTGCCGGGGGCGCCGATCACCAGCGATCCGTCGGGGATCTCCTTTCCCTCGGTCACGATGGCCCCCGCCCCGATCAGGCAGTTGCTGCCGATGCGCGCCCCGTTCAGGATCACCGCGCCCATGCCGACCAGGCTGTTGTCGCCGATGGTGCAGCCATGGACGATGGCACGGTGGCCGATGGTGCAACCCTCGCCGATGGCAGTGGGAAAGCCGGGATCGGCATGGATCATCACCATGTCCTGGATGTTGCTGCGCGCGCCGATGTCGATGGGGGCCTTGTCGCCGCGCAGGACCGCGCCGAACCAGACGCCCACATTCTCGCCCAGGCGGACATTGCCGATCACGGCGGCGCCGGGGGCGATCCAGCAGGAGGGCGGCAGTTCGGGCGTCAGGTCATCCAGGCGAAAGGCAGGCATGGCGTCCCTTTTCTTGCAGGCGGGTCAGGCGTCTTTCCCGCCAAGGCATAGCCCATCCCCCCCAGGCCCGCCATCGGTTTCCATGGCTGCCGGGCCGACACCTGACGCGTCCGGCCCGGGCATCCGTCAGGCCATCCGCTCCAGCAGGTCGCTTGCGACATCCAGCCGGTCCTCGGGGCCTGCATCATGCAAGGCCAGTCGCCTGTCCTCGCAGGTCAGCGCATCCAGGCCGGAGACCAGCGGCGCATAGTCCCGCATGTCCACCCCCTCGCGGAAATCGAGCGCCACCCCCTCGGGCCCCAGGCTGAGGCTCGCCACCCCCAGCCGTCCGGCCAGAACGCGCACCTGGGCCGCGCGCAACAGCGTGTCCACCGGCGGCGGCGGGGCGCCGAAGCGGTCCGCGATCTCGTCGGCCAGCCGCGCCACGTCGTCCGAGGTGGCAGCCCGCGCGATGCGGTGATAGAGGTCGATGCGGATTTCCGGCTCGGGGATGTAGTCGGCGGGGATATGGCCCGGCTCGCCCGGAACCTGCGGGGGCGGCGGGGATTCGGCTTCCCCCTTGGCGCGCCGCAGGGCAGTTGCCAGCATCTCCTGATAAAGGCCCAGGCCCACCCGCTCGACATGGCCGGCCTGCTTGTCACCCAGCAGGTCGCCCGCGCCGCGCCGGTCCAGGTCGGCGGCGCTGATGGCCATCCCCGCGCCCAGCCGGTCCATCGCCTGCAGCGTTCCCAGGCGCCGTCGCGCGTCCTCGGCCAGATCCTCGCCCCCGGCTGTCAGAAGATGGCAATAGGCCTGCGCGGGGCCGCGCCCGACCCGGCCCCGAAGCTGGTGAAGCTGCGCCAGCCCGAACAGCGCCGGGCGCAGGATCACCATCGTGTTGGCCCGCGCCACGTCCAGGCCGCTCTCGATGATGCCGGTCGCCAGCAGCACGTCGCCCTGGCCCCCGGCAAAGCCCACCATGGTTTCGTCGATCTCGCGGGCGGACAACCCGCCATGGGCGACCTGCAGATGCAGGTCGGGAAGCAGGCGTTCCAGGCGTTCGGCCACCGGCGCGATGTCCTCGACGCGGGGAACGACGACGAAGCTCTGGCCGCCGCGCCGCCTTTCGCGCAGCAGGGCCTGGCGCAGCGTGGCGTCGTCCTCGGTGCCGATCACCGTGCGGACGGGGCGGCGGCGGGCGGGCGGCGTGCGCAGATAGCTGAGATCCTGCAACCCGACCAGAGCCGTCTGCAAGGTGCGGGGAATGGGCGTGGCACTCATCGACAGGACGTGCATGGCCTTGCCCAGGCTCCGCAGCCTTTCCTTCTGCGCGGCGCCGAAGCGCTGTTCCTCGTCGATGACCAGCAGCCCGAGGTTCTCGAAGCGGACGGTCTTGCCAAGCAGCGCATGGGTGCCGACGGCGATACGGACCGACCCGTCGGCAAGGCCCCCGCGGACAGCGGTGGCGGGCTTTCCGGTGACCAGCCGCGACAGGTGCCCCACGGCGATCCCCAGGGGGGCGAAGCGGCGGCGGAAGGTCTCATAATGCTGGCGCGCCAGAACGGTGGTCGGCGCGCAGACGGCCACCTGGCAGCCGCTCAGGACCGCTGCGGCGGCGGCGCGTAGCGCGATCTCGGTCTTGCCGAAGCCCACGTCGCCGATCACCAGCCGGTCCATCGGCCGCCCCGAGGCCATGTCGGACAGCACGGCGCGGATCGCCTCGGCCTGGTCGGGCGTCGGCTGGAAGGGAAAGCGGGCGATGAAGCGTTCGTAATCGCGGGCGGGTGGGACCAGCTTCGGCGCCTCCGCCGCCTCGCGCGCGCGGGTCAGCGCCACAAGATGATCGGCCAGCGTCGCCAGCGCATCGGCGGTGGCTTTGCGGCGCTGCGCCCAGGCCGTGCCGCGCAGGCGGTCAAGCCTTGCGCCCGTCTCGGCCGTGCCATAGCGCCAGATGCGGCCCGCGTCATGGGTGGGAACCATCAGGCGTTCGTCGCGGGCAAAGGTCAGGCGGATGGCCTCCGTCCCCGGACGGTCAGGGTCCAGGGCCTCCAGCCCTTCCAGCCGGGCCAGGCCATGATCCTCGTGCACCACGACATCGCCCAGGGCGAAGCCGGGGGACGGCAGGGCCGACAGGGGGGTAAGGCGCCCGTCCAGGGGTGCGGCCCGGCTGCCCAGAAGATCCTGCGCGGTGATGACGACCAGATCCCCGGTCACCGCCCCTTCCGCCAGATCGGCCAGAAGAACGGCGCGGTCATGGCTCTCGCACTCGGCCCAGCTGGCGGCCTGTTCGGGCGGGCGGCCATCGGCCTGCCCGACCATGCGCGTGATGCGCGCCCGTTCGGCCCTGGAACCGGCCACGAAGATCACCCGCCGCCCCGCCATGCCGTCATCGGCCAGGAACCGCGCAAGCCGGGCGCGCGGGCGGGCGGCGGCGGCAAAGGCCGGGACGGCGCTTCCCTCCGGCGGGGACAGCGGGTCGATGCGCGACGCCAGATCCGCCCAGTCCTGCGCCCCCAGATAGAGCGCGTCCACGGGCAGCGGAAAGGCGCCATCGGCCTCGGCTTCCGCACGCGCCTCCTCCAGCCGGGCCAGACGCCGGTCCGCTGCCTCCAAGGTGGCGGGCAGCGCGGTGATGCGGGCGCCCGCCATGTGGTCGGGCAGGATCGTCAGCGCGTCCCAGGCCTTGGGCAGCCGGTGTTCGGCCCCGCGTTCCCAAGGATCGTCGGCATGGGGCAGTTCCGTGACGGGGATGATGTCCAGCGCCTCGATCTCGGCGGTGGAACGCTGGGTGGCCGGGTCGAAACAGCGCAACGAGGTCACCGTGCCATCCGATATTTCAATCCGGCAGGGGCGCGCATCGCCCCCGGCAAAGACCTCGATCGTGCCGCCACGGATGGCGATCTCGCCCGGTTCGTCCACGCGGTCGTCGGCAGCATATCCGGCCTCGCGGGCAAAGCCTTCCAGGGCCGCCACGTCCAGCGGCTGGCCCAGGCGGATCGGAAAGCTGCGCAGCGCCTGCGGGGGCGGCAGGCGCTGCAGAAGCGCGGAAAGCGGCGTCACCACCAGGTCGCCCGGCTGCGGAGCCCGCAGCTTGCGCAGGACGGCCATGCGGCGGCCCATCGCGTCGGGCGTGGGCGAGGCCCTGTCGAACGGCAGGCAATCCCAGGGCGGCAGGAAAAGCACGCGCCGCCCCGGCAGAACGTCCCGCAGGAACAGGGCCAGCGCCGCCGCCCTGCGTTCGTCGCGGGCCACATGCAGCACCCTGTCTTCCGGCCCCAGCCCGCGAAGAAGGGCCAAGGCCTCGATGCAGATGGGGGAAGGGTCGGGCATGGCCACCTTTGATCGTCGCTTCGGCCAGGGGATCTGCCCGGATCGTCCTTATGAATGCGGCGGCAGGGCATAGGTTCCGGCCCGTCCCGGCTGCCTGCCCGGCTGTCTGCGCGCGCCCCTGTTCCGCCCGGAAGGATCACCCTGCGGCGGTCCCTTTCACCTTGACATATCTGCGAAACGGGCCTGCCACGGCGCGGTCCCGATCCTGCGCCATGGCGGGATTAATCTTTATTGTTGCGGCCGCAGGGGAACGCTTTGGCGGAATTCGGGTTTTCCAGACGCATCCAGAAACCCGGAGAACGCCATGTTCCTGCGCGTCGATAAGTTGCAAGTCGAACTGCCCGCCCCCAAACGACAGGATCCGAACGCCGCCGCTGCCCTGCAGGAATTGCTGGGCGGCAAGTATGGCGAGATGTCCACGCTGGGGAACTACATGTTCCAAAGCTTCAATTTCCGCAGCAAATCGAAACTGCGCCCCTTCTACAGCCTGGTCGCGGCCATCACGGCCGAGGAACTGGGCCATGTCGAACTGGTCTCGAACGGCGTGGCCATGCTGGCCAACGGGCCGGACAAGCCCGGTGGGGACGAGCAATTCGGCGGTGACATCTCGAACGCACCCTTCGAGGAGATGAAGGACATCCGCTCGGCCGCCTCGTTCTACAGCCATGCGGGGGGCGCGGTTCCGGTCAATTCGAACTCGATGTCCTGGAACGCGGACATGGTGACGACCACCGGCAACGTGATCGTGGACCTGTTGCACAACTTCCACCTGGAATGCGGCGCGCGGCTGCACAAGCTGCGGGTCTATGAATCGCTGACGGACGCCAACATCACCGGGCGCGAGGTCTGCGGATACCTGCTGGTGCGCGGATCGGTCCATGCCCATGCTTATGCCCTGGCGCTGAAGAAGCTGACGGGCGTCGATCTGGACAAGTTCCTGCCCACGCCGAACATCCCCTTGGGCAACATCCCGGAATGCCAGAAATACCTGGCCGAAGGATCGCACCGCCGCCTTTATACCTTCAGCCCCAGCGACTACGAGGAAATGCGCGGCATCTGGGGCGGCGGCGGGGAAACCGCCCTGCCCGACGACCCGCCGGGCGAACTGGAGGTCGTGGACGGCATGCCCGAGGGCGGCAAGATCCATGACCTGACCGGCGTGCCCTCGGCCTTCACCCCGGACTACGCGCCCGAGGAAATGTTCGAGATCGCGTCCAAGCTTTACCAGAAGTCGCGCTGAGCGGCGATGGCGGTCGTCCCCCGGGCGGCCGCCGCAATACCAGGAGACCTCGATGTCCCGTCGTCAGACAGACCTGCCCCTTGCCGCCGCCGTGATTGCCCTGACGGTGGGCGCGGGCTTTGCGGCAAGCGCCATCCTGAAATCCAGTCCCAGGCGCCCGCCCGACAGCGCGCCCGGCCGCACCGCGCGCCGGTCCAGTTTCGGCGGCTATCAGGTCGCGGGCCGCACCGTCACCATCAATGCGCCGCGTTCGCAGATCTATCAGATGTGGCGCGACCCGGACCGCCTGGCCGACTTCATGCAGGATCTGTCCGGCGTGCAGGTCAGCGGCGATCAGGTGACCTGGGTGATCGACGGCCCTGCCGGCCGGTTCGCCGTGGAAACCCGCCTGGTCGAGGACCGCGAGAACGAGGCCTTGGCCTGGCGGTCCGTGGAAGGCGCCGATATCGACATCGAGGCCAAGGTCCAGCTGCGCGACGCCCCCGCCGGGCGCGGCACCGAGGTCGAGGCGCATATCGCCTGGCGCCCGCAGATGGGCATCGTCGGGCGATGGGCCAACGCCCTGCGCGGCGCGGATCCGAAGATGCGCGGCAAGCAGGAACTGAAGCGGCTGAAGATGCTGGTCGAGACCGGCGAGATTGCAACGTCGGACAACCGGCCCGATCAACAAAAGAAGGCAAGCTGATGCGCGCACTGACCTGGCATGGCAAGCACGACGTTCGCGTGGACACCGTTCCCGACCCGCAGATCGTCAACCCCCGCGACGCGATCATCGAGGTGACGGCGACGGCCATCTGCGGATCGGATCTGCATCTTTACGACGCGGTGATCCCCGGCCTGGCGCCGGGCGACATCCTGGGCCATGAATTCATGGGTCGGGTGGTGGATACGGGCCCGAAATCGACGCTGAAAAAGGGCGACCGGGTGGTGGTGCCCTTCACCATCTCCTGCGGGGCCTGCTTCTTCTGCCAGCAGCAGCAGTTCTCGGCCTGCGACAACTCGAACCCGGTGGAAAAGCAGGAAGCCTCGGAACTGCTTTACGGCCACCCGATGAGCGGGCTTTTCGGCTATTCGCACATGACCGGCGGCTATCCGGGCGGGCAGGCGGAATATGTGCGCGTGCCCTTTTCCGATGTCGGCCCCATCGTCATCCCCGAGGGCCCGTCGGACGAGGAGGTGCTGTTTCTGTCCGACATCCTGCCCACCGGCTGGATGGCCGCGGAAAACGCCGACATCCGGCCCGGCGACAACGTGGCCGTCTGGGGCTGCGGGCCGGTCGGGCTGTTCGCGATCCAGTCCGCGCTGCTGATGGGTGCGGGCCAGGTGATCGCCATCGACCACTACCCGCACCGCCTGGAACTGGCGCGGGGCCTTGGCGCCAAGGTCATCGACTTCAAGCAGACCCATGTTCTGGAAGCCCTGATGGAGATGACCGGCGGCATCGGCCCCGACGCGGTGATCGACGCCGTGGGCATGGAAAGCCACGGCTTCGCGCCCGACGCCCTGATGGATGCGCTGAAGCAGCGGGTGGGGATCGGGGCCGACAATGTCCATGCCCTGCGGATGGCGCTGATGGCGGTCAGGAAGGGCGGGCGCGTGTCGATCCCCGGCGTCTACGGCGGCCTGGCCGACAAGTTCCCGATCGGCGCGCTGATGGAGAAGGGCCTGCAGATCCGCACCGGCCAGACCCATGTGCAGAAATACACCAAGGAACTGCTGCACCGCATCCTGGAGGGAGAGATCGACACGACCTTCCTGATCTCTCACCGCCTGTCCCTGGAAGATGCGCCGACGGGATACAAGAACTTCCACGGCAAGCAGGACGAATGGACCAAGGTGGTCCTGACGCCCGGCTCTGCGCCCGCAGGGGGACATTAGGATCATGCCCGCCACCAATGAAGACGGCGAAAAGACAACCGAAGCCGGTCCCATCGACCGATCCGCCGGGGCTGCGGGGGAACCGTCGGATACCGATTACGTCCGCGCCACGGCGCCCGTGCGCAACCGGCTGGCCTGGCAGGTGCTGGTCTGGCCGGTCGCGATGATCCTGCTGGTCATTCTTGGCGCCATCTGGGCCTTGTCGTGATCGGGGTCTGGTCATGACGGGCCGCGCGCCCAGGCCCGGCCCCCGGCGGCTGGGCCGCGCGGGCGTAGCGGCGGTGGCGATCCTTGCCGCCATCATCCTTGTGATCTTCCTTGGCCGCAACCTGTGGCACGCGGCCGAGGTTCATAACGCCCCCCCGGAAATCGGACAGGATCGGCAGCCCTGATTTCCTGCGGATCATTGGCTTCTCAGGGTGCTTCTGTCGTGGAAGCAGGTTCTTGCGAAGGCGACCATGAGGCAGGGGGCAAGACTGACGATCCCCAGATACGTCCCGACGGGCTGCAGCTTGACGAACCGCGCGAACGCCATGGGCGCTATTGGCGGATCCAGCGCATCGCCTGGTGGAGCTTTGGGACGGTCATGCCGCTGACGATTCCAGCCTGACCGGCAACGGGGGCGTCTTCCACAGGCGGGCCGTCCAGTTCGCCCATGCCCGCGCCGAGATGCCGCGCGTGTCCCGCTGGGAAGGCACGGACAAGGGGACGGTCATCTTCGACACTCCGGCTGACAGCCACCAGTTCCGCATCTTCCAGCCCTTCTTCGACCGTTTCTCGATCGAACGGATCCAGCCCGAACCGGACCAGGCCCTTCTGACGCAAGGCGCGCAGGCGATGACCTTCCCCACCGCCGGCCCTGCCCGCATCAGGTCAGGATCGACCTGCAGGCCCTGCATTTCGGGTGGATCAGCTTCGACAGGACGGTCAAAGGCGAAAACCCGCCGCATCACCCTGATCGTTATACCCTGAGGAAGCCATGGATTCGGTTATTCAAGGCACCGCCATCCATGTTTTCCTGCTGACCGATGCGCCTGTCCGGCCGCCGGATGCTGGCGCAGAGGACGCCCTTCGATTTCGTCCTGCTGCTGTGGCGATCCTGATCCTGACGCTGTTTGCCACGGATGGGTGCTGGCCTATGCCAAGTCCCCTTTCCATGCGCGGCCTCGGTCCTGGACGGCAATCCCACCGCCTTGGTCGAGGCCAGCGGCGGCATCAGCATCATCCCGAAGAAACAGTAGGTGGATCAGCGTCCCTGACTGGGCGGGATCAGGAAACGCATGCGTTTCCTCGCCCGCGTGTGAAGGCGCCACCAGAAACGGTGCCGCTCAAGCCCACGGTAGGCCGGCGCCCGCCGAGGGCGGGGCGGGGCGGGCGCCGGCCGGGCTTCTGAAGCCCGGCAGCATGGGTGGCTATGAAGTCACTTGGCGAAGGCGACGGCCTTCGCCAAGCTGAAGGCAGCGCAGGTGTCATATCGGCACATCCTGGCCGCACCCCCTTCAGCCCGGTCACTCCTCCCTCAGCTTCCTTTCGACCTTGTCGCGGCTGTTGCCCTCGGTCCGGACCGCGTCGCGGACCTCGTCGCGGGACACGCCCATCTTCTCGGCCTCGTAGCGGACCTCGTGGTTCTGGCCGCCCGCGACCTTGCGCCGGTCCTGGGCGCGTCCGCGATCCTTGTTGTCCTGTGCCATGAATGCTCCTTATTCGTCGTTGGGCTTGGCCATCTTGCTGTGCATCCTGGCGACCATCTCGGCCGGCAGGATTTCGGCCACCGTGGCTTGCGCCTTGTTCTTGAGGCCGGGCGTGGCCTGCGCCGTCCCCTCCAGCATGGCGCGATAGCCGTATTCGGCCACCATCTTCGGATCGTCCTTCGGCCCCTGCCCGACCGGCGTGTCCAGCATCCCGGCGCGTTCGAAGAACCGGGTGTCGGTCGGGCCCGGCATCAGGCAGGTCACGGTGACGCCCGTGTCCTTCAACTCCTCGGCCAAGGCGACCGAGAAGTTGTCCAGAAACGCCTTCGAGGCGTTGTAGACCGCCTGATAGCTGCCCGGCATGAAGCCCGCGATGGATCCGGTGATCAGGATGCGCCCCTGGCCACGCGCGACCATCCGTTGCCCTAGGGGATGGGCCAGCCGCAGGACGCCCAGGATATTGGTCGTCACGACACGCTCGATGCCTGCCAGATCCTGTTCCAGGAAGCTGTGGCCCAGCCCGGTGCCCGCGTTCAGGAACAGCAGATCCACGCCCTCGCCCCCCAAGGCCGCCAGCACGGCCGCCGCCCCTTCCGGGGTTGCCAGGTCGGCCTGAACCGGGCGGGCACCCAGTTCGCCGGCGGCGGCGTGGATGGCGGCTTCGTCTGCGACGACGATGGTGTCATGCCCGTCGGCAACGCAGAGCCGGGCCAGTTCGTATCCGATCCCCGACGAGGCGCCGGTGACAAGGGCAACGCTCATGAACGGCATCCTTTGCAAGAAGAAACGGTCTCTGTCTTCAACAGGCTGGCTTCGGGTCGGTTCCCGCAACGAAGCGCGGACTAATATTTGTCGGTCGTCCGTCGCGGCAGGAACCCTTGGGCGCCGCACATGGTTTCGGAAAAACCCTTGGCGAACAGGATCGGCCATGTCCCGCATTTCCTTGCTGACGATCTCGGCCGCGGCCTTGGCCGCGCCCTCCGCGCTGCTTGCCCAACCGCAGGGCAAGGTCGGGCAATATTCCGACGTGACCGTCACCGGCGCGATCCTGGAGCCCGCGCCCCGCAAACCCGCCAGCGACGAGGAATTGCTGGCGGGCTTCACGCTGCCCGAAGGGGCGACGGTCAGCGTCTTTGCGAAGGATCTGGTGAACCCCCGGATGCTGGCCGTGTCGGCGGACGGCACGCTTTACGCCACACGGCGCAGCGTGGGCGACGTGGTCATGCTGCGCGACGACGATGGCGACGGGGTGGCCGACGCGCCTGTCACGGTGGCCAGCCGTCCGGGGATGCACGGCATCGCCTTTGACGGCAACACCGTCTATCTGGCGACCGTCAACGATGTCTATATGGCCGATGTCGCGCAGGAAGGCCGCTTCGGCGAACTCAGCCGCATCATCAACGACCTGCCCGACGCGGGCCAGCATCCGAACCGGACGCTGGGGATCGGGCCGGACGGCAAGCTCTATATCTCGGTCGGCAGCACCTGCAACGCCTGCGCGGAGCCGAACCCGGAAAACGCCACCATCCTGCGCGCCGAACCCGACGGCACCAGCCGCACGATCTTCGCCAGCGGGCTGCGCAACACCATCGGCTTCGACTGGGAACCCGGCACCGGCCAGTTATGGGGCATGGATCACGGCATCGACTGGCTGGGCGACAACGAACAGATCGAGGAGCTGAACAACATCCAGCAGGGCAGGCAATATGGCTGGCCCTTCGTCTATGGCATGGACCAGTTCAACCCGCAGGACAATCCGCCGCCGGGCACCAGCTTGGAAACCTGGGCCGAGATGTCCGAGGAGCCGGTGCTGGGTCATACGCCGCACGCCGCGCCGATGCAGATGGTCTTCTATGACGGCGCGATGTTCCCCGAATGGCGGGGCGATGCGCTTGTCGCCATGCGGGGATCCTGGAACCGCCGCCCGCCTTCGGGATACGAACTGGTCCGCATCGATTTCGAGGACGGCAAGCCCGTGGGGATCGAGCCGGTGATGACCGGCTTCCTGGCCGAGGGCGCGGAGGGCTGGACCCAGGCGGGCCGCCCGGTCGGCGTGGCGGTGGGCCGCGACGGCGCGATCTTCGTGGCGGACGACACGGCGGGGGTGATCTATCGCATCGTCTCGGACGCCGCGCCGCAGGACCGCCCGCCCGCAGGCGGGCCCGTGCCGAACGCCTTGGTCCCGCCGCCCCCTTCGCCCCTGGCGATGGAGGTGCTGAAGGCGGAAGGCGGCCTGACCGTCACTGCCCCCTTCCAGGCCGATGGCCCCATCGACCTCAAGCACGTGGCGGATGGTGACAATGCCTCGCCCGCCCTGTCCTGGGAGGGCGCGCCCGAGGGGACGCAGTCCTTCGTCATCATCGCCGAAGACCCGGACGCCAAGGAACCCAAGCCCTTCGTCCACTGGCTGGCCTATGACATCCCTGCAGGCGTCACGGCCCTGCGCGAGGGGCTGCCCACGGAACCCTCGCTTCCCGACCCGCAGGGGGTGAAGCAGGGCGCGAATTCCATGGGCTCGACCGGCTATACCGGACCGAAGCCTCCGGTCCCCGATGGGCCGCATCACTATCACTTCCAGGTCTTTGCCCTGGATGTTCCCAGCCTGGACCTGCCCCCCGCCGCCGACCGCGCCGCCGTTCTGGACGCGATGCAGGGTCATGTCCTGGCCGGGGGCGGCATCACCGGCACCTTCGACCGCAACTAGGAGAACCCAGTCATGAAATATCTTGCAACAGCCCTGCTGATCCTGGCTCCCATGGCCCCCCTGACCGCCCTGGCCCAGGACGCCGAGGTCGCGCCCCCGGCCTTTGTCGAAAAGGCCGCCACGTCGAACATGTTCGAAATCCAGTCCAGCCAGATGGCCCAGGACAAGGCGACCGATCCGGCGCTCAAGGAATTCGCCGCCCAGATGATCACGGATCACGAAAAGGCCGGTGCCGACCTGAAGGCCGCTGCCGGGGACATTCCCGTCCCCACCGAGCTTGCGCCCAAGGAGGCCGAGATGATGGGCCTTCTGGAAAAGGCCGAAGGGGCGGAGTTCGACGACCTTTACAAGACCATGCAGGTCCGCGCCCATACCGAGGCGGTGGCCCTGTTCCAGGGCTTTGCGGAAAACGGCGACGATGCCGACCTGAAAGCCTTTGCCACGGCGACCCTGCCCACGCTGGAGGAACACAAGGCCCATATCGAGCAGATCACGACCGGCCAGTAAGCAATGGCCATCCTTCGGCCGTGGGCGGAACAAACCCCGCCTGCGGCCGTTTGATTTCCGCCCCCGTGAAGGATCTCCGCCATGGCCCCGCGCACGTTCTGGAAAGGCTACATGAAGCTGTCGCTGGTGACCTGCCCCGTCACCATGATGCCCGCCACGACCGAGGGCGAGAAGGTCCGCTTCCATACCCTGAACGCCAAGACCGGCAACCGCGTAGTCAGCCAGTATGTCGATTCCGTCACCGAAAAGCCGGTCCGGGATGAGGACGAGGTCAAGGGATACGAGAAGGCCGAGAACGACTATGTCATGCTGGAGGACGAGGAGATCGAGGCCGTTGCCCTGGAAAGCACGCGCACAATCGACATCGACATGTTCGTGCCCGACCATTCCATCGGCTGGGTCTGGTATGACAGGCCGCATTTCCTGATGCCCGCGGACGAGGTGGGCCAGGAAGCCTTTGCCGTGATCCGCGACGCGATGGAGGCGACCGGCACCGTCGGCATATCGCGGCTGGTCATGTACCGCCGCGAACGCGCCGTGATGCTGAAGCCGCGCGACAAGGGGATCGTGCTGTGGACGCTGCGCTATGGCGACGAGGTGCGCGACGAGGACGATTATTTCGACAAGCTGACGGCGGACAAGCCCGAGGCCAAGCTGATGACCCTGGTGCGTAAGCTGGTCGATGAACGCACCACCCATTGGGACGCCGAGATGGTGAACGATCCCGTGCAGGCACGCCTTCTGGACATCATCGCCGCCAAGAAGAAGGGCAAGAAGAAACCCGCCCGGCCCCGCGCGCCCAAGGTGGAAACGCCCGACAATGTCATCGACATCATGACCGCGCTGAAGAAAAGCATCCAGGCCGAAGGGCAGCGCGGCAGGGCGTGAGACTTTTGCTACCGGGGCCGTTCGCACCCCCAAGGGCGGGTGAGTGATCCTGTAGGGTGGGGTTTCACCCCACCTCCGCTGTGGCCGGTGGGGTAGAACCCCACCCTACGCCCATTCCCAAGAACCCGTAGGGTGCGTGCTCGCACGCACCGATGCGCCCTGTGATGGTGCGTGCAAGCACGCACCCTACACCAAGCTATCCTTTCCGCCGCCGCCAAGCCTTCGCCTCCAGCGCCGCATGCTGGGGTGAAACCCCACCCTACGGGCTGATGATCCCCGACCACGCGGGCGGGGAAATGCAGGGCGTGTTTCCTGGCCCACCCGTTCCAGCGACCGCCCTACCCCTTCCGCCGCTGCCCCTTGACCTCCAGCGGGCGGGCAGCAGTCCGAAAATCTTCCCACGGATCGCGGATCAGCCCGGCAAGGCGGCTCGGCGTGTTTTCCACCGTGAAGTAGCTGGGGCCGATCTGGTCCAGTTCCTCCCAGGCGACGGGCATGGACACGGCGGCGCCGGGACGGGCGCGGGTGGAATAGGCCGCGACCGCCGTCATGCCGCGCTGGTTGCGCAGCCAGTCGATCAGGATCCGCCCCTTGCGCCTGGCCTTGGCGACGGTCGAGACATAGGCATCGGGCGCGTCCTTCGCCATCGCCTCGGCAAGGGCCTTGGTGAAGGCCTTGACGGCGGGCCAGTCGGCCTTGGGTTTCAAGGGCGCCACGACATGCAGCCCCTTCCCGCCCGAGGTTTTCACGAACGCCGCCAGCCCCGCGTCCTCCAACCGCCGCCGCACCTCCTGCGCGCCCGCGATCACGGCGTCCCAGGGCACGCCTTCGCCGGGATCAAGGTCCATGGTGATCGTGTCGGGGTGTTCCCAATCGGCCACGGTGGAACCCCAGGGGTGGATCTCCAGCGCCGCCGACTGGACCAGCGCCATCAGCCCGTCCAGGTCGTTGATCGCGACCATCGCATCCTCGGCCTTCTCCTTGGGATCCTTGACCAGGGCGATGTTCTTGTTGATCCCATTCCAGGCGTGCTTCTGGAAGAAGCGCTGTCCGTCGATCCCGGCGGGGTAACGCAGCAGCGCCAGCGGGCGGCTGACGATGAAGGGCGCGATCTTCGGCCAGACTTCGGCATAATAATCGGCAAGACCCTCCTTGGTGATGCCCTCGTCCGGCCAATAGATGCGGTCGGGATGGGTCAGGGTCACGCGGCGCTTGGGGGCTTTCGGCGCCTCCTTGGCCGGGCCGCTTTCGCGCACCACATCCGTAGCGGGCTTGTCCTCGCGCAGCCCCCGGAAGGATGCGTGGCGCAACAGACCGTCGGCGGTCCAGGCGCGGAACTCGACCTCGGCCACCAGTTCGGGGCGGACATGGCGGACGCCGCGCGCCTCGTCCGATGTCAGCTTGCCCGCGAAGGGGCTGCGGTCGATGCGCATCGCGTCCAGGCGGGTGCGCAAGTCCTCGGCGATCTTCCGGGAAAAGCCGGTGCCGACGCGGCCCACGTAATCCAGCTTGCCGCCCTCGAACACGCCCAAGACCAGCGATCCGACCAGCTTGTCCGAACTGGTGGAGGGCACATAGCCCGCCACGATAAACTCCTGCCGGGCCGAGCATTTGGACTTGATCCAGTCCTTGCCGCGCCCTGACCGATAGGGCGCGTCGGCCTCCTTCGAAATGATCCCTTCCAGGCTGAGCCGGCAGGCATGGCGCAGCACCATGGACCCGCTTTCGCCGAAATGGCTGGAAAACCGCACCCGGCCCGGTTCCGTGCCCACCAGTTCCTCAAGCGCCCCCTTGCGGGCGATCAGCGGCGCCTCGCGCAGGTCGTAGCCGTTCAGATACATCAGGTCGAAGACGTAAAAGACAAAGCGGTCGTTGCGCCCGTCGGACAGGTCGGCCTGCAGCGCCGGGAAATCCGACGACCCTGCCCCGGATTCCACCACCAACTCGCCGTCCATGATGGCGGTTTCGGCAGGCAGGGCGCGCAGGGCGTCGGTGATTTCCGCGCCGAAGCGGTCGGTCCAGTCCAGTCCGCTGCGGGTCAGCAGCTTTACTTCCTGCCCTTCCAGCCGGGCCTGGAGGCGATAGCCGTCGAACTTGACCTCGTGCAGCCATTTGGCGCCGGTGGGCGGGGCGGGCTTCAGCGTGGCAAGCGCCGGTTCGATGAAGTCCGGCATCGGGGCCTTCTTCGCGCCGGTGGCGGGGGCGTCCGCGTCCTTGGCGCGGGACTTGCCCTTGGGTTTGGGCTTGACGGGCTTCGGCTTTTCCTCGGCCCCTTCGGCCACCTCCTCGACGCTGCGGCCGGTCTTTACCGACTCCGGGCGTTCCGTCAGGATGTCGGGCGCGTCATCGGGACGGGCGGCGGCGTCGTCGGACTTGATCAGCAGCCAGTTCTCGCGCGTCTCGCCGCGCTTGCCCCGCATCTTCACCAGATGCCAGCGGCCGGACAGCTTTTCGCCCTTCAACTCGAACTCCAGCTTGCCCTTGGCATAATCGCCGTCCAGCGGCACCCATGTCCCCCGGTCCCAGACGATGACCGCGCCCGCGCCGTAATTGCCCTTGGGGATGGTGCCCTCGAAATCCCCGTAATCCAGCGGGTGATCCTCGACATGGACGGCCAGGCGCTTTTCGCCCGCGACAAGGCTCGGCCCCTTGGCGACGGCCCAGCTTTTTAAGACGCCGTCCATTTCCAGCCGCAGGTCGTAATGCAGCCGGGTCGCCGCGTGCTTCTGGATCACGAAGGCATGGCCCGCCTTGCGTGCCTTCCGTCCGCGCGGTTCCGCCGTCTGCGAAAAGTCGCGCTTTTCGTTATAGACCTCCAGCCCGGCCCCGGATTGCCCCGCCATGTTTTAGCTGGCCTTCTTGCTGGCGGAGGCGCGGGACGGGGCCTTGCGCTTGGCCCCCTCGCCGCGCGGCTTGGTCGTGCGCCGCGCGGGCTTGGCCATGGCCGCGCTTTCGCGCAGGGCGGCCATCAGGTCCACGACCTCCTCGGGCTCGGGTTCCTTGCGGGGCTGGATCTTCCGGCCCTCGATCTTGGCGCGGACCAGATCGGCCAGGGCGGATTCATAGCGGTCGTCGAAGTCGCGTGGGTCGAACGTGCCGCGCTTGGTCTTGATGATGTGTTCGGCCAGGTCCAGCATCTCGCCCTCGACCCGGATGTCGGGCAGGTCGGCGAATGCCTCGGCGGGGTCGCGGACCTCATAGTCGAAGTTCAGCGTCGTGCCGATCAGGCCTTCGTCATGGGCGCGGATCAGCACCGTGCGGACGCGGCGGAACAGCACCGTCTGCGCAAGCGCCGCGACCTTTTTCGCGCGCAGCCCCTCGCGGATCACGGCAAAGGCCTCGACCGCGCCCTCATCGACGGGGGCGATGTAGTAGGGCTTGTCGAAGTAAAGGTCGTCGATGTCGTCGCAGCCGATGAAGGCGGTGATGGACAGCGTCTTGTCGCTGTCGGGCACGGCCGAGGCGACCTCGTCGGGGTCCAGCACGACATAATCGCCCGGCCCGATCTCGTATCCCTTGACCTGGTCGTCGCGCTCCACCGGCTTGCCGGTTTCGCTGTCCACGAAGACGCGGCTCAAGCGGTTGCCGGTCTTGCGGTTCAGCGTGTGAAAGGCGATGCGTTCGGATGTCGAGGCGGCGGTATAGAGGCCGACCGCGCAGGTGACCTCTCCGACCTTCAGGAATCCCTTCCAGCTTGCCCTGGGTGCCATCGCCGCCTCCGCCGTTCCTTGTGAATTGAACGGCTTGGGGCGGGCCGGGTTCCAGGGCAGGCGGCTGGCGCTATTCCGCAGCCCAGGTGCGCCGCGCGATTTCCTGCGCCAGAGGCCATTCGACCGACCGCATCCCGCCCGAGGGATCATGGCCCAGAAGCCCGTTGGGGCACAGCCGGTCGTCGTCCCAGCCGGGATGGTTGGCGATGGGGTAAAGGCAGATCCCCTCGACCCGGACGCCGCGGGCTTGGGCGCGGGCGACCTCGTCGCGAATATAGGCGAACCAGGAGGCGCGGCGCGCGCCCTCGGTCCCCGTCTCGGCGATCATCAAGGGGCGGTCATAGCGTGCCGCGACCTCGACCAGCAGGTCGGACAGGGGGCGATACCAGGGGTGGTCCATGTCGATGGGCGGGCCGCCGTGGATCCACTGGTTGTTCCAGTAGTAGTTGACGCCCAGGATATCCAGGAAGGACGGATCGCCGCCAAGCTGCGGCCACATCCGGCCCGACAGCAGGTCGAAGGCCTGGAACTGCGCGTCGTGATAGCCCTGCGCTTCCCACAGCGGACGGCCGTTATGCGGATCGTGATGGATCGCCAGCAGGGGTTCGGCATGGACGAAACGCGCGCGCGGATCGACGGCGCGCAACTCGTGCATGGCGGCGATGGAGGCGCGGGCAAGCTGGCATTTCAGCTCGTATCCCCGATGGGCTGCGAAGGGGTTGAGGTATTGCGCGTCGCCCCCCGCCCAGGCGAAGAAGCTGATCTCGTTCACCGGGCACCAGAAGGGGACGGCATCGGTCAGTTCGCGATGATGCAGCGCCACGGCGCGGGCAAGGCGGGCGAAGCGGTCAACGAAAGCCGCGCTCCAGATGTCCAGGCCGTCGGGCCAGCCGTAATGCATCAGATCCCAGATGACCTGGGTGCCGGTGTCGCGCGCGGCCTGCATCATCGGCGTCAGGCTGGCGAAATCGTAGCGGCCCGGCTCTGGCTCCACCAGATGCCAGCGGACCGCGTCTCGGCAGGCGCGGATGCCGAGATCCGCCAGTTGCCGGTAATCCTGGGCGGCATGGACGTCATGGCCCACGGCCTCGATCAGATCCAGCCTGCGCCCGTTGCGCAGCCGGTGGGTCGAGGACTCCCACCCGCCCAGGGTGAAGCTGTCGAAGGTGGCGGGCGGGGGCGCAGCGGGACGTTCCGCCAGCACCCGGTCGATCAGCGCCTGCCATTGCGGCACCACGACGCGGGCGGAGTAATGGGTGTGGACATGATCGCGCAGCGCAGCACCAAGGCGGGCGCGCAGGGGTGCATCCGCCAGCAGGCGTTCCATCGCGTCGGCCACGGCAGCGGGGTCTTCATGGGGGACGAAGATGCCGCTGATCCCGTCCACGATCTGTTCGACCGATCCGTTGTCGGCGGTGGCGATGACCGGCAGGCCCGCCGCGCCGGCCTCGGCGATGACATGGGGCATCCCCTCGCCGCGCGACAGCCAGCAGAAGATGTCCATGGCCGCCATGAGGTCCGGCACGTCCTTGCGGTCGCCCGTGAAGATCATCCGGTGGCCCAGCGGCCCGGCCATGTGGCGCAATTCGTGTTCGTATTCCGGCATGAAGGCGTCGGGACCGCCCACCACCACGAAGCGCGCGTGCCCCACCCGGTCGGCCACGCGCAGGGCGGCACCGATGAAATCCTCGACCCGCTTCTTGCGGTCAAGCCGCCCGACCCAGCCGATCAGGATCTCGTCCGCGCCGATGCCCAGGGATGCGCGCATGTCGCCGCGCCGTTCGGGGCGGAACTCGTCCAGGTCCACCATCGAGGGGATCTCAAGCGCATCCTGCATCCGGTCGGGCATCCTGGACGCCGCCGCCGCGCGGATGCTGTCGCAGACGCCGACATAGCGGGTGGTGAAGTGCTTGGGCCCCGACAGGGCCTCGCGCACCAACCCGCCATGTTCGATGAGCGGCGGGCGCAGCGCCATGCGTTCCAGCGCGGGATAGATGTCGGCCACGTCCTGGCAGGACACGACCAGATCGGCCCCCGCCAGCTTGCGGCGCAGATAGTCGATGGTTTCCTCGAAGCCCAGGCCATAGGGGGTCGTGTCCACATGGATGCCCAGTTCCGCCAGCTGGTCATGGGTCTGGTGGGGCATCCCCTCCTTGCGGAAGCAGGGGATGACGGTGATGCGATAACGGTCGCGCGGCAGGTTGCGCGCCAGCAGCCGGATTTCCGTTTCCTCGCCGCCCACGACCAGCCAGGCCATGACGAAGGTGATGCGGATCAGCGCGTGATCCGGGTGGGGCAGCGGGAAGGCATCGGGGGGTACGATCCCCCAGGCAAGGGTGTCGTCGGCGTTCATGCGGCCTCGAACACAATCTGGAGGAAGTCGGGACGCTCGGCCACCAGATGGCGCAGGAAGCCGGGCGCGTTGTCATAGGGCACGACATGGGTGATCATGTGCCGCCGGATCAACTCGCCCTCGGCCGCCAGCAGCCGCAGGGTTTCCTGTGCCAGCCGCCGCTGGTCCCAGGCATGGGCCAGGGGTCGCGGCATCCGGTTGATCTGCGCGCAACGGATGGCGAGGCCGTTGTGGTGGAACTCCTCTCCCAGTCTCGTTCCGTCCATGCCGCCCTGGTAGAAGGCCAGGTCGATGACGGTCCCCTGCGGGCGCAGCGCCTGCAGGCAGCGGTTGAGGCTCTCGGAGCGCGCGCGGGTCTGGAAGACATATTCCGCGCCGCGCCCGCCGACCTTGTGGTGCCAGGCGGTCTTGGCGTAACGGACGGCCTCGTCCTCGCCCATGGCGATGAAGCCCATCTTCCGCGCGATCTCCTGCCGGAAGGGCGAGGGGTCCACCACGACGACCTCGGACGCGCCGCCTTGGCGTGCGAACAGTGCGCAGAACAGGCCGACCGTGCCGCCGCCCCAGACCAGAACCGGGCGGCCCTCGACCCCCGCGCCGAGGTTGGGGACATTCGCACCGAACTGATCGGCATCGGCATGCAGGATGCCGTTGGCGGCGATCGGCCCCATCTGCGCCACGAAGATGCCCAGGATCGGGTCCATGCCATCGGGCAGCGTCACGAGCAGGTCATGGGCGGGGTTCGCCGTGTGGCCGGTCTTGTGGCCGAAGGTGGTGGCCAGCACGTCGCCATTGGCAAAACCCGGCGCGCGGGCGTCGATGACCTTCGCCACCTCCATGTAGCCCAGGAAGTTGACAGGGAAATGCGCCGACGGTTCCCCCGGAATGAACAGCCCCTGCCAGTCGTCCCAGCGGCTGTGCAGATAGGGGTTCGAGCCCTTGAGGAAGGTCAGTTCGGTCCCCGCCGACAGGCCCGTGTACATCAGATCCAGACGCACCTGCCCGTCGCCCGCCGGGCCTTCGTCATAGCCGAAGAAATAGGGCTCGTGCGGGCGTTCGATCCCCAGACTGCGGATATGGCGATGCTCATGCGGCATGGTGGGAACCCGGCGCAGCGGACGCACGAAAGATGGGCTGCGGGTCAGCCCGCAGCCCCTCCATCTTCACAAGGGCACCGTTCCGGGCGGACTCTGCGACCGCAAGGGCCACGCGATGCGTCATCAAGGCTTCGCTGTAAGGGCAGCGGATGTGGTTCTCGCGGCCCTGGACCGCTTCGATGAAATCGCGGTCCTCGCGCCAGACGGGATCGCCCTGGGCATGGCGCACGGGACGGCCCTGGCCCACGTCCACCATCAGGTCATGGTCGCTGATCTCCAGCGCCATGCCGTCGGCGAAGACATGCAGGCCCACGCGGTGGTTCCAGCGCAAGAGGCAGGTGGCCGACAGGTTGGCAATCGCGCCGCTGGCAAAGCGCAGCGTCGCCGCCGTCGCCGTGGGCACGGTCAGGCCCTGGAAATCGGCGCGGTCGCGGCGGGCGGACATGCCGAAGACCTCGGTCACGTCGCCGGCCAGGAAGCGGGCCGCGTCGATCACATGGGTCGCCTGTTCGACCACCTGGCCGCCGCTCTGGTCCTGGTTCCACCACCATTGCGGAGGCGGCGTCTGGTCCAGCCAGAAGCCCTGGATCAGATGCGGCGCATTATGGGCCAGGTGGGACCGCGCCTCGTCCATTGTGTCCAGATAGCGCCAGTGATAGCCGACGGCGGTGATGAGGCCCGCCTTCTCCACCTCGGCGCCGATCTCCTCGGCCAGGCTGATGTCCAGCGACAGGGGCTTTTCGACGAAGAAGGGCAAGCCGCGCGCGATGCAGGCGCGCTCGGGGGCACCGTGCGCAAAGGGCGGCACGCAGATATAGACGGCGTCCAGATCCTCGGCCGCCAGCATGGCTTCGTGATCGGCGTAGGCCACAGCACCCGTCGCCTCGGCCGCATGGCGGGCGCGCCCTTCGTCGGGATCGCAGAGGGCTGCGATCTGGACATCCTCCATGGTCCGCAGCACGCCGAAATGGCGATGCGCGATGCCGCCCGCGCCGATGAAGCCCAGCCTTGTCTTGGTCATTCCGTCCTCTCCACGCTGCCGCAGAACGCGGCGATAAATCCGCACCGTATCCGCCGCCATGCGGGCGGCGGTGAAATGCCCCGACCAGCGGGCCTGGCCCCTGCGCGCCACGATGGCGCGGGCAGCATCGTCGGTCAACGCCTGCGCGATGGCATCGGCCAGGGGCCGCGACCGGCGGGGCGGCACCAGCCAGGGATGGCCGGGGCCCAGGGCCTCGGCCGATCCGGTGACATCGGTGGCGATGACGGGCAGGCCGATGGACATGGCTTCAAGCGCCACGAGCGGCAGGCCTTCGAAGCCGGATGGCAGGACCAGCAGGTCGGAGGCGGCCATCAGCGCGGGCACGTCGCCGCGCCGGCCCAGGAAGCGGACATGCCTGGCAAGCCCCAGCCGCGCGGTCCAGTGGCGCAGCCGCCCCATGCCCGCCCCCTGCCCGACCAGATCCAGGCGCGCGGGGATGCCGCGCCGGTGCAGGCGCGCAAGCGCCGCCAGCAGCGTGCGGTGCAGCTTCTGCGGGCTGAAGCGCCCGACGCACAGCAAGGTCATGCCGTCCGCGCCCTTGTGGGCCAGCACCGGCGCGGCGGTGCCGTTCGGGACCGCATGGACGGCCCCGTCCCGCCCCATGGCCGCAAGCGCCGCCCGCCAGCCATCGGCCGCGGCATCCGAGACGGCGATGACCGCATCCACGTTCCGGCTGGCATCGGCGTAATGGGCGATCTGGTCCGCATCGGTCAGAAGCCAGGGCAGGTGTTCGGTGCGGATCACCGCCCGGCCCGCCCGCGCGGCGGCTGCGACAAGGCCATGCCCTTCCCAGCCGATGCCCGCATGGACATGGACGATGCGGGGACGGCTGGCGGCGATGAAAGCCTCGGCATCATGGGGGGCGAAGACCTGCGCGGGCAGGCCCATGGCCTTGGCCCGCGCGGCAAGGGCGCGGCCCGCCGCATGGTCGGGAAAGGCCAGAGCGGCCATGCCGTGCGGCAGGGCCCCGGCCAGCGTCAGCATGTGTTCGCCGACCCCCGATGGCTCGGGGCTGTCGGTCACCAGAAGGCAGCGCATCAGGCGGTCATGTCGTGGGGACCATCGCTTCCGCCGCGGGCTGCCGGGCCGTCAGCCGCCGATGGATCGCAAGCGCCTGGCCCACGACCTGATCCATGTTGTAATACCGATAGCTGCCCAGCCGGCCCGCGAAGATCACCCCCGGTTCCGCCGCCGCAAGCGCGTCATAACGGCGGAACAGGTCGTGGTTTTCCGGGCGCGGGATCGGGTAATAGGGATCCCCTTCAGCGGACGGATATTCGTAGCTGACCGAGGTCCGCGCGTGCGTCTGCCCGGTCAGGTGCTTGTATTCCGTGATCCGGGTATAGGGCACGTCCTCGGCCGGGAAGTTCACGACGCCGACGGGCTGGAACTGCGGCTGGTCCAGCGTCTCGTGGCGGAAGCGCAGGCTGCGATAGGGCAGCGTGCCGAAGCGGTGGCCGAAATAGGCGTCGATGGGCCCGGTATAGACCACCAGCCTGCCCTTGTCGGCGGCTTCCAGGTCGTGGAAATCGGTGCCAAGCCCAAGCTCGATATTCGGATGGTCCAGCATCCGTTCGAACATCCGCGTGAAGCCGTCCTTCGGCATGGCCTGGTGCCTGTCGGTGAAGTATCGGTCGTCGGTATTGGTCCGCGTCGGCACCCGCGCCGTCACCGACTTGTCCAGTTGCGACGGATCCAGCCCCCATTGCTTGCGGGTGTAGCCCTGGAAGAAGGTCTCGTAGAGTTCGGTGCCGATGGCGTTCACCACTACATCGCGCGAGGTGCGGATGTCACGGACCGGCTGCGCCTGCCGGGCCAGGAAGGCCTCGGCCTCGGCATCCGATTGCAGGTCCAGGCCGTAAAGCATGTTCAGCGTGGTGCGGTTGATGGGCATGGGCAGGGATTTGTCGCCCACCCGCGCCAGCACGCGGTGTTCGTAAGGGCGCCATTCGGTGAAGCGGCCCAGCCAGTCGAACACGTCGTCGCTGTTGGTGTGGAAGATATGCGGGCCATAGCGGTGGATCAGGACGCCCGCATCGTCCAGGCAGTCATAGGCGTTGCCCGCGACATGGGGACGCTTGTCCACCACCAGTACGCGCTTGCCCGAGACTTCGGCAAATTGCCGCGCCAGCACCGATCCGGCAAAGCCCGCGCCGCAGATCGTCACGTCATGCTTCTTCGCGCCGCGCAGCACCGCAGGCACCGGCAGCTTCACGACCGAGGCCGAGGGCTGGTGCCTGCCAAGCGCCCGGTCCAGGTGGTCGCGCATCCGCTGGAAGGTGTTGTCCCAGCTGAGATCGGCCAGAAGCCGGTCGGCCTCGTCGCGCCAGCCTTCGGGCCGGTCGCGCTGCGCAAGCGCCTCCTCGCAGGCGCGCACGAAGCCGCTCGCATCACCGGCGATGCGCACGGCGGCAACGTCACCGTAATGGCGCACCACGTCGCGCACGGGGGTGGAGACGACCTGCACGCCGCCCGCCAGATATTCGGGCGTCTTGGTGGGGGAGATGAAGCGCGTGGCCTCGTTCATGGCAAAGGGCATCAGCGCCACGTCCCAGCCCGACAGATAGGCGGGCAACTGGTCATAGCCGCGCTGGCCCAGCCAGTGGATGTTGGGTGCGCGGGGCAGATCCTCGGGGCCGATCTTGGCCAGCGGCCCGATCATCACGATCGACCAGTCGGGATGGGCATGGGCCAGGGCCGCGATCAGGCCCAGATCCAGCCGTTCGTCGATCACCCCGTAATATCCAAGCCGGGGACGGGGCAGCCGGGCCTGATCCTCGGGTTCCGCCAGCCCGGCCCGCGCGCGGGCGAAATGGGCGGTATCGACGGATGACGGAAAGGGATGGATGTTGGCGTGCCGGTCGGCCTTCGCCTCATAGATGGAATGGCCACCGGTGAAGACCACGTCCGCCGCCGCCATCAGCGCGGCCTCGTTCGCGGCCAGTTCGGGCGGCGCGAAGCGGAAGGCCGACAGTTCGTCCATGCAGTCATAGACCACCGCCGCCGCATCGACATGCGCCGCGATGGGCCACATCATCGGGGTATAGAACCACAGGACCGGGCGGTGGATGCCCGCCACGCCCATCATCTGGTCCAGCAGGCCCGACAGCGCGCGGGCCTGATCCTCGGGCGACCAGCGGGCGGGGACGCGGGGGCGGATCGACTGGACAGTCGTGCCCTCGAAGGCGTGGAATTCCAGATAGGGCAGGTGATGGTCGGTGGGGATCGCCTCTTCCCAGAAGAACAGGCGGTAATCGGCGGCAAAGCGCGACATCAGGTGCTGGGGGCGTTGCAGCACGAAATCCCAGCGAAGATGCGAAAAGCAGATCAGCGCCGGTCGGATCGCAAGCGCAAGGGGTGTGAGGGGGTTGGCATCGTTCATGGCACCATCCTTGCATTGCTGATTTCGGTCAGTGTTTCGGAAAGCACGGCCATGCTGGGCCGCCAGCCCCATCGGGACAGCGCGACATCTCGCGTGTCATAGCGGGCGTAATCGCGCAGCAGCATGTCCAAGGCCTCGGCAAAATCGGCGCCTTCATGGGCGGCCAGGCCGGTCTCGGGCGTGATGAACTGCAGCCCGCAGGACAGGCGCGCATTGGCCAGCACGGGCAGGCCCGCCAGTTGGTATTCGGTCAGGATCGCGGGCGCGCCGTCGTCCACGCCGCAGACCACGCCCACGCGGGCGCGGTTGATCTGGCGATTCACCTCGTCGAAGGGAACGCCGGGGGGGCCGACGATCTCTAGATCCAGCCCCTCGCGCGCGGCGCGGTCGCGGAATTCGTCGGCCTGATGGCCATAGCCCACGACCAGAAGCCCGCGCGTGCCGGGCCTGCGCGCCATGGCGTCGAACAGGATGTCGTGGCGCTTGTAGGGCTGCGCGCAGGCCACATAGACCACGTCGCGGTCCTTGTCCGCGCCCGTCGGGAAGAACGTATCGCCCGAAGCGAAAGCGGGCCCGATGGGCAGCACCAGGGTCCGCGCGCCGGGCACGCGCGCCTCGATCTCCCGCGACTGCCAGTCGGCCCCGGTCAGGAACAGGTCGAACCGCACGGCCAGGTCGTCGGGAATGCGCAGGGCAGGCGCGTCGATGGAATTGTAGATCTTCAGCGACGTGGCGCAGGCGTCCAGCAGTGCCGCATCCACCCCCAGCCCCCAGACGCAGAGGATGTCGGGCGCGCCGACCCGGCGGATGAAATCCACCGCCTCGGACGAGCCATAGGGCGCGGGGGTATCGGCACGGAAGACGCGCCGGATCAGGGCGGGGTTGTCCGCATCGGGCGTGCCGTCGGGGCGGCCCGTCTCGCGGTCGGATTCCCCGTCGCGCCCCGCGAATGTCCAGATTTCCGCATGATCGGCCATGCCGGCCGCAACCGCGGACAAGGGCAAACGTTCCAGGTATCCGCCCACGACATCCACCCTGCCGGGCCGCTCCCGGCCGGACGGGCGCGTGCTTTTGTCCCAGAAGGCGGGATCGGCGGGGGATTGGGGAAGGGCTGGTGGAACCTGCGAACAAAAATCGGAAATCGCAACGATCCAGCCAGGCATCGGGGTCCATCCGGCATTGAAGAGCCTTGAACAACAGGCCATTCCGCCAAAGGTTTCATTGATCTTTATTAATGCCTTGCGGTTCCTGCCCGGATGCGGGCTGGACTTGAGATCGGATCCGGCAAAAGATCGGGCAGAATCAACGCAGGATGCCTCTGATGCAGACCCAGGCCATCCGTTTTTCCGCATTCGGCACGCCGGAGGTGCTGTCGCTGCACCCGGTCGATCTGCCCCCGCCGGGCGCGGCCGAGATCCAGTTGCGCCACACGGCCGTCGGGCTGAACTTCATCGACATCTATCACCGCAAGGGCGTCTTCGCCGCGCCCCTGTCCCTGCCCGGCGGCCTGGGGGTCGAGGGCGCAGGCAGGGTCACGGCGGTGGGCGAAGGGGTGACGGGCTTTGCGCCGGGGGACCGCGTGGCCTATGTCGGCGGCCCGCCGGGCGCCTATGCCCAGGCCCGGAACCTGCCCGCCGCCCGCGCGATCAAGGTGCCGGACAGGATCGACGACACCACTGCAGCGGCGATGATCTTCAAGGGGCTGACCGCCGAATACCTGATCCATCGCTGCGTGGCTGTCCAGCCAGGGGACCGGGTTCTGGTCCATGCGGCGGCGGGCGGGGTCGGCTCCATCGCCTGCCAATGGCTGAAGGCCATCGGCGCCGTCGTGATCGGCACCGTGGGGTCCAAAGCCAAGGTCCATGCCGCGCTGCGCAACGGCTGCGCCCATGTGATCGTCACGGAAACCGAGGATGTGGCCGCCCGCGTCAGGCAGATCACCGAAGGCAAGGGGGTGCGGGTGGCCTATGACTCGGTCGGGGCGGATACCTTTGCCGCCTCGCTGGACAGCCTGGCGCCGCGCGGCACGCTGGTCAGTTTCGGCGAAAGCTCGGGGCCCGTGCCGCCGCTGGCGGTGTCGTCGCTGGGGGCCAAGGGGTCGCTGTTCGTGACCCGCCCTTCCATCGCGCATTACACAGCGGATCGCGCGGAATATCAGGCTGCCGCGCAGCGGTTGTTCGCGGCCATGGCGGACGGGACGCTGGCGCCCCCGCAGGTGACGACCTATCCCCTGGCGGACGCCGCCCGCGCGCAGGACGACATGGAACACCGCCGCACCCAGGGGTCGGTCGTGCTGCTGCCCTGAGGGTTCAGCCCCACCTGGCCAGCGAAGCCGCCAGATCCGGGTCGGTCTTCGCGGCGTCCTGCAACGTCTCGCCCGCCGCCGCCGCGGCCCAGGCACGGCGGATGGCGCGCACGCCCGCCGCAGGCCCGTTCGGATGGCCGTGGATGCCGCCGCCGCCCAGATACATCAGGTCCAGCGTCTGCCCGGTGCGCCGATAGGTTTCGACCGCCTGCCCGCCCCATTGGCCCGAACAGACCACCGGCAGGGGCCGGTCCGCGTCCGAGAAGATCGGCGTCATCACGTCATGGAAGGACCGCACGAAGCTGTCGTCAGGCTCCCAATATTTCGCTCGTATCCCGTTGATCTGGAACTGGTCCACGCCCAGCAGGCGCCAGATCTTCTGCCAGGCGCGGAACTCCATCCCCAGGGCCGGGTGGCGGGTCAGGATGTCCCAGCCGTTGCGATGCGCATGCAGGCAAAGCTGCGACCGCTTGCGCAGGAAGGCCATGCCGCCATGGCCGATCGAGTTGATGTTGACCACCGCCGCATTGCCGCCACGGGCCGCGACATGGTCATGGTCGCGCATCATCCGGTCCGGGTCGGCCGAGGAGATGCCAAAGGCATACATCACCTTTTTCCCCGTCCGGTCGGCATGGCGCTCGATCACCGGCATGATCGCATCGACCCGCGCGGCAAGCGGCGAATAGCCGGGCGACATCAGCTTTTCGTCGTCCTTGATGAAATCGACGCCCGCCTCGCACAGGGTCTGGACGACTTGCGCGGTATCCTCGGGCGAGAGGCCGAGCGAGGGCTTAATGATCGAGGCGATCATCGGACCTTCGGAAACCCCCATCAGGCGGCGGGAGCCTGCGATGCCGAATTGCGGGCCGGGATGGCAGGCAAAGGCGGGCGGCAGGTCGAAATCCATGACGCGCACGCCGGTCAGCCCGCGTATGGCATAGACGCCCCCCACGGTGATGGTCATCAGCGCGGCGATGTCGGTGCCGATGGCCTCCAGCGGCCAGGAAATGGTCACATCGGCGCGGTGGAAGGGGCCGGGCGCGTCGGACGGAAAGCCTGGGGTTTCCGCGTCGGGCAGCGGGTCGATTCGTTCCACGCGGGCGGCATAGCGGGCCTTCAGTGCCTCGGTTTCCCCCGGCAGTTCGGTAAAGGTGCCGGTGGACTGGTCGGCGGCGATCTTCTGCGCCAGGGCCTCGACGTTGCCCGGTGTCTCGATGCGATAGGTGACGCGGATATGGTCGGTCATGCTGCTGTTCCCCTTGGCCCGCCGCCGTCGCGGATCCAGCCGAAATAGTCCTCGGATCCCATCTGCCCGCCTTTCAGGGCGATTTCCAAGCCATCATGCGGGCCGGTTCCAAAAGCCTGGCACAAGGCCGCGCCGGGAATGGTCGGCGCCTTTGCGACAAGCGCCGACAACCCAAGCTGCCGCATCCCGTGCCCCGAGGTATCGCCGCCCGAGATCACCGCGCGCCGGACGCCTGAGGCGCGCAGCGTTCCGTCCAGGATGCGGCCAAGCGCTTCCCCGATGCGGCGGTTGGCGGTGGCGGGGTCCATGCCGCTGCGGGCAAGTGCCGCGCGGAAGGCATCGACCTGCGGGCCTTCGCCGCATGCGGAATGGACCAGCGGGCTTTGGCCCGCTTGGGCGGCGGCGATGGCCGCCTGGGTCAGGCGCCGCTCCTCCTCCGCCATGTCGGCATCGCTGCCGGTGACCGCGCGGGCGTCGAAGGGCAGCAGGGCAAAGCCGTTCCGCCCCGCCCAGTCCAGTTGCCGCGCCGTGGTGGGCGAGACGGAACCCGACACCGCCACGATCCGCTCGGCACGCAGCAAGCCGCCCGGCGCATCCGCGCGCGGGATCGCGCCGCTGTCCTGCCAGTGGCGGACAAGCGCGTATTCGACGCCCTGGCTGCCCGCGACGAACCCCAGATCGGCGCGGTTTTCCCAGATCAGCCGGCCTGCCGCGGTTTCGCTGGCAGGCTCCATGCTGTCGAGAGACAGGATTCGCGCGCCTGATGCCAGCGCCTTTGGCAACGCCTGCAGATCCCCCAAATCCTCCAGGTCGATCAGAGCGGAGGGCAGGTCCGTCTGCGCCGCCAGATGGCGCAGCAGGTCGGATTCGGCCATCGGCGTGACCGGATGGCGCGACATGACCGGATGGCGGTCCAGACGGAACACCCCGTCCAGCGTGCCCGCGAACAGGTGCCCGAATGCCTGATACCGCCGCATCTGCGGCGCGGCGGTCAGCAGCGGCACGGCCTTGGCGGGGCGCACCTGCAAGCCGATCTCGATCGCTGCGCCGATGGAGCCGCTGTCGGGCGAGGAATCGAAGGTCGAGCAGATCTTGTAATGCAGGATCGGCGCGCCAAGCCCGTCCAGCCAGCCGAACAGCGCAGGCAGGTTCCGGGCCATCCAGGCCGGATCATGGCTGCGCGCCGTGGTGGCGATCCCCACCCCCCGGCAGCCCGCGAACCGCGCCGCCAGATCGGGCGTCGGAATGTCGGTGAACAGGACCGAGGGCAGGCCCGCGAATTGCAGCACCTCCATCACCGCAGCCGATCCGGTGAAGTCGTCGCCCAGCCATGTGACCCAAGGCGCCATCGAATCCTCCCTTGACAGTCCAAGTTTCTGATTATCTCATCATACCAGTTTGGCAAGGATGATTCCTGCTGAGGAGGATAACAAGATGACGAAAGTTGCCCTGTTCGGGGCTGGCGGCAAGATGGGCGTGCGCCTGTCCACGAACCTTGCCAAGACCGACTTCGACGTGGCCCATGTCGAGGTCAGCGATGCCGGACGCGAGCGGCTGAAGACGGAGTTGGGCTTCGACACCGTGGATGCCGATGCGGCGCTTTCCGGGGCCGAGGTCGTGATCCTGGCTGTGCCGGACACCGTGATCCGCAAGGTCGCTGCATCCGTGGTGCCGCAGGTGGCAGCAGGCACGATGATCGTCATCCTGGACGCCGCCGCGCCCTTCGCGGGCCACCTGCCCGAACGCGCGGACATCACCTATTTCGTCACGCATCCCTGCCACCCCCCGATCTTCAACGACGAGGATACGCCGGAAGGCCGCGCGGACCATTTCGGTGGCGTTGCCGCGAAACAGGGCGTGGTCAACGCGCTGATGCAGGGCCCCCGCGAGCATTACGAACTGGGCGACCGCATCGCCCGCGCCATCTATGCCCCCGTGGCCCGCAGCTACGAAGTGACGGTCAAGCAGATGGCCATGCTGGAGCCGGGCCTGTCGGAAACCGTCTGCGCCTCGCTGCTGACGATCATGCGCGAAGCCATGGACGAGGTCGTGGCCCGAAGCGGCGTTAGCAAGGAATGTGCCCGCGACTTCCTTCTGGGCCATATGAACATCCTGGGTGCGGTGATCTTCGAGGAACGGCAGGGCCAGTTCTCGGACGCCTGCAACAAGGCCATCGAGTTCGGCATCCCCATGCTGATGCGCGACGACTGGAAGAAGGTGCTGGAATGGGACGAGGTCGCCGCCAGCATCGAGCGGATCACCTGAACGGAAAAGTAATCGTCATCTTGTCATACCTGTTGACAGGATGGCGATTCCCCCGCAGCTTGAAACGGTCAGAGAGGAACCGGCAGCAGTCCGGCTGACCTTATGGGAGGAAAAACATGAAACTGACCCGCCGGCTGATGATGTCAGCCTTTGGCCTTGCCATGACCGTGACCATGCCGTCCTTCGCCAGTGCCGAAGGGCTGATCGCGATCATCACCCCCAGCCACGACAACCCCTTCTTCAAGGCCGAGGCCGTGGGCGCCGAGGCGAAGGCCAAGGAACTGGGCTATGACACCGTGGTCATGGTTCATGACGACGACGCGAACAAGCAGCTGGAGCTGTTCAACACCGCCACAGCCCAGGGCGCCAAGGCGATCATCCTGGACAATGCCGGGGCCGATGCCACCGTTGCCGCCGTCCAGAGCGCCAAGGACGCAGGCATCCCGTCCTTCTTGATCGACCGCGAGATCAAGGAATCCGGCGTCGCCGTCAGCCAGATCGTGTCGAACAACTACCAGGGCGCGCAGTTGGGGGCCGAGGAATTCGTCCGCCTGATGGGCGAGACCGGCAAGTATGCCGAGCTTCTGGGCCGCGAGGCGGACACCAACGCAGGCATCCGGTCGTCCGGCTATCACGACATCATCGACCAGTATCCCGACATGGAGATGGTCGCCCAGCAGACAGCCAACTGGTCGCAGACCGAGGCCTATACGGTGATGGAGACGATCCTTCAGGCCAACCCGGACATCAAGGGGGTAATCTCGGGCAACGACACCATGGCCATGGGCGCCTGGGCCGCGCTTGAGGCTGCGGGCCGGACCGACGTGATCGTGGTGGGCTTCGACGGGTCGAACGACGTGCGCGATTCCATCAAGGCGGGCGGGATCAAGGCCACCGTCCTGCAGCCGGCCTATCGCCAGGCGCAGCTGGCCGTGGAACAGGCCGACAAGTATCTCAAGACCGGATCGACCGGCGTGGATGAAAAGCAGCTGATGGACTGCATCCTGATCACGTCTGAGAACGCCGACAAGCTGGAAACCTTCGCCCTGGCGGAGTGACCACGTTTCGGCCCGGCGCATGGTCGCCGGGCCGCTTGTCCCTTGCCCCGGAGTCCCGCATGATGCGCGCGATGACCGCGATCCTTGGCCTGTCGCTGGCCCTGACGGCGCTTGGCGCCTGCAAGATCGTCCCCAATCCCGAACCCGGCAGCGAAAACGCAGGCGCCCCCCAGTCCGACGAGGACCGGATGGCCGCCAAGGCGGGCGAGATCTATGCCGCCCAATTGGTTCCCTATGTCAGCGGGAAGGCCATCGACCTGCCCATGCTGACCACTGCCCTGCAGGGTGGGTTGGAGGCCGCCGGCAAGGCCCATGGCGTGCGCCCCCAGGCCGAGGGCAGCCCCTGGAACTTCCTGGTCAAGGGCCAGGGCACCGTGGTCGAGGCCAATCGCGAATCCCGCGCGGCTACCCTGACGCTGGATGCGACCGGCGACGGAAAGGCCGACGTGACCATCCAGCTTGGCCCGGTCATCAAGGGCACGGCGCTGCGCGATGCGGCGGATTTCATCGTCTTTACCGACTATCGCGACCAGATCGAATTCGCAAAGCTCGCCCGTGCGCTGAACGACCGCGCGCATGGGGCGATCCAACTGCCCGAGGGCGACCTGACCGGCAAGACCTTCCGCTTCGAGGGCGCGACGACGCTCCGCAGCGCCACCGATCCGGTCCTGGTCGTGCCAACCCTGCTGGAAGCCGCGCCATGACGCATGACATCGGGTTGCAGATCCGGGGCGGCACCAAGGTCTATCCCGGCACCCGCGCGCTGAAAGGGGTCGATTTCGACCTCCGCATGGGCGCGGTCAACGTGCTGGTCGGCGAAAACGGCGCCGGCAAGTCCACCATGATGAAGGTCATCGCCGGGGTCGAGCAGCTGACCGAGGGCCGGATCCTCATGGACGGGGCCGAGGTCCATTTCAGCGGCACCGACGACGCCCGCCGCCACGGCATCGGCATCGTGTTCCAGGAACTGAACCTGTTCCCGAACATGACGGTGGCGGAAAACATCTTCATCAACCGCGAGATCACGCGCGGCCGCATCGACATCGACATGGCCGCGCAGCGCGAGGCCACGCGCGGGTTGATGCGGCGGCTGGAACACGACATCGACCCCGATGCCCTGGTGGGCGACCTGCGCGTCGGCCAGCAGCAGATCGTCGAGATCGCGAAAAGCCTGGCGCAAGACGCGCGCATCCTGATCCTGGACGAACCCACGTCGGCGCTGTCGGCCGCCGAGGTCGAGATCCTGTTCCGCGTCATCGCCGACCTCAAGCGGCAGGGCGTCGGCATCGTCTATATCTCGCACCGGCTGGAGGAGCTGATCCGCATCGGCGACTACATCACCGTGCTGCGCGACGGCACGATCACTGGCGCGCGGTCGATGGAGGGCGTCGATGTGGACTGGATCGTCCGCGCCATGATCGGCGAGGCGTCCAGGGACTTTGCCAAGGACATCGACCACCCCTATGGCCCCGAGGTGTTCCGGGCCGAGGACGTGACCCTGCCCCGCCCCGGCGGCGGCCTGGCCGTCGATCACGTCGGCATGTCCCTGCGCGCGGGCGAGATCCTGGGCGTCTACGGGTTGATGGGCGCGGGCCGCAGCGAGTTCCTAGAATGCGTGATCGGCCGCCACCCCCATGCGGGCGGGCGCATCTTCGTGGATGGCAAGCAACTGAAAACCCGCACCGTGTCAGGCCGCATCCGGTCGGGGATCGCCCTGATCCCCGAGGATCGCAAGAATGACGGGTTGGTCCAGATCCTGTCGATCCGCGAGAACATGACGCTGTCGTCATTGAGCGAATTCACCACCGGCTTTCACATGAACCTGGGCGCCGAGCGCGGCACGGTACGCGATTTCGTAAAGCGCCTGACCGTCAAGATCGCGTCGATGGAAAATCCGGTCTCCAGCCTGTCGGGCGGGAACCAGCAGAAGGTGGTCATCGGCAAGGCGCTGATGACGAAACCCAAGGTGCTGCTGATGGACGAGCCCTCTCGCGGCATCGACATCGGCGCCAAGGCCGAGGTCTTCCGCACCATGCGCAAGCTGGCCGCCGAGGGGCTTGGCATCGTCTTCGTCACCTCGGACATGGAGGAGCTGATGGCGCTGTCCGACCGCATCGTGGTCATGTCGAACGGCCGCGTCACGGGCGAATTCGACCGCAAGGACGCGACCGAGACCCTTGTCATCGCCGCCTCCGCCAAAGGGCACGTCCCCACCCCATCCAAGGAGCATGTCGCATGACCCATGCCGCCACAGACGCGCCGCATCAGGCCGGTTCCGCGAACCTGCTGCTGCTTTTGCTGAAGGCCCGGACCTTCATCGCTCTGATCCTGGTCTTCGCCTTCTTCGCCTTTGCCGCGCCGAATTTCCTGTCCACGGCGAACATGGTGATTATGTCGAAGCACGTCGCGCTGAACGCCTTTCTGGCGATCGGCATGACCTTCGTGATCATCTCGGGCGGGATCGACCTGTCGGTCGGATCGATCGTCGGCCTCTGCGGCATGGTCGCGGGCTGGCTGGTGCTTTACGGCATCGACCCCGGCCTTGGCTGGTCGATCCAGTTCAACACGGTCGAGATCTGCCTGATCGTGATGGGGGTGGGCGTGCTGATCGGGGCGGTCAACGCCTTCCTGATCACGAAACTGAACGTCGCGCCCTTCATCGCTACGCTTGGCACGCTTTATGTCTGCCGGGGCGCGGCGATGCTGTTTTCCGACGGCCGGACCTTCCCGAACCTGAACGGCAACCCCGAATACGGATCCGACACGTTCCGGCTGATCGGGGCGGGGAATGTGCTGGGCCTGCCGATCTCGATCTGGATGCTGGTCGTGGTAGCGCTGATCGCGGCCTATGTCGCGCGCCGCACGCCGCTGGGGCGGTACATCTATGCCGTGGGCGGCAACGAACGCGGCGCGGCGCTATCGGGGGTCAAGGTCAACCGCATCAAGTTCTTCGTCTACATGTTCAGCGGGCTTTGCGCGGCGCTGGTGGGGCTGATCGTCTCGTCCCAACTGGTCGCCTCGCATCCCGCGACGGGTCAGGCCTTCGAGCTGAATGCGATTGCCGCGGCCGTCCTTGGCGGCACGTCCATGTCGGGTGGGCGCGGGCGGATCGGCGGCACCATCGTCGGCGCCTTCGTGATCGGCGTGCTGTCGGACGGGCTGGTGATGATGGGCGTGTCGTCCTTCTGGCAGACGGTCATCAAGGGGCTTGTCATCATCGCCGCCGTGGTGGTCGATCAGGCGCAACAGAAATTGCAGGCGCGCGTGGCGCTGCAGGCGGAAGCGGGGAAGTAGGATGAAGGGTGCATTGATCGGCTGCGGGTTCTTCGCGCAGAACCAGATGCATGGCTGGACCGGGATCGAAGGGGTCGAGATCGTCGCCGTCTGCGACCGCGATCCCGCGCGGCGCAATGAGACGGCAACGCGCTTTGGCGCCCGCCCCTATGCCGACGCCGCCGAGATTCTGGCAGCCGAGGATCTGGACTTCGTGGACATTGCCACCACCGTCGCCTCTCACCGTCCGCTGGTGGAACTGGCGGCACAGGCGGGCGTCCATGTCATCTGCCAGAAACCCTTTGCCGAGACGATGGAGGATGCCCGCGCCATGGTGGGTGCCGTCGATGCGGCGGGAAAGACCCTGATGGTGCATGAGAACTTCCGCTGGCAATCGGCGGTCCGCGCCGCCATCGAGGCGGTGCGGGGCGGTGCCGTAGGTCAGCCCTTCTTCGGGCGCGTCAGCTTCCGGTCGGGCTATGACGTGTTCTCGGGCCAGCCCTATCTGGCGACCGATCCGCGCTTCATCATCCAGGATCTGGGCATCCATGTCCTCGACGTGGCCCGCGCCCTGTTCGGCGATGTGGCGACGCTGGCGGCCACCACGCGGCGGATCAACCCCGCGATCCGGGGCGAGGACGTGGCGACCATGCTGCTGGAGCATGAAAGCGGCGTGACCAGCGTGGTCGATTGCTCCTATGCGACCCGCCGCATCCCCGAAACCTTCCCGGAAACGCTGCTGGAAATCGACGGCGACCGGGGCACGCTGCGGCTGGACGCAGGCTATCGGCTGGTGATCCAGACGGATGGAGAGCAGGTCCGCGACGTGGCCCCGCCGGTCCTGCCCTGGGCGGAACGGCCCTGGCACAACATCCAGGAAAGCGTGCAGCTTATTCAGCAGCACTTCGTGGATTGCCTGCGCAGCGGAATGCAGCCCGAAACCTCGGGCCACGATAACCTGAAAACGCTGGCCCTGGTCGAGGCGGCTTACCGCTCCGCCGCCGACCGTTCGCGCATCGACATGCGGGCGCCGGAATGGACCTGACCCGGCTCTACGGCACCGACAAGCCGCCGCGCCAAGGACAGGTGTTGCGCGCGGGCGAGGCCACGGCAACGCTGGAAGCCGGGCAGTTGCGCCACCTGCGCGTGGGCGGGAGCGAGGCGATCCGCGCTGTCTCCTTCCTGGTCCGCGACCGGGACTGGGGCACGGTGGACCCCGTGATCTCGGACCTGACGGTGGACGGCGGACGCGTCACCTATCGCGCGCGCTATGACATGGGCGCGGGCAGTCTCGATGCGCAGGTCGTGCTGACCCTGACGCCCGACAGCCTCACTGCCGAGGTCGTGGCTGTGATCCATGGCACCGTGGAAACCAACCGCGCGGGCTTCACCGTGCTGCATCCCATCGAAGGCGTGGCCGGCGCCCCGGTGCGGGTCGGCCATCCCGATGGTGTCGAAGATGCGCGCTTCCCAGCGCTGATCGAACCCTGGCAGCCCTTCAAGGAGATCACGTCCCTGATCCATCAGGCGGGCGACCTCCGCATCGAATGCCGCCTGGAAGGCGATGTCTTCGAGATGGAGGACCAGCGCCAATGGGGCGATGCGTCCTTCAAGACCTACAACCGCCCGCTGGCGCTGCCCTGGCCCTATGCAATCCGTGATGGCGAGGAACTGCGGCAGGCGGTGCGCATCACCTGGACCCCTGCCCCGGCTGCCGAGCCGGTCGCGCCGATCCGCGCGCAGGTTCCAAATGCGACATTCCCCGAAACCGCGCTTGTGGTGACCGCCTCTGACGCCCGCCGCGCCACGGCCAACCCCAACGACCTGCGCCGGATCGGCGCGCAGCGGGTGCTGTGCCATCTGGACATCGCCGCAGGGCACGGGCTGGCGGAACTGCAAGCTTTCGCAGCCTTGCAGGTGGTTCTGCCAGACCTCGCCTATGACCTGGAACTGATCGCCGCCTGCCCGCCCGACAGCGACCCGGATGCGGAATTCGCAAGCTATGCCGCCGATCTGGCGGCATCAGAGTTCCGCCCCGCATCCATCATGACCTGTCCCTCGGTGGACCGGCAATCGACGCCGCCGGGATCGGAGTGGCCTCCCTGCCCGCCGCTGGACGCAATCCACGCCGCCGCCCGCAAAGCCTTTTCCGGCATCACCCTGGGCGGGGGCATGGCGAGCTTCTTTCCCGAACTGAACCGCAAGCGCCCACCCGCAGATGCCTGGGATTTCGTGACCCACGGCCTCTGCCCCATTGTCCACGCCGCCGACGACCTGTCGGTGATGGAGACGCTGGAGGCCGTGCCGCATATCCTCGCCTCCGCCCGCGCGATCATCGGCGGCCGGGATTATCGGCTGGGCCCATCGACCATCGCCATGCGCCAGAACCCCTATGGCAGCCGCACGATCCCCAACCCGGACCGCGACCGGGTCTGCATGGCCGAGGACGATCCCCGCCAGGATGGCGCCTTTGCTGCAGCCTGGACTTTGGGATTGGCCGCAAGAATTGCGCCCGCAGGCGTGACGGTCTGGACCCCTGCCGCGCTTTACAACCCGCGCGGGCTGGTCCGCGACGATGGCAGCCTGCGGCCCGTGGCGGCGGTGGTGCGGGCCTTGGCCGCGCAGGCGGGCCAGCCGGTGCGCCGCGCGACGGTGGCCAAGGGCCGGGCGGAACTGGCCTTCGACGATGCCACCCTGACCGCCAACCTCACGCCCGCCGATCCCGAGCCCTTCGGCTGGCAAAGCCGCCCGCCTTCGCCTAAGTCCTGACCAAAGACCGCAGACAAGGGCCACGCCATGAAACACGACCCCCATGCCAGCCCCGACCGGATCACCCGCCGCAAGCTGTCCGACCAGGTCTTCGACCGCCTGCGCGAGATGATGGCCAGCGGCGAGCTGCCCCCCGGCGCGCCCATGCCGTCCGAACGCGACCTGATGGAGCGGTTCGGCGTCGGCCGTCCCGCCGTGCGCGAGGCCTTGCAGCACATGCACACCATGGGCCTGATCACCATCAGCCATGGCGAACGCAGCCGCGTGAACGAACTGACGGCGGGCAGCGTGCTGGCCCGCGTCGATGACGTGGCGCGGATGCTGCTGTCGTCGGAACCCGAGCAGCTGGAGCATCTGAAGCAGGCCCGCCGCATGTTCGAAACCGGCCTGGTCCGCGTGGCGGCCGAAAACGCCACCGCGCAGGACGTGCGCGACCTGCGCGAACTGGTCGGCGAACAGCGCGCCCGCACCGGCGACCCCGAGGCCTTCGTCACCGCCGACATGGCCTTTCACACCCGCATCGCGCAGATCTCGGCCAATCCGATCCTGATGGCGACCAGCCAGGCGATGCTGCGATGGCTGTTCCAGTATCACGGCGTGCTGCTGCACTGGTCGGGAAATGAAAAGATCACGCTTCGGGAACATGACGACATCGTGGACCTGATCGCCGCCCGCGACGCGGATGGCGCGGTGGCGGCGATGGGGGCGCATCTGGATCGGTCCAACCCGCTTTATCGCCACCACGCAGGTCAGGGCGGCTAAGCTCCGGTTCACCGGCGCGGCCTCAGACGCAAGCCTGGTTGCGGCCAGAGCCACGCCCCCATGGTCTTTCCGGCAAACGGCAATGGTCCGGGATGGCGCATTGGAAAAAACCATGCGGAGGCGGCGATGAGCCGGGACGGCGTGGCGGTGGTGGTCGGCGCAGCGGGCGGGCGCTTCTGGACCGGCTGCAGGCGCAGGGGCGGTTCCGCGCGGTGATCACCTATCACGCCTCTAGGTGGATCTGACGGATGAGGGCAGCATCGCCCAGGCCGCGCAGCGGGTGGCGGGGCTGGGCACGCCCGGTCTGGTCATCATCGCCACCGGGTTTCTGCACGGACCGGGGATCGAGCCGGAAAAGATCCTCCAGGCCTTGGACCCCGCCGCGATGGCCGCGTCCCTTGCCGTTAATGCCATCGGCCCTGCGCTGATCCTGCGCCATGTCCTGCCGCTTCTGCCCCGCGACAGGCCGTCGGTCGCAGCCGTGCCGTCGGCCAGGTCGGCAGCATCGGGGACAACCGGCTGGGGGGCTGGTATTCCTATCGCGCCGCGAAAGCCGCACTGAACCGGATCGTCCGCACGGCATCGGTCGAATTGCGCCCCACCCATCCGCGGGCGATCTGCGTGGCCTTTCATCCCGGCACGGCGGCCACCAGCCTGTCGCGGAAATTCGCCAGGACCGGGTTGCAGATCCAGCAACCGGCCGAGGCCGCCGCCGCGCCGCTGGCCGCCATCGACCGGCTGACCCAGACCGTTTCGGCGCCCCGATCCCGTGGCAGGCTTGCACTGGCCCCTTGGCCTGCCGCATTCTGCGCGCATGGATCTGCCCCTTGCTTCCCCCGCCCTGTCCGCCGATCAGGCCGAGGCGCTGACCGCACTCTATCGGCGCGGCACGCCCGCCAACACGCTGCGCGCCTGGGAACGGGATCTGGCCTATATCGCCGCCTGGAAGCAGGCGGCCTTCGCATCGCCGCTTGCCTGGCCCGAGACGGAAGCCGTGGCGCTGCGCTTTCTTCTGGATCATTCGCAGGATCTGATCGATGCCCCCGGCGCCGCGCAGGACACGGCGCTGGCGCTGATCGCGGCGGGGCTGCGCCGGTCGCTGGCCTGCCCCGCGCCCGCCACCCTGGACCGCCGCATCGCCAGTTGGCGGGCCTTTCACCGAATGCGGAACCTCCATTCGCCTTTCGAATCGCCGCTTGTCGCACAGGCCCGCGCCCGCGCCCGGCGCGCGGCGGCGCGGCCGAGGGCGCGCAAGTCCGGCAACCCCATCACCCGCCCGGTGCTGGAGGCGATGCTGGCCACCTGCGATCACAGCCACCGGGGCTTGCGGGACAAGGCTCTGCTGATGCTGGGCTGGGCCTCGGGCGGGCGGCGGAGATCCGAGATTTCGGCCCTGAACGGGGATGACGTGGACGCGCGGGACTTCGAGGGTCAGGGCCTGCTGCGCATCCGGCTGCTTGCGACCAAGACCACCGGCCCCGACCTGGCCCCCCGCCTGCCGCTGAAGGGCCGCCCGGCCCGCGCGGTCATGGCCTGGATCACCGTGGCGGGCATCCACGGCGGCCCGCTGTTCCGCCCGATCAGCCTGTCCGACCGGGTGCTGAAGCGCCGCCTTGGCCCCGAAGGGATCCGAGAGGTCGTGCGCCATCGGCTGGTGCTGGCGGGCTATCCCCCGGATTTCGCCAGTGCCCACGGGCTGCGGTCGGGCTTCCTGACGCAGGCCGCCCTGGACGGCGCGCCCCTGCCCGCCGCCATGGCCCTGTCGCTGCATCGAAGCCCTGCGCAGGCGCAGCGTTATTACGCGGATGTCGAGATCGCCGACAATCCGGCCACCGATCTGCTGGGATAAGGCATAAGGCCTTTCCCCCCAAGCCCTGATGGCCGCTTTGGCGAAACGAGGCCATCGCCCAGGTCCAGCCTGTCTTTCCTTCGGGGCGGCGGGCCAGCATTTCCTCGGGCCATGCCGCCAGCAAGAAGGGATCGACCTGTAGGGCAGCCGGGCGGTCGCGGTGCTGGACCCGGCCACCGAATACAGCGGCAACCGGCTGACGGTCACGGCCGCCGGGAGGCAGGGGATCCTCAAGCCCATGGGCCCCGGCGAACAGCAGTTCACTGGCCGAAGGCGGGGAAGGGGTGGACCTGAACCCCACCTGAACCCCGACGGCTCGCGGCGGGACGCGGGCTAGCGGCCGGTGATGCCTTCGATGGGCTGCGGCGGGACCGGGCGCGTCACCAGATAGTTCCGGCGCTTTTCGTAGAAGGCATTGCCGCCCGTCACCAGCACGTAATGCATGTTGTCATAGGGAAACCTGTGTCCCGCCGTATGGAAGAACATCGCGTTGCCGACCAGCGGATGGCGTTCGCCGCGCAGGACCGACCGGGCGGCCTCGCGCACCTTGGGCGCGGTCTTCAGGTTCATCTTGCGCTTCATGATGCCCGGCGCGAACTGGTTCTTCTGCCCGACGACGCCGCAGACCGACCGGGGATACTGGCCCGATTGCACGCGGTTCATCACCACGCTGCCCACCGCGACCATGCCGTCGCGGCTGGAGCGGTTCGATTCGAAATACATCGCCCGCTCCATGCATTCCTGTTCGGACATGCGATGCCCGAAGCCGCAGCCCGCCAGCCCCAGCAACGACGCAAGCGACAGCCCGGCCCAAACCCGTGAGATCCCCGTCATCGTCCTGCCCCTGCCTGTTTTTGCAGGATGCTTAACAGGAACCGGGATGCTGCCGCAAGCCGACGCCTGGGGTCAGGAGGCCACGCAATCGGCATAGTGATGGACCACGCCATCCGGCCCCGCTTCCAGCACCAGCCCGTGGATGTCGGTCTCGAAGCCCGGACATTCGCGCGCGAATTCGCGGTTGAAGCGCAGATAGTCCACGATCTTGGCGTTGAAGGTTTCGCCCGGAATCAGCAGCGGGATCCCCGGAGGATAGGGGGTGACCAGGCTGGTGGTGATCCGGCCTTCCAGATCGTCGATGGGCACGCGTTCGGTCTTGCGGCGCGCGATATGGGAAAAGGCCTCGGTCGGCGTCATCGCCGGGTGATGGTCGGTCAGGTAGATCTCGGTCGAAAGGCGCGCGACATCGTATTTCGCATACAGCGCATGGACGTGTTGGGACAGATCGCGCAGCCCCATATGTTCGTATCGCGGATGCTTGGCGCAGAATTCCGGCATCACGCGCCACAAGGGCTGGTTGCGGTCGTAATCGTCCTTGAACTGCTGCAAGGCCGCGACAAGCGTGTTCCAGCGGCCCTTGGTGATGCCGATGGTGAACAGGATGAAAAAGCTGTAAAGCCCGGTCTTTTCCACCACCACGCCATGTTCGGCCAGGTATTTCGACACGATCGATGCCGGGATGCCGGTCGTGTCGAACCGCCCCTCGATGTCCAGGCCGGGGGTGATGATGGTGGCCTTGATCGGGTCCAGCATGTTGAAGCCCGGCGCCATGTCGCCAAAGCCGTGCCAGCTGTCCTCTCCGTCGCGCTGCACGCCTTCGCTGTCAGTGCGGCGCAGCACCCAGTCCTTGGTGCGGCCGATGCCCTCCTCCTCCAGCGCGTCGGGGCCCCAGACCTGGAACCACCAGTCGTTCTCGCCGAATTCGGCATCGACCTTGCGCATGGCGCGGCGGAAATCCAGGGCCTCCAGGATCGATTCCTCGACCAGGGCCGTGCCGCCCGGCGGCTCCATCATCGCGGCGGCCACGTCGCAGCTGGCGATGATCGAATATTGCGGACTGGTCGAGGTGTGCATCAGGTAGGATTCGTTGAACAGGTGCCGGTCCAGCTTCGTTTCCTCGGAATCCTGGACCAGGACGTGGCTGGCCTGCGAAATCCCCGCCAGCAGCTTGTGGATCGACTGGGTGGCATAGGTGACGGCGTGCTTGGTGCGGTCGCGCTTGCGGCCCATCGCGTGATAGGTGCCGTAGAAGGGGTGGAAGGCCGCATGGGGGATCCAGGCCTCGTCGAAATGCAGGTTCTCGACATAGCCATCCAGCATCCGCTTGATTTCCTCGGTGTTGTAGAGGACGCCGTCATAGGTGGACTGGGTCAGCGTCATCATGCGCGGCCTGACCGCATCGGCATCGACGCCCTGCAGCAGCGGGTTCGCGCGGATCTTGGCGCGGATCGATTCGGGCTCGAACTCGGCATGCGCGATGGGGCCGATGATGCCCCAGTGGTTGCGCGTGGGCCGCAGGAAGACCGGGATCGCGCCGGTCATGATGATCGCGTGCAGGATCGACTTGTGGCAGTTGCGGTCCACGACCACCACGTCGCCGGGCGCGACCGCGTGGTGCCAGACCATCTTGTTCGAGGTGCTGGTGCCATTGGTCACGAAAAAGCAGTGATCGGCGTTGAAGATCCGCGCGGCATTGCGTTCGGACGCGCCGATGGCGCCGTTGTGGTCCAGAAGCTGGCCCAGCTCCTCGACCGCGTTGCAGACATCGGCCCGCAGCATGTTCTCGCCATAGAACTGGTGATACATCTGGCCGATGGGCGATTTCAGGAAGGCCACGCCGCCCGAATGGCCGGGGCAGTGCCAAGAATAGGATCCGTCCTCGGCATAATCCAGCAGCGCCTTGAAGAACGGGGGCTGGATGCCTTCAAGATAGGACTTCGCCTCGCGGATGATGTGCTTGGCCACGAATTCCGGCGTATCCTCGAACATGTGGATGAAGCCGTGGAGTTCGCGCAGGATGTCGTTGGGCAGGTGGCGGCTGGTCTTGGTTTCGCCATGCAGGAAGATCGGCACGTCGGCGTTCTTCCAGCGCACCTCCTCGATGAAGTTGCGCAGGTCCACGACGGCGGGATCAAGGTCGGGGCCGTGGCTGAATTCCTCGTCGTCGATGGAGAGCACGAAGGCGGAGGCGCGGCTTTGCTGCTGGGCGAATTGCGACAGGTCGCCATAGCTGGTAGCGCCCAGAACCTCGAAGCCCTCGGCCTCGATGGCCTCGGCCAGGGCGCGGATGCCCAGGCCCGAGGTGTTCTCGGACCGGAAATCCTCGTCGATGATGACAATGGGAAATCGGAATTTCATCGGCTTTCCTTTTGATCAACGCCGCGAGTCGCGTCGTTGTTTCGCCTGCGGGCCTGCCCGTCAAGACCGGCATGGCCGAACCATGCCGATCCGGCGACTGCAAAGACGAAGCTTGTCCCCCTGTCGTGAACGGCGTAGACCGCGAATCAGGCCAAGGCCAAACCCCTGTGCCGCGCCAAGGCTTCCACCATCATCAG